>NZ_VSRN01000001.1:6006527-6310530 GCF_008369915.1 Dyadobacter sp. UC 10 | reverse complement strand
CAAACCAATCGAATAGAACCAGTCATTACTTGCTTCTTTGGCTTTAAATTGACCAGGGAAACGAAATTCAAGTAGGTTGTAATCGAGTGTTGGCCTGCCGTCAGAAATTTTAATGTGATCACAGTCGGCACTCATGGCGTAAATCCGATCTTTTCTACCCTCGGGATCGGGAGCAAAGGACATAATTTGATTTGTGCGTATTCCTAGTTCCTTTTTGCCATAAGTCACAAACGACTGACCATCAAATCTGACTAGGCCAAGATCGGTAGCCAACCAAAGAAATCCGTCACGGTCCTGAACAATTGATCTCACTGAATTTTGCGGCAGGCCACTTTCGCTAGTATAATGCCGTAAGGTGTAATTAGCCTTCTCTTCATTCGCCAAACCAGGTAATGTCCTAAACAAGGTCAGTGACAAAACCAATATTAGCAATCTAATGGGGTACTTATCAGAGTAATTCACTATATGTACAGACTGGGGGAGTGGGTATGCTTTTACGGATACTAAGTAATAAGCAGGTGACAAATCGAGTAATGTAAAAAAAACAACCGATGATCAGGAGAATCGAGCAAAATATATTTTCGCTGTCAGCAGCTACCACGACTTAACCTGCTGGGGAAGTATGGTGATTAAAATAGGCTGGTTTTAATTATGAAATTGTAGAACAAGCACCTGACTGAATTACAGTGTGACTGGCTACCCGATTGCATTTGGGCTCAACAGATCATTTCGGGAGTTTACAAGCTTTACGCCATAGTAGGTAAAAAACTAATAGAAATTATTCTACTGTCTATTTTTCTTGCATAGAGCTAATACGACGAAATTACAATTAGTTTTGAGCCTTGAATTAATGACAGTAATAAGCTGCAAAGTAAACGCTTCATTCATTTACGTATATAGGATATCGTCTTTTCGGTTTTCTTAGAGCACTATACATACACGCCAAACTTTAAACCCAACCTTCAATAGCAATACCATTTAAATAGTTTATATCTAATTTCAATCTTCCATGCAGAAAAGACTACTACTTTCGCTGATCATCAGCGGCTGGACCTTCTTTGCCGTTTGCGCCCAAAAACCGGCATCGCCGGGATCGCCGCGCCTGGGCAATACAGCCGTTGACGCCAAAACCTCCATTTTAAAATCCACCGGCGGCTATCAGGCCGGCTTTGTCGAAAACAAAGGACAGCTCGTCGACCAGGATGGCAAAGCCAACGGCCGGGTCAAATACCTGCTACAAAACGGCCCATTGCATGTGCAACTGCGTCAAAACGGTTTCAGTTATGATACCTATGTGCGCAAGGGCGTGGGTTCGCGTAAGTTCCACCGCGTGGACATCGAGCTGGTGGGGGCTAACCCGGCAGCCGCATTGAGGGCTGATAGGGTTGGAAATGCACTTAGTAATGTGATCACAGAGCGCGGCGAATTCCGGAATATCCGCAATTTTGGGCGCATTACTTATTCGGACATTTACCCGGGCATCGACCTAGAATTCGTCGCCGATCCCAAATCGGACAAAAACGTAGAATATAATTTCATTGTCCATCCCGGCGCCGATCCGGCACGCATTCAGCTGCGCTACCACGGAAGCAAAAAAGTGGCGCTTAGCCAGAATCAAATCGTGATGGAGACCATCAACGGGCAGTTGAAGGAGCACATTCCTGCAAGCTGGGTAGGTGCGAGCCGGAAACCTTTGACCGTGTCGTACAAGGCATTGGGTCAGGATCTGTTTGCATTCCAGGTGCCTGCCTACGACAAGCGCCAGACACTGGTGATAGACCCGTCGCCGAATCTAGAATGGGCTACGTATTATGGTGAGTCTGCTGCTGATTTCATTAGGGCTATCGATACCGACGAAAGCGGGAACGTTTATGCGGTAGGCGGCACCAGGAGCACAAACAACATCGCTTCCAGTGGTGCCTATCAGGGCACGTTGGCCGGCGAAGGCGATTTTTTTATTGTGAAGTTGAATAGTGCAGGCGTTCGTCAGTGGGCGACTTATTACGGCGGCGACAAGCATGATCAGGCCTATGCGATAACGGTGCGGAACGGACACGTCTACATCGGTGGAGAATCCCAAAGCGAAGGCTTGGCCACACCGGGCGCTCATCAGACGGCTTATATTGCTGGTACGGATGCCGATTTTACCGGCAATGTTGAAATTCCATTTCTTGCTCAGTTTGATGCGAACACTGGCCAAAGGTTATGGGCTTCTTATTACGGGGGATCGGGCTACAACCTTCACGGAGGTTTTTTTGAATGCCTGAAAGTAGACGCGCAGGGCAATCTATATGCACTTGGCGGAAGTAACGGTAATACATTTCCAGTCCCGACCGCTCAATCAGGGGATATCGCTACCCCGGGTGCTTTCCGTACTGATGGTGGTGCCAACACTTCCTATCTCGTGAAGTTCAATGCTGTTGGTGTCCGGCAATGGGGAACTTTCATCGCCGGATCTACCGGCAGAGCCCTCACACAAGCGGCCAATGCAGGATTGGCACTCGATCTGGATAGCCAGGGCAATGTATATGTGGCCGGTTCAGGTACGAGCGCGACCGACGATGCAGCCTTTGCAGCAGGTGTTGGTGAGGGAACGGCGGTCCAGTTAGGCTATATCGGTAAATTCAACGGTAGCACCGGGGCCAGGATATGGGCCAGATTTTTCAATAGTTCGATCAACGGTCTGAAAGTAGATGAAAGCAATGGTCGTATCCATGTGGTAGGAAGTTCAAATGCTGCCTCGGGGATCGCATCATCCGGCGCGTTCCGTACGACGCTGGCGGCCTCTCGTGATGCCATCTGGGCCAGCTTCGATTTGACGGGACGTTACCTGAGCGGGACTTACCTGGGGGCGATTTCTACCGGTACATTACTAGCAAAAGCGATGGACTGCGCATTGGACGGGAAAGGCAATTTGCTGATCATGGGTGTTTCAACCGCAAATGGAGGCGGGCTGGCCAGCGATTGTGCCTATCAGGTAACACCAAGCGCAGGTGGAGATATATTTCTGAATAAATTCAGCATTGCTACCGGACAACGGTTGTGGGGGACGTATTTCGGAGGGGCCGGAAGTGATGGGCCTGCCATGACAGGAGGCCAATACGGAATGCTCCCGATGTCTTCCAACATCACCATGGACAGCGATGGCAGTATCTTCCTGGGCTCTTCGACTACCAGTACCACACTCGCTACAGCAGGAAGCCACCAGTCAATGGCCGGTGGCGCCAACGACGGCATACTCGTCAAGTTCAACCAAAATGCATTGCCGGCCAATGTGACCGTTTCGGCCAGTAACCTGGCGCCTATGACACAAAATGTATGTATACTTGGTACCCCCGGTATGATCACGGGCAATGCGGTGAGCATTACTGCACCGACGGGGTTTCGCAGCCAGCTTACTTACCAATGGCAGAAAGCCAGCGCGACTACCGGCCCGTGGCAGGATATTCCGGGTGAGGTTTTCAAAGATTTGCAGCCCGAGGCTTCGCAAACTACCGCCTATTACCGCCGTTTGATCAAAACCTACGGCCAGGATTGTGCGCCTGTGCAGCTGGATTCGTCGCAGGTTGCCGAGGTAGTGATTGGCGCCAATGCGGCCCCGGTTGCCAATGCGGATGGTCCGCAATGGTATGTGTGCGGCAACGGCTCCAACACGGTACCCCTGAACGGATCTGCTACGGGCGGGTCGGGAGCATTCACCTATCAATGGTTTGAAGGAAGCACCTCCAACGGTACATTGCGCGCCAGCACCGCATCCTGGACAACCCCCGCCATGACCCAGGCTACCACCTACACGTTGCAGGTGACCGATGCGGCCGGGTGCGTGGACATCGACCAGGTGACGATCGTACCTGCCGTAGCTGCTGCGGGTGCTGCGAAGTCTGTCTGTGAAGGATCAGGAGGCGTGCAGATCGGTACTCCGGCAATCGCAAGCCAGAAGGTAACTTATGCCTGGGAACGCGTTTCGGGTGACCCACTCACTACGTTGAGCTGCACCACGTGTGCCCAGCCGATAGCCAATCCGACCGTTACCACCGTATACCGTCTGAGAGTAACGGTGGAGCGCAAGGGTGGTGCCACCTGTTCCAGCACTTCCAACGTAACCGTAACGCCTGTTTCAGCACCCGCAGGCCTGATAGCATTTGCAGGAGAGGACAAAACCATTTGCAAAAATACCCCTGTGACCCTGGGCGGTACTGCCGACGCCACGTTCGCCTACACCTGGACTACCGGCCAGTATCTGGCTAACCCACAAGTAGCCAACCCCGTTTTCAATGCAGGAACCGCCGGCGTAACGGGAGGGGTGGCTAACTACACAGTGACTGCGACGAAAAGCGGCTGTACATTTACCGACCAGGTGAAAGTTGCCGTGCTCAATACCCGCATTTCGGATCAGGACGAAACCGTTTGCGGTCCCATGTGGAGCAAGCATATGGACGAAGACAATGCACCTGGTACCGTTTACACCTGGACTGTGGTTTCGGGAGACGGCGCGGTGCTGCAAACTTCGGAGGGCGGTAAAAATGCCTTTCTCAAAAGCAATACCGGCGTTACGACTTTCCGTCGTACCGTGAGCCTGAACGGCGTGCAATGCAGTGCCGATGTGTCAGTACAGCCATGCTCAAGCGGGCCTGGGTCGTGTGATTTCGAAATCGTGACACTTTCCGCTCAGGATTGCCCTAAAATTTTCGATGGCTCCGTTTTGAAACTGGGCACTTCGCTCGGCAATACGTCCGACTTCAACTACGCGTGGAGCCCCGCCAACCTGGTGGATAATGCGCGCGCCGCGACGGTGAACATTACTTCTACCGCGCAGGCGACCATTACGGTAACCATCACCAGCAAGTACGATGCATCTTTTAGCTGTGCTAAATCGATTGTGATCAATCCGCCGGGATGGTCGTTGCCAGTATTCATCGCGGAAGATAAATATACTTGCGCGGGTACATCTGTTCAGATCGGCACCACGCCGGTAGATGGGTTTACTTACGCCTGGACGCCGAGTGACGGCCTGGACAATGCGGCCCTTGCCAACCCGTCTGCGACGGTCAGTGCAACCACTGAATTCCGTGTCCTCATTACCGAAACAGCTTCAGGCTGTAAGCTTCGCGACACGGTTAACGTGAATGTGGCAACGCCAGTGGCAGCAGCGGGTATCGATCGTGCGATCTGTAACGGAGGTACGGCAACGTTGGGAACTGCGGCGCCTGCCGGTACCAACTGGCAATATGCATGGGAGCCCTCCAATGCGGCCTGGGTGAACGGAACAGGCGCTACCGACGCGCAGCCGCAGGTGCAATTTGCCTCTTCCACTCCACAAACATTCACCCTGACAGTCACCGACCCGTTGTCGGGCTGTACGGCCACGGACGAAGTGGTACTCAGTAACACGGTCACCGCAGGCGAATATGCAGGGGAAGGCGCCACTACGTGCGCAGGAGAGCCGGTAACGCTTGGACGCGGAGGAGATACTTCCGCACAATACGAATGGTTTATGGCCGACGGCCTTACGCCGGCAACCGGCCTGAGCAGCAACACCGTAGCGAGCCCGACAGTACTGAACCCGACGGCGACTACTACCTACGTGGTAAAAGTAAGCTTCCCGGGCTGTGTGACGCCGATCAGCGACGAGGTAACGCTCACCGTGAACGGGGAATCGGGCCTGCAACTGGCCGATAAGACCATCTGTCCGGCGGGACCGATCGAAATCGGTTACGGCGCCGCAGGCAACCCGGCCGCACCCGTGGGTGCTACTTACGCCTGGGCTCCGGCTACCGGCCTGAGCGACGCGACAGCAGCTAACCCAACCGCCACTGTCACGGGCAAGGTGGACTACATTGTGACGGTTACACTGACAAGCGGTTGTGTATTCAAAGACACTATAACCGTTACCCAGACCGCCAACGCAGGTGCAGACGTAGCAGTGTGCCCCGGAGAGTCGGCGGTAATCGGAACTCCGGCTATCGATGGAGCTACTTACGCGTGGACAGGAGCGGGAATCGTTGGCGCGGCCGATGTGGCCCAGCCAACCGTAAAACCTACGGCCACTACCACTTACACCGTTAGCGTGACTGTTGACGGTTGTACGACTACCGACCAGGTTGTAGTGACCGTGAATACTCCCGAGACTTTCAATATCACAGGAAGCACAGCCATTTGCGAAGGCGGTACTACCACACTTTCGGTAGCGAACCCGGCTGTGGCAAGCACATGGCAATGGACGCCAGTAACTGGCGTGGCAAGCCCTAACAGCCCTGTCACGACGATCACAGGCACGGCAACCCGTACTTATCGTTTAACCCAAACCAATACAGCAACCGGTTGCAATAACTACAAAGAGGTAATTGTGGTAGTGAACCCGAATACCATTGCGGCTACTGGCGGCGACCTCGCACTTTGCGCAGGAACCGAAGGTACATTGCCTTTGAATGTAACATCCACCGGCAATTACTCGTATGCGTGGAGCCCTGCCACAGGCCTTTCCAATGCATTTGTGGCTAATCCTACATTCACTGCCAACGCTGCAGGCGCGTATACGGTAACGGTTACCGACAATGCTAGTCAATGCCAGTTGGTAAAAACGGTAAATGTGGCGATCAATGCGCCTGAGTCATGTCTGGCACCTGTAACCCTGTCGGGTAATGTGTTCCACGACGGTAACGGCCTCAAAGATGTGACCGTGAATGCCAGCAATGCGCAGTCGTTACCAGCCGGGCTGTACGTAACGCTCGTGAACGCGAGCGGTGCTGCGGTGGAAACCGTAGCGGTTGAAGCAGACGGCACCTATGATTTCGGTGCTGTCGCTGCGGGTACTTACAGCATCGTACTACACCAGAATGCATCCGGTTCTACAACGGCAAACCTCCCTACCGGGTGGATCAATACCGGTGAAAACCTGGGCCCGGGCGTGGGCAGCGACGAGGCGGTGAACGGTATCCTGACCAACGTAACCGTCGCGGGACTGAACGTAACCAATGCCAATTTCGGCATCCAGCAGCCCCCTTTAGCCGATTTGAAAGAATACAGCATCGATCAGCCGGCGCCTAATGCAACCATTCCTCTGGACGGCACGCATAATAGTACCGGAACAGGAACGTCGTCGCCAGGCGGACTTACCGGAACTGACCAGGAGGATGGTTCGCTGAATGGTTCGGGCAGGAACCGTACGGTGGTGATCACCGCATTGCCGGGCACGGCCGAGCTGTATTACAACGGCGCACTCGTGACGCAAGGACAGATTATCTCTGCTTACGACCCGGCATTAATGGCCATCAAACTGACCGGTATTGGCTACACGAATGTCACTTTCGAGTACGCTTACCTGGACGAAGCCGGTGAACAATCTTCTCCTGTGCCTTACACGATCCGCTGGGAAGGTGCACTTCCGGTGAAACTAGTGTCGTTCGAGGCCGTTGCGCGTGAGAATGTGGTGGAACTGAACTGGGTTACCAGCGAGGAAAGCAACAGCGACAGATTCGAAGTTCAGCGCAGCGTGGACGGCAAGGTTTGGAATGCGATCGGAAGCGTGAAGGCGGAAGGGGAGAGCACAGAGCGAAAAACCTACGAATTTACCGATCAGCAGCCGCAGACCGGCGCTAACGGTGCTAATCTTTATCGGTTGAGAATGACGGACCTCGATGGCACTTTCGCATTCAGCAGCATCAGAAGCGTACGTTTTGGCAGCAAGCTAGAAAGCAGCGTATTCCCCAACCCCGTTACGACGGTGCTCAACCTGAAGGTAACCAGCTGGAAACAGGTTAAAGCGCTTCGGATCAACAACCTTTCCGGTATCAGCGTTTACAGCTCGGGACCGGTAGAATCGGGAACACTAGATGTATTTGGATTGGAATCAGGAATTTATATACTTAACATAACGCACATAGACGGGTCTGTTCACACACACAAATTCGTCCACATTAAATAGGAGCATGTACGGTTGCCTGTTCGTCACGGGCAACCGTCATTTTTATGTACTATTTTAAAATTCACCACCTTATACTTCTATGAAAGTGCTTATAATAGAGTCTCAGCCACTGATGCGCGGTGCGATAAGACAAGAAATTAAGGATCACCTGCCAAAATCCAAAATCACGCACGTAACAAGTATTGATGAGGTTATGCAGGCTGTCAGGGACCAGTCCTTCGATCTGGTGATCCTCGAAATATGTATCAAGGGCGCAAGTATGCAAATCATCAAGGACATATGCGCATCAAAACTGGGTATCAAAATTCTTGTCTACTCGTCACTAAGCGAAGCAATTTACGCATTACCCGCCGTGTCGTCCGGTGCGCACGGCTTTTTATCTAAAGACAGTTCAATCGATCAGCTTCGGATTGCCGTTGATACTGTGCTCGGTTCGAAAATCTATTTCAGTAAGGCTATACAGGATGCCCTTTTGTCGCAGGTCATTGCCAACGTTAATTTCTCCGACCATGACCCGTTAAAAATCCTGACACCCCGTGAAAGTCTTGTGATGCAATTGCTTTTACAAGGAAATAAAGTGCGTGAGATAGCCCAGAAGCTCGATTTGCAGCAAAGTACCGTGAGTACATTCAAATTAAAAGTATTCAAGAAATTAAAAGTGGACAGCATGATGGCCCTATCTGCAAAAATGAATATGCTGCGTTAGCAGGCCGGATTAATCATGGTCTAGCGCGATATCGTCGATGATCTTGGAAAGTTCGACAGTACTAGTGATGCCGCATTTCTGGAAAATCTTCTTCTTGAAAGTACTGATAGTGCTCAATTTAAGCTGCAAATGGGTCGCGATTTCCTTGGTCCACATTCCCTGGATCAAAAGCCGGCTGATTTCAAGCTCGCGGTCGGTAAGGCTGGTCCATTTCCGCTTTTTGATTTTTGTATAATTTTGCGGCAACTGCATCACCAGTTGGCCTTTTAGATCCTCGCTAAGATACTTCTCGTCATTCACTACCGCTGCTAAGGCCTTTCCGTAAAGCTCGGGGTTGGAACGCTTGGATAAAAAACCATCCGCACCCGCCTGCACATATTTTAGTGCATACTTTTGTTCCGGTAGTCCACTAAAAACAAGAACTTTGATTTCGGGGCGTGTGGCCTTGATTGATTCGATCATCCTTACGTCTTGGCCGCCAGGCACATGGATGTCGAGCACCACCAGATTTATCGACAGTTCCTGAATTATATGCAGCCCGGCGTTGAAACTTTCAGCTTCGAAAATCTCTGCTTCCGGGAAGATTTCCCGGATGACTAGCGTCATTCCCATTCGTACCACTGCGTGATCCTCAATAATTAGCACTTTTATCATAATAGATTATATCACCAAAATTGGGATGATTGCAAATGGGTCAAAGTATTTTGGTATGCAAAACAAAGTTAGGGCAAAGTAGGATGGGGTGCAATATCTTACATGTAGGTTTTAAATGACTTGGTAAGCTTGCCGAGAGTTAGCTTCACAGTTTCTGTTTCAATCCAAGCTATAACAAAGGCGTATAACCAAGAAATATTATGTATAAGACTATCCATAATATTTTAGGGATTTCCATAGAAACATTTCTACTGTTACAATATTCGGCCTCTCGTAATATGTTGCATGTGAGCACATTATCAAATATGAATTTGAGTTTATTCATTTGCAGCTTAAAACCGCTTTTGTTTTTTGCTGTACTTTGTAAACATAGTTCGCAGGAGTCTTCTTGGCAAAGGCTTTAAGCGAATAGCTTGTCAACCCACCCACTTGTTAAAAAGTAAACAGTTCAAATGCTGTATATGCTTCGTTGAACTCAATCAGAACAGATAGCCCCATCAGTGACACAAAATTCTGATGCAATTTTACCTCTAAATGATTCTGTGGATTGTAATTTTTTTAACTAAAATCAATTATACGCAATGAAAGTAAAACAACTACTAACACGCACTGCCGGTGCACTCTCAGTGACTGCCGGTTTGCTTTTTGTGGGTTCGCCTTTGATGGCGCAGGTCAAAATCGGGGACAATCCGAACTCTATCAATCCGAATTCCATCCTGGAACTGGAAAGTACTACAAAGGGCTTTCTCCAACCTCGCGTTGCTCTCACCTCTCTTACTGATCCAGCTCCACTTACAGCCCATGTGGCCGGTATGCGCGTGTTCAACACGGCTGCTACCTCTGATTTAGAACTCGGTGAGTATTACAATGATGGTACGAGTTGGGTGAAGCTAGTTACAGCAGTTCCGGAAAGCATGCAAACCTTTGGAAGTGGGGCGCCTTCAGGAGGCTGTTCCTCAGGTGTTATGTATACTGACACGCTTGAGACTAGCTCAACAGTGGGACTTCAATGGACTTGTGTCGGAGGTTCTTGGGTGAGCTACAAGGCGCCCAATAGTACACCTTTTTATCTGACAGGCACAGCCAACGATGCAGGATCGAATAAGTTATCTTCTGTCTTTAGAAACGGCGCGATTATATCTGCTCGAAGGGAAGGAACTGGAAGATCTACGATTCATGCTGGTGGTATTATACAGCTTTTCAGATCGCCTGCACTTGGAGGAAATTTTGGTGGATCAATTGATTTTTCTAATAGTGCTGCTCAACCGTCATTATATCGAATTGGCGTTCGAAATGATGCCGGACCTGCCGGCGGCACTGGATTGGCTTTCCAGCAAGGCACAAGCATTCAAATGGTTATAGGATCCAACGGAAGCGTAGGCATTGGCACTCATACTCCTACACGACCGTTACATGTAGTTGGAGCGATCCATGCTGGTGCTCATGGGAATGACGCTACAGGCTATGCTACCGCTGAATCGCCTTCAAACGGGACTATGCTTGTTTATGCTTCCGGGACTAATAGAGCTCAAATCATTAATCAATCCTCCGGAGAAGATCCCAATATGATTCTAACAAGAAGAGGGGCTGTAAACAATGGCGATGTATTTGTGAGGTTTGGAACTACAAACATTACAAATTTAGGAGCAATTGTACGTAATGGTAGTAATGTCGCCTTTGCGGCAACATCAGACCGTCGCTTGAAAGAAAATATCAAAAATACGCATTTCACTATTTCAGATCTGATGAAGGTAGGGGTCGTTGACTATAATTACATAAGCGACCAAGCCAAGACCGCAACCACAGGTTTTATCGCTCAGGATCTTTACAAAATATACCCTGATGCCGTTATTAAAGGAGGCGATGATGCCAAAAACAAGCCTTGGTTAGTTGACTATAGTAAAATCACCCCACTTTTAGTAAAGGCAGTTCAGGATCAGCAGAAAAAAATCGAATTGCTCGAAGCGCAATTGAGTGAGATGAACGCGCTCAAAGCGGAAGTGGCCAGCATCAAGGCGATGCTCGGCAATGCTGCTCAGCAAAATTCTGAGACTATCATTTCAAAATGAGTGAACTATGCACAAAATCATCCATAAAAAGCTCATTATCCTGAGCGCGGGCATGTGCCTTTCGTTCTTGCTAATGGTCGATCCGGCGGTTGCCCAGCAGGGGAGCTGGGGAAATACGACAATTTTTGAAGGCACACAGATGACGGTGTTTGGAACCCATGCCTTTGTCACAGGAGGAACGGGCGTTCAACCCGGTATCATCAAAGCCAACCGCGCCGCCTCACCCGGCATCTTGGGCTTTGGGCCCAGTGCCACCTATATAGGGCAAGACGATGCAAACCACGTCGACGGCTATGTTTCCAAAATCGGTAACAGCGCATTTGTATTCCCTGTCGGTGACGGCACCAAACTGCGGGCGGTCGCGATTTCTGCTCCTGCTTCGTCGGGCGTGTACAAAGCGGCATATTTTTCGGGAAGCGCGGGTTCTGCTACCTTGCCGACGGGTGCACCATTTCCACTTGCAAATCTGAATTCCGATGTGACTGGCGTGAGCAACGTGGAATATTGGGATCTTGATGGCACCGGAGAAGTAAATGTTACCCTTACCTGGGATGCGACCAGCAACCTGAGCGAGCTTGCCAGTTCGAGCATCGTAAACCTGCTGGTAGTGGGATACAATACTGCTACCTCTCAATGGGAAAGCCTGGGCAAAGCAGGTGGTACCACAGGTACACTGGCAGGCACTGGTACCATTACTGCGAACGGCATAATCCCTGATAACTATTCGGCATTTACCTTTGGAGCAAACAGCGCCCTGCCGGTAACACTAGTCGCATTCAATGCCCGCAAAGAAGGTAGCTCGGCATTACTCAAGTGGTCGACCACGGCCGAAACTAACAGCGAACACTTCGAAATCGAACGCAGTGGCAACGGAAAGTCGTGGAACACGATCGGTATGATAACATCCAAAGGCGAGAGTGCGGTGCTGGTCGATTACACCTTCACGGATGCATCCCCGCTGGACGGCGAAAACCTTTATCGCCTGAGAATGGTCGATAAGGACGAAACATTCGCGTATAGCAGCATCCGGAACCTGACTTTCGACCTGGGCAAATCGCAATTCCTTTACCCAAACCCGGCGCGCGACGTAGTTTACATCAAGGAAGCAGAGAATGTCACAACAGTCTCAATTCTGGACTTGAAAGGTACGATCATACAAAACGCAGAGTTGACGCAAAATGGAACGTTCCGGGTAGCTGAACTGACAGCAGGTATGTATATTGTGAAAATCATTTACAAGAATGGTTTGATGACATCACAGAAAATCGCAATTGCGCAATAAATCACATTAATGTAATGCTTGTGTAGCCTCGGGATGATTTTCCGGGGCTACTTTATGGGAACATAAATCACACATGGTCTTAACAGTTTGCGTTTTTTAGCAGATAATAAACTATTGTTTTTCAGTATCGTTCCTTCAATAACCATTTTCAATGCCTCCGGCAAGCATCCTATCTGCGAACTTCTGGAAATTCGTCTGCTCTGGCAGAAAGATACCTTGGCGCATATTTTTCTTCCGACTTTCCTGGATGCACCAAACTCTTTATGCTAGGTCGGACTATCTGTTGAATCATTTTAGGACTATTACTGCCGGGAATATCAATGTCCAAGTCCACATAACTAATTCGTTACTTTCCCAAGATATCCATCCCTGTCTCAGAAGTAGGAGCTGTAAATACAGCAACTTCTGAAGAGGTGTTCTCAATTAGTGTTCGCAAAGCTCATACTTATGATTTCGCGATTTTCAATGATAAGTAGCCTTTTTTATTTTTTCCGTTCGGGGGGTATCTGAGCTGCATTAAAACTGTAAAATTACTATAAGTAACTAGCTTTATACAATGGAAATGTTTCTGTTTTGAGCTCATGTTTGATCGAAACATTTCTATTGTTTTCATTGAAAAATACCAATGATTATCTAATCACGCTTTTTTATCTTTGTAACACTCAGTAATAATTCTACATCTACTAACAATCCAATCGGAAATCGCTTATGAAAATCATTTACTTCTTCAAATGCCAATTGCATCATAAACCTGTAACCGTTATTTATTAAGTCCGATTAGGCGAAGCATGGGCAGTGTGTTGTTAGAAAGAAAGCAAATAACTAAAATTATTTTCGGTGCATACCTGCGCTCTGCGTATAAGGAGCCCAGAAAACAACCAACTCCTTGCAAATGTGGCACATGACCGTGTACCTCGCTGAGCAATAAACTCAATATAGTTTGCACCTTAGCGATATAACAGGATGATTTCAACGTTTTTAAAAAAAACTAACTCCCAAAAAGACTATCCCGGGCTTTTTGCTTGCGCCACAGAACTGGTCCGTTTCATTGATGCAGGGGATGTATTCATAATCCTGCTGGCAGACGGAAGGATTATACATTTTAAGCCAAACAATTCCGAAGGCTTCCGGCTCTGGCTGGGTAACCATAATATTACAGACCTAACCCGAAGGCATAAACCTTGGAACTATGGATATCTCCATGATCTTTTAACCAAACTTTGCAACTAAAACTAACTATTTAAAAATAACTCGCAGTCTCCCCCTCTTTAATTTTATTTTAATGGAAAAATCAATTCAATACCACAAGAACCGTAGAACCTTCCCAATTATCTGGACCATTATTTTTACTATTGTTGCCGGATCATTTTTATGGCTGTCAATATTAGTATTTGGCTACGAATTTTTATTAGTTCAGCACTAGGTCAGACGTTCATAATTTAAAACTTATAAAAACGGCTCGTGAAGTATCAGTACCTGTCACACTCAACTATTAACTAGCCGCTTTATCTTATTATTGGCCTAACTAAACCAGTTCGTAGGGTAAACCACCAGTGTAGCGCAATCTTTATGTTAAAACCGGATTGAGCTTCGGTTTGCAAATACAGTTTATAGCTTTGGAACAATGAAATACTTTTATTAAAACAACACTATCATTGCTTATTAAATTAAACTACTTCTCATATAAGCCTAGGCTTCGCTGTTTCAAATTATTGTAATCATATCATTGGCTTTACGTCCCAATCAAAACCAAGTTACACTGGCCTTAGATTGATTAACCCTTTCCTGGATAAGCGACCGGTTTAGTGATGAATTATAAACTACCTATAAAATAATCGTGCGCAGAATTAATTTTTCGACCTATCACTAAACACAATATAACTTTAACATCATGACGATATTGATCGTTACAGACAGCCCCCTTTTTGAAGTTGGATTACAAGCAATTATAAAAAGCGAATTCTCAGAGGCGCAAATTTTGCAAACTAATACATTGAAAAGCAGTATCGCACTATCTGCCGGGAAGCCCGTTCATATGATGTTACTGGATGCAAGCGTTGATGACGGCAAGGACACCAACCTATTAAAAGCTTTTAAGCAAAGTTCCAAGGCACTTGTGATGGTGCATCTGGGCGATGAGCTGGTATATATTTACCCTTTCATCAGAGCGGGAGCAAATGGGTTGCTTTCCAAAAAATGCACCTCTGCCGAAATCTGTGAAGGCATCAAGAAAGTATCAAAAAATTTACCATTTGTAAGTTCCGAAATTCAACAGCTCTTACTGTCGCACATTACATCCGACAAAGTAATTGCCAGCCAAGGATTGACCAAAAAAGAAAGCCAATTGGCTGAATTGATCGCGACAACTAAAACTCGCAATGAAATCGCGGCAATAGCCGGGATCAACCCGCAAACCGTTACAACCTATAAGCGCAAAATTTTTCAAAAACTGATGGTAAACAACATTTTAGAGCTCAATATCAAGCTCAAAAAACTTACTGTCCTCCGATAGCTGTCAGCTAGGAATGGCATTTACATTCATGACAGACCAGGAAAATATTTAAAATCCCCAATAACAGTTTTAGTTGAGTGTTGGTAGTAATACAGATCAACCTTTAAGCAATGCCTGATGGTTGTCTTAAATATTATCCAACATCAAACACACCGCATGATTAACCGCGTCTACAATGACCGATCTGGCTTCCGAAACCATAATTGGGGCCGCATTTTAATATTTATAATACTGATAATTTTGGTCTACATTTCCAGGAAAAGCTAAGTTATTTTATTTCAATTAGCTAACCTGTCACATCCTCGACAGAAGGTCTCTTTCAGAACATGGTCCACTTGAAACACATTAATTTAAAAATATGAAAAAATATATAGCAGAATTTATTGGCACGTTTTGGCTTGTTCTAGGTGGCTGTGGCAGTGCAGTACTTTCGGCCGGCTTTCCTCAGGTTGGTATAGGGCTTTTAGGGGTCTCGCTGGCATTCGGGTTGGCTGTGCTTACCATAGCATATTCGCTCGGCCATATTTCGGGTGCCCACTTAAACCCGGCAGTTTCTATCGGCTTGTGGGCAGGTGGGCGCTTTGAGGGCAAGGCGCTACCGGGCTATATATTGTCACAGGTTCTGGGGGGGATTGCAGGAGCTGCTATGCTTTACCTGATCGTTACTGGCAACGGCAGTCCCATCGGTGATTTTGCAGCAAATGGCTATGGTGAGCATTCTCCTGGCAATTACAGTATGGGCGCAGCACTCATTACTGAATTTGTGATGACATTTATATTCCTGATTATCATTCTGGGCTCGACTTATCCATCGGCACCTTTTGGTTTTGCTGGGATTGCTATTGGTCTGGGGCTTACCCTGATCCATTTAATCAGTATCCCTGTCAGCAATACTTCGGTTAATCCCGCCCGTAGCATCAGCCAAGCTATTTTTGTGGGCGGATGGGCAGCCCAGCAACTATGGGTTTTTATCCTTGCTCCGACCGCAGGGGCGCTGCTGGCAGGGGTGCTGTATAAATCAGTGTTTGCCAAAGATTGAGACCCTCGGAAGGCGGCATTGCCGTCTGCATTACAGAACGCGTCCAAACAGCCGCATGAATAGATGTTATGACATCGCTGAAAATCTTATATGATATTCCCTTTTAGATAAGGGTACACGTTGAGTAGTAATGCAAACACCTCCCGGCTTCTTGTCGGGAGGTGCTTTTTTACACGCATTTTTATTCATGCAAGTCAGTATTTAGTCGTTGATAATTTAAAGGTTAAAGTCTCGCGGCAACAGCTCGTTGTTCGATGGTCTTGCTTGACATGACGTACGAGAGGAAATAGAAGATTTTCGTTGGGAATACAATCACTTCAGGCCACATAGCGCACTGAATGATTACCCGAAGGAATTTGTTGATTTAAACCGAGAAAAACCGGAAACTCTACTTTCAACCGTCTGAAAACCTGGAAGGGGCTTAACTTAAAATTTAATATCAACCGTTAGCTGTCCAGTGATTAGGGAGTATTTCAGGAAATCATATCAGTTCCAGCCTTGTGAAGGAGCCGATAGGCCCGGTCGAGTCATTATTTTCTGACACTTAGTACTTGTATTTGCAAAGTGTAAAGCCAAACGGAACCACATCAATTACCGCTAACATCGTTCCACATGCTCCACAACATCTTTTTAACCATATTTGCGGTTCCGTGGATGATGCCGTAAACGAGACAAAGCGGTAAAATGCAAGGGAGGAATATTATCCACTTAAGAGCCATGGCGAAGTTTTTGGATCTCATATCTAGTGATGTCTTCTGTTTAATTAGTAAGTACATGCGCCGGATTTCATGTGTGATGCACATGGGTAAAAATCGGGATTCTAAGAAGAAAATATCGTCAGGGATGTAACAAGTCTTATCAATTTAGTATCAACTGAGCCTGCTGGGTTATTTTGTTGTTTGATTCCTGTTGCAGTTACTAAAAGCTGCCATTCAATAAAATGCCGCAGGACCGTCATTTTTTGTATTGCTGAATGAAACCCGAAGGTGTTATTTTGTAGCGGTCCCTGAAACATTTGCTGAAATATGCCTGGCTTTTGAACCCGGCTTTGCGGGCAGTATCTGAAACCGAATGTTCTTTTTTCAAAAGCTCTCTGGCCCGCGTGAGACGATAATTCCGGATTAGGTCACTGGTCGCATATCCGGTATGGGATTTTACTTTCCTGAAAATGGTCATCCTGCTCATGCTGAATTCGGTACTGAGATCTTTGATGCCAAAGAAAGGATCGCTAAACCGCACACGCAGGATTTTAAACAGTTTTTTCAGAAACGGATTTACTTTCGCCGGATGTATCAATCGTCTGTCGGCCTCTGGCGGGATACTGTGTGTGGGCTTTGCTAGGAGCAAAAGGAGAAAGTCTCTTTCAGGTTTTGTTAACGAATGTAGAATTTCAAGTGATTTAAAGATAAGATCATCGTGTTCCATAGCGCGTTATGTTTAGGAGAGCTTGTTTATACAGCGGTTCTGAAAGTTCTTTTCGGGGATTGTAGTGTAGGTTTTTCGATTTTTTGGGTAGGGTAAACTGGAAAATTTTCAATAAAATCTTCTTTAAACACTAAAAGTAAGTTAAAAACAGAGACTGTCCAGGTCAGGACAGTCTCTGTGGCAATCAACTTTAGCTAATGTGTATACAGTGTTTAAAAAGTGTGTATACAGTGTGATTCCTTTTACCTGGCGATCACAATTTTGCGGACTGCCACGGACCCATTTTTCCGGGTTACTTTCACCAGATAAGTGCCTTGTGGCAATTTGGTAATGTTCACCTCTTCGTAAGGGATTTCCTGGGACTGGTAGACTGTCAGTCCACCTGCATTCAGGATGTCTATCCGGCTCACGTTTTTCCAATCGCTGGTCCTGATATGCAGTATATCAGACACCGGGTTGGGGAAAACAGTAGTTTCGGTGGTCCTCTCAAAACTGCCGCTCCGAATGGCGCTGTACGCAAAGGTGCTGTCCCTGTCGACCATTTTAAGCCGGTAGTAGTTTATTCCTTCAACCGGTTCGGTGTCTGTAAAGGTATACGAATTGGTTTGGACGTCATCTCCGGCTGCAGACACCCGTCCGATCGCCGCCCATTCGCGTCCATTGCCACTTCTTTCTATATCGAAATGGCTACTATTCACTTCTGAGGCAGTTTTCCACGTCATTTGGGCCGTTGTTCCCTCTTTCTTTACATCAAAGGATATTAATGTCACCGGTAATTCCACACATTCTTCCTCTGTCAGGACATCCACTTCAACTGTTCTTACAAACTGACATCCAGAGGCAAGGTCTGTTACGGTAACAGAATAGGTGCGATCGACAGAAGGGGTCACAGTTGGATTAGCAATGTTCGCGTCGGAAAGGAATTCTGAAGGTGTCCAACGATATTGATAATTGCCAGAACCTGATGTAACATTCAGAGTGATTGCTTTCGACTGATCTGGGCACAATTTCAAATTTGCTGAAGTCACATCGATCCCTGGGTTTACGACTATGACGACTTCCTTGGCATTTGTACAGCCCGAAACTGAATTGGTTTGGGTCAGTCTGTAGGTTTGCGTACTGGTCGCGGCAATTTGTGTATTGGGGTTGGTGGGGTCTTGTACACCAGTTCTTGGGCTCCACTCCCAAAGTGTGTTCGGAGGCACTGTGCCTTGAATACCGACTGTGGCCACGCCGCCTTCGCAGATCGTTGTATTACCTGTGATGTTAAAATCTACAGGTGTGTTCACTGTTACGGTAACTTCCCGGGTGCTTTCGCAACCATCCGCATTCGTTGCCGTCATGGTATAAGTCGTCGTGCTGGCAGGGCGAACGGTAGGGTTTGCCACATTGTTTGGGCCGACAATTCCAGCCCCTGTCCAGGCATAAGTGACCCCTGTTACTGCCGTCGCGCCCAGTACAACGGTCTCTCCAGCGCAGATAACCTGATCAGGCCCTGCATTTGCCAGAGGACTTATCCGCACTTGTTCTCTGAAAGAGCAACCGGCCGGGCCAATCATGTCAACCGTGACGGTGTAGATGATTTCCTGAGTAACTGTTGCGGTAGGATTGGCGACATTAGGATCGCTCAACCCCGTAGCCGGCGACCATTGGAACATAGCGTTTTCGGGTGCGGCTGGATTGGTGCCGTTCCCATATCCGATCTGGACGCTTTCCTCTTCACACAAATTCACGTCGGCAAGATCGATCGATGCTGGGCGGGGAGTAACGGTAATTGTTACATTTGCCGAGAGCGGTGTCGTACAGGTTTCGCCAAAGGAGACTTTTACAACAAAGGTCTTTGTTTCCAGTGCGTTTGAATAACTAGGTCGCGCGCAGGTGGTGCAGCTCAATCCTGTGGCGGGGGTTGTCCCGTCTGCTTCAAACCATGCATAGGTTGCACCCGGAATAGCCTCGGTGCCCAATGTTGTAGATTGCCCCTGACAAATCTCTTGGTCGGCGCCGCTGTATTCATCTTCTTCCTGTTCGTTTCTTACCACTACCGAGTCGGTTGCTGTACAGCCTGTGAGCGTATCTGTTGCGGTAACGGTGAACGTTTGAGGCGCAGCGACCGCAAATATGACCTGAGGCTGGGCTTGGCTGCCGTCGGTACCGTTTGTCCATGCCGCGTCTTCAGGTTCCCAATGATAGATCCAGTTAGTCCCGGCAGGTGCGGGAAGGCCGAGTGTGGCAGTTCCGCCGTTACAAACAGCGCGGTCGGGGCCGGCATTAACGACAATTGTGCTGACATCCACGGGGACTGTGTAGGTGCTGGTACAGCCGCTGGCATCCTCAGTCACTACGACTGTGTAGACGGTAGCTTCATTGACAGTCACAACCGGGTTGGATATCGAAGGATCACTTAATGCATTAATTTGATCACCAGTCCACTGGTAGCTGAATCCACCTGCATCGGCCGCTCCGATCGTAATCGGGGTACCGGCACAGCCTGCACCGCCTGCCATGTTAAAGTCGGGCAGGGTCCAGCTGGGCGTGTTCACCTCAAGCGTTTGGTTGCACTGAATGGCTGGATTGGTTTTGTTAGTCAACGTTAGGGTAAGGGTAAACGGACTGTTGTTGGTAATGGTTACGATTTTGGCAGTATCATTGTCTACCATGTTTGAGGGGCCCCATTTAAAGTTATACGCACTTGGGTCGATGTATTTGGTCCCGACTTTAATTTCGGCAAAATTACCGAATACCTTGGGGCATCCCTGGTCGGACACAGTAATGAGTTCAAATTCGCAGATTTCTCCATCTACACATGGTATGATTTCTATATCTGCTGAACACGAAACACCGTTGAGTGTGACCGTCCGCCTGAAAATACTGTTGCCTTCTGTACTGACAAGGTACGCCTCCCGGCCGTTGTTCCGGGTTTCCTGAATGCTCCCCGTACCGCTTACTCGGCTCCATGCATACGTTGCTTCGTCGCAATTATAGTTAACCGCCTCTCTGGAACGTACCCAGCGCGGCCCGCATCTTGTGTCGTCCGCAAAGTCGATGTCTGATTCAATAACCGACACTTTCACTTCATCTGTAAACGAACAGCCGTCCTTTGTTGCCGTTACGGTATAGATCACCGGGCAAATCGCATGTGCGGTACCGGCGTCAAACCTAGGATTGTAAGTAGAAGCGCTGCTCAGGTATTGGCCGGTCGACCAGGTGTAAGTATATCCTGTGCCTGCGCTGTCCCCCCCGAGTACGACAGTTTCACCCTGACAAATCGTTTTATCAGTTCCCGCAAATTCCAGCAAGTTGTTTGGTGCGCTGAGCGTCCTTACCCACACGGTGTTGGTGCTGGAGCACTCGGTATTGTCTTTTTGCTTTACTGTTACCGTAAGTTGGTATTCGGTATCCTCGGTTGGTTCGGCAATGGGTTGCGCACAGTTCGTGCAGCTCAAGCTGCCGGTTGTCCCCGACAGCACCTCCCATGTATAAGTGATATTAGGGTCGGCAATGGGAGGAGTCCCGATTTGAACACCCTGGTCTGCCTGACAAAACGACTTGTCGGGACCGGCCTGGGCAATGGCGGGAGCGATGGTGACCTGCTCAATGTCAGTACAGCCGTTTCCGTCCTTAACCTGCAGGGTATATGTGGTGGTACTAGTAATGGCCGGTGTGGTAAAGGCGGCAGCCGATCCCACCTCCGTACCGTATACAGGGCTTCCCAGATACCAGGTGTAGGTGTAGTTCCCGTCACCGTTCGTTGCTGAGCCGTTGAGTGTAACCGTATTGTCGCCATCTTCGCAGACATACCATAGCGGCCCGTCGGCATTGGCGATGGGCGCAACCTGGGCATTGACAGTCACGGTTGCTACGGCAGAGTTATTTAAATTTACCAGCTCGCAAAAAGCCGATACAGCCTTTACTTGGCGACGGTACCAGCGTGTTTCATTACCTGAAAGGGGTTGCAGGTCTTTGAAAATTTCACCGGCTATGTCTGTCCATGGGCCTGTAGCGGAGGTTCCTACCTGCCACTGATAAGTCAGTGCGCGTGAATCCCCTGCCGGGGCAGTGATCTGTACATCAGATCCGACAATCACATCGGGAATCCCCAGCACACAGGTTGTCTGCTCGCGTGGGGACAGGGTATTGGCCGAGATAGCAAAACCTTCGGGAAACTCTTCCTCATTCAATTTTGCAAGAAAACCGCCCGCGTTCAACGTGTAATTGCAGGCGCCCTCACCGGTAATAGTGCCGGTATTAGATCCTGTGAAATACACATTGCCGTCACCGTCAACTTGAACGGCTCTGGCAACGGCGCTGCCGTTCAACCCCTTTTGCCAGGCGATGGTACCATCTGCATTCAGCTTTTGTACGGCATTCCCATTGGCCACATATACACTGCCAGCATCCGTATCGACGCCTCTACCCGTGCCTGTCAAGGTTTTGGCCCAAACAAAATTGCCGTCTGCACTCAGTTTCTGCACGAAACCAGGCCCGTCGCTAAGATTGCTGGTGCCTGTTCCGGGATCGAAGTCCGCTGTGCCACTGAAGCTACCTGCGATAAGTACATTTTGTCCGGCATCCGTCTTAATTCCTTCACCTGCGGATGTGCTTCCTTTGATACTTTTGGCCCAAAGAAAATTGCCGTCCGCATTCATCTTCTGAATGAAGGTATTCGTTGCGCCGCCTTCCTGGCTCAGCTCCTGGGTACCGGTGCCCGGATCAAAGTCAATCGTCCCGCTAAATATACCGGTCGTATAAACATTGCCGCTGCCATCCAGGGCGATAGCGTTTGCTTCACTTCTGTTTTCGGTGCCTGTCGCGCCAAAGCTCTTTGCCCAAACGAAATTTCCTTCCGTGTCCAGTTTTTGGATATAAGTATTGCCGGCTCCCGAAATGGTGCTGTTTGATTGCATTATATGGGTTCCGGTTCCTGGGTCAAAATCAGCCGAACCTCTGAAATACCCGGTTGAATACACATTCCCGGCTGCATCCACCTGAACTTTGTTCCCTTCACTGGTTTGACCCGAATCCATCGCCTTAACCCAGAGAAGGTTTCCGTCGGCATTCAGTTTCTGAACAAAAATAGCTGAATTACCTATCGCCTGAGAAGAGACTATATGCGTGCCTGGTCCCGGGTCAAAATCGACCGCTCCCAGAAAGTATCCCGTAAGGTATATGTTTCCGGCGGCATCGAGAGCAATCCCATATGCGCGACCACTCCCTATAGACTGCCCCTTCATTGCCATGACCCGGATAAAATTGCCGGAGGGGTCCAGTTTTACTACAAAGGGTTCTTCTCTACCATCATTTGTGAGTGTATAAGTCCCAGGCCCCGGATCAAAGTCTGTTGCTCCATTAAAACTTCCTGCAATTAAAAAATTACCCTGTGCGTCCCGGGTAATTGAGTGGGATTGAACATTTGCTCCCTGAAAACCCTTGATCCACTCTAGTCCTATGGATTCCTGGGCGAAAAGCATGGGGGCCAACCCAAGATATAATATCATTAGGGCCCCAAGTTGTCGTATTTTTTTTATCAACATTTTTACGATTAGTTATTAATAAATTGTACTAAAGTCACGAAGCGTCAATACATGTTATGGACTAAATCCAAGCAGCGTTTATAACCGCTTCAACGGCCATGAGTTGTAAAATAAGAGCTTGACAGACCGGAATTTGCTTCAATTGATTTTCTTAACTTTTTCAAGTTCTTTGGTTGCTGGTTTTTACATAGGCAGGTTTTGAGTTTAATGCATCACAGAAACTATTTTTACGAATGGAGGTGCATTTGGTTACAGCTAATCGAATGCAGGTTTTTACGCGAATTTTTGTAATCATTCATTGCTTTCGAAGCGTTCAGCCCGATACAAAAGATGATCTGTGCATAGCGTGAACGACGGTGACAAAAGTCAGCCTTTCGGGTAGCCAAACGTTATCATTTACGTAACAGATCCTATCAATTTTGTATCAAAAAGCCCGATTAGCGCGTTCCAGGCAATATTTGCGAGCAAATTGCGAGATGTAGTGATATTTCGATCATTCAAAAGCGGGGTGACCTGAAGTAAAAAAAACGGCGATGGGAAGCCGTTTTTTAAGAAAAATGATCGGGGAGGAATGCCATTCGGGCGGTCGTTGCTATGGCTGCTTTTTGATAAATTCGGAAGGGGTCATGTTGTAGAAATCGCGGAAGCATTTTGTAAAATAGGCCTGGCTGTTAAACCCGACTTTGAAGGCGGTTTCTGAAATTGATTCGCCTTTTTTCAAAAGCTCGGTGGCTCGGTTTAGCCGGTAATTGCGGATCAGGTCACTGGGCGCGTACCCGGTAAGCGTTTTCACTTTTCTGAAAAGGGTCATACGGCTCATTCCCAATTCACCAACAATATCATCGACGCCAAACAATGCATTCTCGAAGTTTGCTTCGAAGAAATTAAACAGTTTTATCAAAAATGGATTCGTTTCTTCGCTAGGCGTCAGGCTGGCGTTGGGTTGGCTGAACTGGGATTGTACCCACTCTCTTTGTCTTCTCTGCCGTTCCAGCAGGTTCTGTACCCGGAGGGCCAGTTCCTGAGCATGAAAGGGTTTGGTCAGATAGTCGTCGGCGCCGTAGGTTAGCCCTGTTATCTTGCTTTCCTGCGAGCTTTTTGCCGTAAGCAGGATTACGGGAATATGCGAAGTACGGATGTCCTGCTTTACCTGCCCGCAGAAAGTGAGACCGTCCATGACGGGCATCATGACATCGCTGATGATCAGATCAGGGAGCATCCGTAGGGTAGCGTCGTAACCTTCCTGCCCATTTTTGGCCAGCGCGACCGAATACGAGGGCGGCAGGCTGTCGGCAATGTAGGCGGCCAGCTCCTGATTATCTTCTACAACCAGAATATTGGGCGTTTGGGTATCATCTTGATGTGCCGACCCGACAATCGCTCTTGGAGCCTCTGTTCTGGCCTGGGCCTGATTATAGGGGAGGGTTATTTCAAACCGGGCGCCTTCGCCCAATGTGCTGGTCACCTCAATTCTCCCGCCCTGCAGCTCCACCAGTTCTTTGACCAGCGACAGCCCGATGCCTGTACCCTGCTGTTGAAAGTCCATTGTGGAATTGACCTGATAAAATCGGACGAATATATTGGGAAGCTTTTCGGCAGGTATTCCGTACCCTGTATCCGCGACGGCAAGAGAGACTTCGTTTCCCTTGCCGGTCAGACAGACGCTAATACTTCCTTTTTGCTGTGTAAACTTCAATGCATTGGCGACGAGGTTGTAAAGGATTCGTTCCAGTTTTTCGGCATCGAAATAATAGTCGTGGTTAATATTTTCATCATGAAAGCTTAGCTGGATCTGCTGTTCATCGGCCTGAGCCTGAAAAGAAAACAAAAGTTCTTTAATGAACTGTACAAGATTTCCCCTGACGGCTTCGACTTGTAATAATTTGGCCTCCGCCTTCGAGAGATCCAGCAATTGATTGACCAGCTGCAGCAATTGTCTTGCATTTCGCTCGATCACATTAATGTATCTGAGATTAATAGGGGACATCAGGTGACCGTCGGGGACGGATCTGAGCTGCTGAACGGGCCCGAGGATCAAGGTAAGGGGCGTACGGAAATCGTGTGTAATGTTGGAAAAAAAGCGGGTTTTCAGCTCATCGACAGCACGGAGCTGCTGGGTTTCTTTTTCTTTGACATAAAGGCGGATCAGCACATAACCGGCGTACACCAAGGCGAGGAAATAAACCAGATAGGCCCACCAGCTCGCCCACCAGGGAGGAGAAATAACGATGGAAAGGGACCGGGTATGCGGGCTCCAGGCGCCGATCGTGTTCGTGGTATTCAGCTTTAAGGTGTACTTGCCGGCGGTCAGGTTCGTATAAATGGCCTCGCCTCGTTTGGGATAGATCCAATTGTCGTCAAGTCCCACCAGCTGGTAACGGTATTGCAGACTTTTATGGCTATCATATTGAAGTCCGGCGAATTCAACGGTCAGGGAATTCTGGTGATATTTTAGCTTGATTTCGTTCACCTGTTGGACTGAAAGGGAATCGATCAACGACGACGGGCCGGGCTCCAGCGCCAGATTGTTGACGCGGATCCCGGTAATTTCCACCTCAGGCTGATAGGAGTCGTCCAGGATCAGGCTTGGGTAAAATGCGGTGATCCCCTCCAGCCCGCCGAGCAGGATGCGGTCGTCAGGAAGGTGGACAAAATGGAACCGGTTAAACTCATCCGCAAGTATGCCGTCTTCTCTGGTAAATGTCCTTTTCTTCAGTGTTTTCCGGTTCATCCTGCACAATCCTCGGTTGGTCGCGATCCAGATGTTTCCCTGCTGATCGGGGATCGCGGCATAGATCACATTGTTGGGCAGGCCGTTACCGGTGTTGAATATAAGAGACTTACCGGTTGTCTTGTCAAATTTACATAAACCCGAGCCAAACGTACCTATCCATAAAATATTCGCGTCCTCCGGATCAGCAAAGAGACAAAACAACAAATCACTGCTCAGCGAAGCCGGGTTTCGGGAGTTGTGCAGATACTGCTTCGCGTGGCCTGTTTTACGGTCAATCCGGAGCAGTCCTTTCTTGTCTGTTGCAATCCACAAGGCAGTCTGATCGACGGTGAACTGAAGAATGTGGGTTTGATTCCATGCTCGGACGGGCTCTTTATCTGAATCGGGAAGCCGGATCGCGTGCGGAAACGATTTCCATTTTTGTGCCGGGGCATCGTACCACAGAGCCAGCGAATCGTACAATACCCATACACGTCCATCGGCATCCGTCGCCAGCGGTACCGGCGATAATGGATATTGATTGTTAAATGAGATGGGCAACGGCACTTCTGTTACCTTACCGGTAACGGTGTTTACGTAATGAAAAGGGGTGCCGCCGATATTGAACCAAAGATTGTTGTGCCCGTCAAGGGTGTATCGAAAGTAGTAGCTTGAAGTAAGGAAAGGGAAAACAGGGATTTGTTCCTGCGACAGTCCAACGCCGATTTTCATCAGGTCTTCGTAGAAGCCGCGTATATAGACAGAGGTTTGAAAAGAGGTTGCTTTTAGATTATATTTATAAATCCCCGAACCCGACGTACCCAGCCAAAGCACGTCTGATCGGTCAATAAACAATCCGATTATAGCTGTCGAGTTGGATTCCTGCTTGAGAATACAGGCAACTCCTTCCCGTTCATTGAAACGATACAGGTTCCCGTATTGCGAGAAATAAGTATTCCCTTTTTTGTCGGTGGCAAACTGCACCCTTTTGATTGCCGACTGCCCGCGGTCGGTCGGGTATGACTTTATTCGTTGTGTTGAAGGATCCAGAAGCGAGAAATAACCGGCAGACAAAATTACAAGCTGGCCGTCGGGCCGCTCGTATAGGCCCAGGATGTCGTTATCCGGAAGGTTACCGGGTGTATCTGGTTGCGCCTGGTAATGGGTAAAGCGGCCCGTTTTTTCATCCAGCCTATTAAGCCCGTCGCGGGTAGCTGCCCATATCGAGCCCTTGCGGTCTTCCAGAATGGTAACAACGGTGTCATGACTCAGGGATTGCGGGTTACCCGGCTCGTGCCGGTAGCTTTTGATATCATTGGTATTCAGATCTATAACAGAAAGCCCTTCATTATTAGACAACCAGATTCGCTGACGGCGGTCCGGATACGTTATGACAGGGAGCTTCTTGAAATATTTCTTGTAGAAAGGTTGGTGCGAGAGCTTAAAGAAGGTCTCACTTCGAGGGTCGAACAGGTCCAGATCCTGCTGTGTTTCAATGAGAAGGTGCCCTTGACGGTCGGTTTGTATACTGATTACGTCGGGTCCGGATAAGCCCGAAGAATCGCCGGGCAAAACCTGAAATAGCCTGAATTCATCTCCGTCGTAACGACAAAAACCATCCAGGGTGGCAACCCACATGAATCCCTTCTCATCCTGGGTGATCGAAGAAACAAACGCTTGAGGTAATCCTTGCTGATCGCCTATGTGTTCTGGTACGGGAAGCTGGAAGGATTGCGCTCTAACAGGTGGAAAATAGGAGGAAAGTAACGATAAGGTTGTCAGAATGAAACAAAAAGTGCTTGCCTGCCTAAAGGAATTGCGATAATCAGTAAAGCAAACAAGCCCTTGTTGAAAAGGTATCTTGAAATAATCCATAAATGTCGAATTCTGCAAACCACGTTGATCATAAGCAGAGACGCCAATTTATAGTTTTTGAGAACTGGAACTTCGTTTTCTTGTAGAAGTTTTTTTGGTTAAACCTATAAGGTTTGCAAATAACATTTTGTTTATGAGCTGGTTATGAATTATTTATTATGTAACCGGAGAAGTTACATCATCACTTCGCTTAATAGCATAAACTGTGCTTAAATTGATCAGCTTTGATCTATACGTTATAGCCTATCTTGTTTTGTGTCAGGTTTTTGAGGCATTCGTATCCGGAATAAATCCAAGTTAACAGGCCGTTCGAAATAGGAAACCCTTTTTGGCCTACACCAATCCTTCACTGACAGATCTGAAATTCCTGCGGGAATAGAGCCGGACGTGCGCGTCTTCCGCTGACTATTTGTGACAAAATTGATAGTATTTGATATCAGCGTTATAATCTATTTCTCCTGAAAATCCGTGATTTGTGGTAATCATCAACCAGTCCCAACATTCCGATGAAAGAAAAAATTTGTACTATACTGACAGTGCTGGCACTCGTGTGCAGCCATACACAGGCACAAACCATCCGTTATGTAAAAGCTACCGACGACGGCGGTTCTATAAACGCAAACGGCCTGAGCTGGGCCATGGCCTCCAATGACCTGCAGGCTATGATCAATGCCTCTTCCGCGGGGGATGAGGTGTGGGTGGCATCGCCGGTAAATCTCCCTATCCGTACGGCAAATACCGGTACTCCGAGCCTGAGCAGATTAAACGCTTTTGTACTGAAAGAGGGTGTAAAGGTGTATGGCGGTTTCCCACGTACGGGTGGAGATTGGGCTACCCGCAATCCCGTCCAGCATACGACAATTCTCACCGGGGAGATGGCAAACCAGGGGAACGATGATGGAAACGATTCCGCCAATGCCTATCATGTAGTAGTGGCGGCCGGGCCTTCAGGCGGAGCACGCCTTTCGACTAACACCGTGCTGGATGGTTTCACCATTACCGGAGGACGGGCAACTTCGTTATCAACTACCATAGTGAATGGCCAGAGGATAAGTAATGACTACGGAGGAGGTATTTTCAATCTGTATTCCGATGCTACATTTACTAACCTGATCATTGACGGAAACAAGTCCATTAACAGAGGTGGTGGGGTATATAATAGCAATACTTTATCCTATTTCCGAAACGTGACCATCACCGGGAATATCTGCGTAAGTTTCGCGATTGGAGGTGGCGGCGGGATGTATAATTTTAGCGATGCTTCTCCGATACTCACGAATGTTCTAATCAGTAGGAACGAGGCATCTTTCGGAGGTGGGTTAATAAATAATCATAGTTCTCCCATTCTGACGAATGTGACGATCAGTGGAAACACCGCTGAAGTCAAGGGCGGCGGAGTTCTTAATGATCTAGATTCATCTCCTATCTTGACCAATGTCACCGTCAGCGGGAATACAGCTTTAAGCACGGGAAGCGAATGGTTTAACAGTTCGGGCACACCCGTGGTGCATAATTCGATTATTTGGGGCAATGGCGTCGACGGGCAACTGATAGGCAGCGACAACGTGAAACACAGCCTGGTGCAGAACCAGACCGAGTCAGATAACCCAGGTTACTATGCAGAAGCCAACCACAACCAGGCCCCGGATACTAACCCCTTGTTTGCAGACCCGGCCAACGGCAAGTACAGCCTGCAAAGCAACAGTCCGGCGATCAACGCAGGCAAAAATCAATACTATTGGGACGCAATAAACGAAGGCGTTTCGCTCCCGCTCCCGGGTGGATCTGATCTTTCCGGAAATCCCCGCATTTTCTACGGTACGATTGATATGGGCGCCTACGAAAGCCAGGCGTTCCCTGTTATTACGCCCGGTCCAAGCAATATTCTCTATGTGGATCATAACGTGAACGGCAGCGATGGCTCCGGCAGTAGCTGGGCCCAAGCTGTGACCGAGCTGGCCGACGCGCTCCGGTATGCCAGGGTCCTGAATAACCACACCGCGGAAAATCCCCTGAAAATATACGTCGCTAAAGGTAGCTACAAGCCATTGTACAGCGCAGACGACAACAGCTATTTCGCCGGCGAAGACCGGTTCAACAGTTTCGTGATGGTGAAAAACGTACAGCTCTACGGGGGCTTCGATCCTGATAACGGCGTGACCGAATTGTCGCATCAACGTATTCTCCCGGCTTCAGGTCAGGCGGGTACAATCCTTTCCGGCGACCTGAGCACGGTCGATGTCAATACGGACAATGCATATAGCGTCGTCATTTCTGCCGGCGACGTGGGCAGCGCAAAGCTGGATGGCTTTACGGTTACCGGCGGAAACGCGGATCTGTCATCGGGAAGCATCACTGTCAACGAACAGGTTTTCGCAAGAAATTTTGGAGGCGGTGTCTGTAACTGGAGATCATCCCTCACCCTGACGCATGTGCATATCACCAGAAATGCAGCCGGTTATCTGGGCGCCGGGATATACAACTATTTTTCTTCCCCGGTACTGATCAATGTCGCCATCACCGGGAATATCTCTTCGGTTTTCGGTGGCGGTGGTTTCAATGTTGGTTCCGCCCCCGTGCTGACCAATGTCACCATCAGCGGGAATAGGGCAAACAATAGCGGCAGCGAATGGCAAAACGCTTCCGGCACGCCAGTGCTCCGCAATTCGATTATCTGGGGCAATGGCGTTGTGGGGCAGTTATACGATGCGCAATACAGTCTGGTACAAAACCAGGCAGAGGCCGGTAACCCAAACTATTATTCAGCATTTAACCACAACCTAGCCCCTAATACCGATCCCCTGTTTACCAACCCGAATACAGGCGATTTCACGCTGTTACCGTGCTCGGATGCCGTCAACGCCGGTACACCGGATATCACAACCCTGAACCTACCACCGGTTGACCTGGCAGGGCAGGAGCGTGTTTTTGCAGATCGCATAGACATAGGTGCCTTTGAAAGTCACCTGGCGCAGCCCTCGGGGCCCGGTGTTGCTCATGCAGCCTATGAGTTAGAAAGGATACAATCTCAAAATGGCACGACGGATTATCTCTACGGCTGTAATGACTGGCTGGCGTCGATAATCACGACAGGTCTGCCGACCGACATAACAGGCAGGACCACCGCCCGGGTATGGATAGAGGACTTGCAACCAGCCCAATATGTACGGCGCCATTACCAAATCACACCTGCCGATAATGCCGAAAGTGCTACCGGAAAGGTCACGCTTTACTTTACGCAAGATGATTTTGATGAATTTAACCTGAGAAATACTACCGCCCGGCTCCCCGATGGCCCAACAGGCGATATAAGCAACCTGCGTATCGAGAAACGCGGTGGGGTAAGTACCGACGGGACCGGCAGGCCGCACAGCTACCCGGGAAATACAGAGACGATTTCGAATGTCGAAGTATTGTGGAACGTTGACCAGCAACGGTGGGAGGTGAGCTTCCACGTAACCGGCCTTAGCGGCTTTTTTGTCAAGACGACCGACTTCCCGCTACCCGTGCGCTGGATATCGTTGACGGCTCGGCTGAGCGATCAGCATAAGGCCGAGCTTGACTGGAAGGTCGATGAAATAAGTGGTTCCCATTACGAGGTGGAAAGAAGCGCCAACGGCAAATCTTTCTCAAAAGTGGCCACGATCGCCAGCGAAGGGGACGGCATACATTGGTACAGTCTGACCGACCCGATCGTATCTGCGGGAAACATTTATTACCGTATCCGTCAGGTGGATCTGGACGGCTCTTATATCTACAGCCGGGTGGTGAGTGTTTTGGCCCCGGATACAATCCGGTTAAGCGTTTACCCTAATCCGACAGCTAACAGGGTAATGGTTGAAATTGGTGCGGAATACATCGGCACAAAACTACGACTGGTCAATGCATCTGGTGTGTTGCTGCAACAGGTAAACGTCACTGAGGCAACCCTGGCGCTTTCTATGCAGCGTTATGCACCGGGGATTTATATGCTGAACACATATGATGGAAAGGTGGTGAAGCTGGTCAGAGAATAGTGTGAGTCGAGCTTTACCTGGCTAAAGTGAACATAGAGCCAGACCTGTAAACTTCAGAGAGAATATTAAAAAAAGTAAAGCTTTTGGGCGCATTGAATACGAACGGATATGTATCGCTGGGCGACCATTTGTTACAAAATTGATAGTATTTGATATCAGCGTTATAATTTTTCATTTGTCAAAATAGGTGTTTTGCAGAACCTCAAATCAATCATCTGATGTTATGAAAAACCTCTATTTTTTAATTGTTTTTATCTTGTTGCATGCAGGAGCTGTCCATGCACAATGCCCTCCGGAAGGAAGTGTGTCCATCATCGGGCAGGCTGGTGTGGCTCATTATACAGCCAATTATAGTAATTGTAGTGCGCTGACAGGGAACTTGTATGTTAACGACATAGACGCTACCAACCTCTCATTTTTACAAAATATTGAGAGCGTTGGAGGTTTTGTCCGGATTACCGACTGCAAGAATTTAACGAGTTTAAACGGTTTGCAAAAGCTGGGGTCGGTGGGGGGGGAGCTGACGCTTTCCGTTCACCCCCTGCTGACCAACCTCGACGGACTAAGCGTGTTGACGAGCGTAGGCGGGGACTTTTCTTTGTATGGCCTTCCGTTGGTAGCCAACCTGGATGGACTTAATGCGCTGACGTCTATTGGAGGCGGGTTATCCATTGAAATGCTTCCGCTGATTACCAATCTCGATGGACTGTCTAACCTCACGTCTGTCAGTTCATTTGTGAATGTGGTAAATAATACGTCGCTTTTCGACTGTGCTATTTCTATTCTGTGTCAGATAGTGACCGATGGCAGCATTCCTGTCAACTTCAATGGAAATGCCCCTGGCTGTGCCGAGGCAGAAGATGTGACGACTTTATGCAATACTCCAGGCGACGGCTGCGCATCCGAAGAGGTAACGATACTAACCGATGAAGACATTGCCGATTTTACCCGGCTTTATGGCGCTTGTACCACTATTTTAGGAGATCTGATTGTCAAAAATGTATCCGATCTTTCCTTTCTGAGTAATGTGACTGTCGTTACGGGAAATGTGAGGATAGAAGAGTGCCCCGAATTAATCAGCCTGAATGGTTTGCAGCGTCTGAGGTCGATTGGCGGGGAGCTGGCGATGGTGGATCTTCCTCTGTTGACCAACGTCAATGGGTTAAGTGCATTGACTGGTATTGGCGGTGGATTTGGATTGGTCAGGCTCCCGCTTGTAGCCAATTTGGCCGGGCTGGACTCGCTGACTAGGGTTGATGGCATGTTTTCGTTGGATAATCTGGCCAGCCTGGCCAATGTGGATGGACTAAATGCGCTCACGACAGTAGGGGGTAATTTTTGGTTGTATGACCTTCCAAACCTGAGCAGTCTCGATGGACTAAGCGCATTGGCGAGTATTGGCGGAGACTTTTCTTTGTACAGCCTTCAGTTGGTAGCCAATCTTGACGGACTTAATGCATTGACGTCTATTGGAGGAGGTCTCTCTGTTGAGATGCTTCCATTGATTACTAATCTCGACGGATTGTCTAACCTGACATCCATTAGTTCGTTTGTTAACGTAGTATATAATGAGTTGCTCTCCCGTTGTGCTGTATCCATTCTGTGCCAGAAGGTGACCGATGGCAGCATTCCTGTCAACTTCAATGGAAATGCCCCGGGCTGTGACCGGGAACAAGATGTGCTTGCTGCCTGCAATGTTTCAAGCGACGGCTGTCCTCCAGGAGATATCACGATACGGAACGATGATGACATTGCGATTTACAACCAACTTTACAGTTCCTGCACTTCTTTACCGGGAAATCTGACTGTCAGTAATGTATCCAACCTTTCCTTTCTGAGCCACGTGACTGCCGTTGCAGGGAACGTGAGAATAGAAGATTGTCCTGATTTGACTAGCCTGAACGGTCTGCAGGGACTGGAATCGGTTGGCGGAGGACTCCTGCTAAGTACGCTGATGGCTCTTCCGGGTTTGAGTGAGTTGGAAAACCTTAAGGCCGTCGGAACGGAGGGATTGACCATTGCCTTGCTTCCCCAACTTACCAGCCTTGACGGTCTGGAACAGCTGACATCACTTGAAGGACAATTTTATTTGTATAATCTGGAATCACTTTCAGATATAACTGCCGTGGATAAGCTAACTACCGTCGGCGGAGATTTATCCTTTTATGCTTTACCGTCGCTCTCAAATCTTGACGGTTTGAATGCGCTGACTTCTGTCGGAGGAGAAGTTGCTTTGTATGCTTTGCCTTCACTCTCGAACCTTGAAGGCTTAAATGCGGTGACTTCGATCGGGGGGAACTTCTATATGTACTACCTTCTCTCACTTGGGAACCTGGACGGGCTGTCTAACCTGACTTCGGTTGGTGGAGGGTTATCCATTGAAAGCGTTCCGTTAATCACGAATCTCAACGGATTAAGGAACATTGACTTGTTAGGAGATTGGGTGACGATCGAAAACAACGATTCGCTTGCTTCTTGCGCGATTGCAACTATTTGTGAAAAATTCGCTGATACCAACACCGCCTTCACAATCAATAATAATGCTGCTGGGTGTTCGGATACAGATGAAATCCAGACTGCCTGCGCTGCGCTGCCGGTTACGCTTGTTGAATTTGAAGCAGGCGAAACCGAGGAAGGGGTGCTGCTGAGCTGGCGTACAACCATGGAAACCAACAGTGACAGGTTTGAAATTCAAAGAAGCCATAATGCGAAGGAATGGTCCGTGGCTGGCATCGCTGCGTCAAGAGGCGAAAGCCAGGCCATCGTTACCTATCAGTTTATCGACCGGCAAATGCTTTACGGGCACCTTTATTACCGGCTGAAGATGATTGATCTGGACGGAAGTTTTGCTTATAGTTCGATTGTCAGCGTCTTGGTTGATTCTGAAAAAGGGATGGTGTTTCCCAACCCGGCTACGGAGATATTGAACATCAAGGCCAACGATTTGAGTCAGATCAGCCGAATTACGATCGCGGATCTTTCCGGCAGGAGTGTGTATGCTTCCGACACGGCTGTTTCATCTATTTCTCTGAAGGGTTTCAAGCCGGGGCTTTACCTGATTACCATCAGATACATAGGAGGGCAGATTTACAATGACAAGGTGGTGGTAAATAGGTAGTGCTGCCGAAAATGCACATTACAAAATATTTCAAATGGTCCCTTCTGATCAGGTAGTGATGTTAAAATTTTCGACAATACTAATCATACGAATAGGTAACCTCAGTCACAAAATCAATCATTGTCATGTACAACGTAAGCGAAAACTACCATGCTCCGACGGAACTCCGCATCGGGCATATTCATCTGAATGTTTTTGACCTGGAACGCTCCATTGCCTTTTACCGCGACATAATGGGTTTCGATCTGTTGTTCAATTTCGGAACTGCCGCATTCCTTTCGGTCGGGGGGTATCATCATCACATTGGGCTAAATACCTGGAAGTGCGAAGCCGGAGAAGCTCCGGCGAGAACACAAGTTGGATTGCACCATTTCGCATTAAACTATCCGACAAAACGGGATCTGGCCCTTGCCTTAAAGCGACTGAGGGAAAAAAACTATCCAGTTGACGGTGCCAGTGATCATACCAGCCATATCGCGGTTTATCTGGCCGACCCGGACGGAAACGGGATCGAACTGGCTTGTGACCGAGACCAGAATAGTTGGAAATTACTACTGGACCAGACATTAAGTGTTGAACAAATGAGAGGGCTTTTCGAAGTCATTGACCTGGATGACCTGCTGAAAGAGGCGGGATAAGCCGGGTGTCAGGCAGTGCTTTTAACAGCATCCAAATAAAATCACATATTCATGTATTTACAAAAACACTCCCTATATCACGTTCGTTTTCACAAAAACCCGATGAAATGCGATCAGGCCGGAATATTGGGACTGGGCGCTGGGGGGCTCGCACCCGGGTTGCAATACCCCCAGGAAGCTGTTAAGCATCTTCATTACAATATTGAACAAATGCATCGCAGGTCCCGTAAACACGGAAAGGTGATCGGGAACATCTGGAACTACAAAACATTTGACAACTATAAGGGACTGTGCAGGCAACTTATGGAAAAGGTATTTATCTGGACTTTTTTGCAATTGGGCTTCCACCGGTTCAAAAGATGGGAGGTATTGGTTATGAGTAGTTTTGTTGTCACTTTGTTCGGAATAGTATACGCCGGTATTCTCTTGATGGCGCAGCTAGTTACCCTGCTTGTAAAACCTCCAATTAGGTTTATGGGGCTGGTTATGATCGTATTTTACAATGCCTTCATGTTCAGCTTCGGACTTGGAAGCAGGCATTACTAAATGCCCGGCAAGATGGTTTGTTTATTTCCGCGGTATCCTCTTTCATTCCCGACCGCGCCGTTTTCGCTTCGGCCAGCCAGAGATTGATGGGCTGTGGTTCATCTGTTCGCCGGTGTTTGACAGAGTGATTTTGTTGGTAGCTAAGAAGTTTTAACCCGCCCGCCGGGCATTGGGAGAGAGGAAGAAGAAAACGGAAGTTTTCCTCTTCAACACTGCAGTTTAAAGAATTTTGTTACAGAATTGACAGCATTTGATACAGGATTTACAGTCATTATACTTTGTCTGTCAGAACTTTGTGATCTGTTTGTGACGAGAAGAGGTGGCTTTTAGATCGCCAATTTTTCTCGTCAGAGAAATACATATCGTACCAACCCTTGAAAGTTTTTCTATGGAAATTTTTATCAATACTGGTCAAAGGACCTACAAAATTCCATTTTTCTTCCCTTTGTGTTTCCGCAATTTGGTGGTTGGGAAAATGATATCCTTTTTGCTGGTATCCCTATTGCTGACATTTCAGACGGCTTACAGTCAGCGGGTCTACTTCCACGATTTTGCCAATTCCGATTTATCGTTGCCTGGTACCCTCGATGCAAACCTGACTGCTAGCTGGCATTATAGCGAGGGACCTTACAACAGCAGAGATGGTCTGTATTTTTTTGACGCCATCGGGGATCTTGCTATCGCGCTGGGAGGTCAGCCCAACCATAAATATATACTGGCCGTTGAAGTAGATGAATATCACCAGCTCGACATTTCGAAAATAGCGTTCAATAAAGTAACCAACGGCACTGCCGCAACCTTTCAGATCAAAGTGAACGGGGAGAACTATGGAGATAGCCGGTACTTTGACCGGCCGTCAGCTAGTGATCTGAATACGCCTTTTGAGCGATCCAAAACGATAACAGGGCTTACCGGGAGGGTAAACATAGAAATAGATGTAACTATACAAGGGGCTTCGGCTATTGATGATTTCACTGTCGAAGGCAGCCTGAGAGCTTATGACCCTTCTGCCGAAATCACCCCCGATTCCAAAGGTATTGTTTATGTGGATGATGATGCGGGCTTCAGAGGAGATGGCAGCAGCTGGGCAAACGCGACGAAAGAACTGAGATATGCGCTTGCCGCGGCTGGCAGCAAACCGGAAATTAAACAAATATGGGTAGCCGAAGGTCAATACCGGCCCTATAAAAACGAGTCGTTTTCCTTGGTAAACGGAGTACAGGTATACGGGGGCTTTGCAGGCGATGAAGAAGAGTTTTCCGAGCGCTTCTATACGTCAACATTAACAGGAAGTGGCAGCCGGGTCCTTCATAATGTCAATGTTGACAGCACAGCCGTGCTGGACGGCTTTGACATCCGGGAGGGGAATGCCGGCACAGGCAACGGGGGAGGGATATATAATGAAAACGCCTCTCCCCAGATACGACAATGCGTCATTGCGGGAAACACAGCGGCGAACGGGGGCGGTATTTTCAATAACAATAACTCCTCGCCCACGCTATTGAATTGTATCTTCGATCAAAATAGCGCAAATTATGGTGGCGGCGTTTACAGTTTTGATTCCTCGCCCTCCGTAATTAACTGTAAGTTTTTGAAGAATACCAGTAATAGGGACGGCGGGAGCATTTATAATAATGGAAGCGCTGCTCCGCAGGTAGTCAATTGTACGATCACCGGGAATATTGCCAATGAAGACGGCGGAGGGATTTACAACCGGGGCAGTTCCTCGCCCTCGATACGCAATAGTATTATCTGGAATAATAGTTCCGGTATTGTTAGCGAAGCGGGGGCTTCCCCGGATATCTCGTTCAGTCTGTTACAGGAAAACCATGACGGCGAAGGCAACTTTGTTGCAGATCCTTCATTCCTGAATAGTGGAGAGCAGGATTTCCATTTGTCGCCCTGCAGTCCGGCCATAAACAAGGGAAATAATCAATATGTATCCGAAGTAGCGGTCGATCTCGAAGGTCTTCCAAGAAAACACGATAATGTGGTTGACCTGGGAGCCTATGAATTTCAGGACTATCATGTGACTTTTCGGACACTGTACGTCAATGGCGGCGTGTCGGACAGTGGTGATGGGTCGAGCTGGGCGAGCGCCTTAAAAACGGTCGACGAAGCGCTTTTGCTTACGTCTTCATGCCAGGGTGGTATCGATAGTATCTTTGTGGCCAAAGGCACCTATCGCTCCGAATTCGGCGAGGCGATTTCCATGAGAAACGGTGTGAAGATCTACGGTGGTTTTGCAGGAACAGAGCGATTCTTATCAGAACGGGACCTTTTTGCCCGGCACACCACTATTTTGAGAGGAGACAATAACAGTGTTATCAGTAACTATCAGGTTGACAGCACCGCAGTGCTCGACGGCTTTACAATAAGCGGCGGCAACACGTTATACGGGGGCGGGATGTTTAATGAGGAATCCTCTCCGGTAATTTCCAATTGTATTTTTACAAACAATCGCGCTTCGGAGGAAGGCGGAGGGATGAGTAATTTGGGGTCTTCTCCGACCATCATCAACTGTATTTTCTTCAATAACGAAGCGGAAGAGAATGCTGGAGGGCTGTATAATTCGTTCTCAAATCCAATCATCGTAAACTGTACTTTTTATGGGAATTATGCCGGTGATTATGGCGGGGGTATTTTTAATTATTCTTCTTCCCCCCAGTATATTAACTGTACTGTTGCAGATAATGAAGCCAAGCAAGGAGGAGGGGTCTTTAATGATGAGTTTTCTGCCGCTGTATTGAATAATTGTATCGTTTATGGCAATAGCAATGGAATTGGAAATTTGGGTTCTCTCACTTTTAAGTACAGTCTGGCAGAGGGGCTTTCGAATACTGACGACGGTAATATTGACGGAAACACAAATCCTTTATTTGTGAACGCCTCCGGCGGAGACTACCGCCTGCAGCCGTGCTCGCCGGTAGTCAACCGGGGCGACAATGCGGCGCTTCCTGCTGGTATCCAAACTGACCTGGCGGGTAACTCCCGCATTTACCGCGCGAAAGCCGACTTTGGCGCCTATGAATACCAGGGACTGTTTATCAAAGGAAATATAGATGCGGATGGTGAAACGGTCATTTTACCCATCACGGCAGGTGTAACCTCCATTATCAAAGATTGCGAAACGATCGCTATGGTTGAACCGGCGAGCAACAACGGCGTGGAAGGCAATATTAGGGCTACCGTTTACCAGGCTTCGGATAAGACAATCCGTTCTGGCAAGGCGGTTTTCGTGGCGCGTCACCTGGATCTTTCTCCCACAATGAATGGGGCCGCCCGGGTGACCCTGCTTTTCTCGCAGGAAGATTTTGACCATTATAATAGCGATTATGGTACAGCCAACAATGCTGCATTGCCTGAAAACCTGAGGATTATACAGTACCACGGTACTAGCATTTCAGGGGCGCCGGAAAGCTATTCCGGTGCCAGAGAAGTCATTAACCGGGATCAGTTGGATGTAGTCTGGGACGATGTTCTGGATCTTTGGAAAGTATCTTTCGCAATAACGGGATTCAGCGGCTTTTTTGCGACGGGGCAATCCGACGAGGCGCTTCCGGTTAAGCTGTTGTATTTCCGGGCAGACAGAGAGGAAAACGGAGCAAGGCTCCGCTGGCAAACTACCGAGGAAACAAACAGTGACCGGTTCGAAATAGAGCGTGGCACAGACGGCAAAACCTGGAATAAAATTGCAGAAGTAGCCGCAAAGGGTGAAAGCAGGAGGCCGGAAAATTATTCCTTTTTAGACCATCTTGCCGATTGTTCTCCGTCGTCTCTTCAATACTATCGGCTAAAAATGATTGATTCTGATCAAAGTTATGCCTACAGTAAGGTAGCTGCTGTACAGATGGAGGCCCTAACTATGTCCGTTTCCATTTATCCCAACCCCGCACGCAGGGAAATAAGCATCAATCCGAAAGGAATGGGGGCCCGCATTGAGGTTGAAATTTATAATATGACTGGTATCAGAGTTTTTGAAAGAGGCCTGCCCGGTACGGGGGTTGGCAAATTTTCCGTTGAAAGTCTGCCTGTCGGAATTTATACCGTAAAGATAACCGGGAATGGTCGCAGTTTGACAAAAAAGCTAGTGAAGGAATGAAAGTTAGAAAGCGATTTACACATGTTTTATCTTTGTCTGTACATACTGCTGAGCAATTGATATAAACTTAACATTGGCTCTTGCGCATCTGCACTAAAAGACGAAATACGCCACACCATTTGTATGTTAATGCTTTCAGAGGTAATGTCCTGCACAAATAGCACATTGTAAACGTCAATAAAAGACACAACGGGCCGTAGGCTGTCTACTCATTTTGAAATTCTTATTTCTCATCAAATTATTGTTCATTTACTTGCAAAGCCGCAAAACTAACTGAGGTTACAATACGAATCTTGACGGGTATTTCTAAACCGGTCGCTGAACTACACTTAATGCCTTAAACCCCATGGGTTATCCGGGGCGGAACTATTTTGGGCTTCGTTTGCCGCTTGTCCTGGTGAAAGTACTGTATACTTTACTGTCCTCTATTAGCCAGTTGGGACCTGGCTATAAGTACGAACCCAACTTAAAAGTGAAAGAAATCCTGACAATAGACAACCAAATAGCTATCAGGCGATCGATTGAATCGATGCTTCGAAGGCAATTCGTGTACTGCAAATTTTACGGAGTCAGTCAGTCCAATGCCTTGGGGTTTATAAAGGACAAGCCTGGTATCAAACTGATCTTCTATGACCCGGTCTTGCCCAATAACAGGAAGGCTTTTGAGAATTTTATAAAAATCCGGGCACTGTTACCTAATTCTAAAATTTTGCTACATTCTTATAAGCCTAATACTGAGTTCGATCTCTTGGCTTTCCTGGCAGCAGGTGCCAGCGGTTTTGTATATAAAGACGCTGATAAACGCCAATATCTGGCCGCGATTGCGACCGTCATGAATGGACAGACCTATATCGATCAGGAGATTAAACCCGATCTGATCGGCTTGCTTTTACGAAAACACAATGCAAACAGTATGCATTCATCTTTTACCTAACTATCCCCAGGAACGGAGAGCGGGTCCTAGTGCTCTGGACGTATGTAATGAACCGAACGTTATTGGCAAAGATCAGTGCGGTTTTGGTGAAGCTGGTGGGAACGAGCGATCGGTCGCGATGTACAGCTTTTGAGATCGGCGATTGTGGGGTTGCTCAGCGTAATTCGTTTTAGGGTATTGCTTGGCAGCCAAAAGTAAAAACTGCATTTTTGCCAAAAATAGGTGGCCAGTAGGCCACACACCTCTGATTGATTAACCAGCATTCTTCAAAGGAAGAAACTGACCCTTTTCCGGATTTGTATAAAAGTCGATATAACTTGAGCAAGTTTCTGACATTGAATTGGGGTGTCCAAAAATCGTTTGTTCTTCGGGAAAACAATTATTTGGGTACAAGGGAACGTATCATAGGAATCATATTCAATGTAAATGACTATGAAATCCGTTCCTGAAGCTGAGAATAGATCGTAGTGGCAGTCGTTGTCTTTCCCAAAATGCCCGCCGTAATAAGGCCTGCCCTGGAAATGATCTACGCCGAAATATTTATTGAAATGAAACGTGTTGCCCGTCAGTGCGAACTGGCTCGGCGATTGGTCGTGGTTCCCTACTGCAACTCCGTAGGGAACGCCGTAAGGCATTCCCGGCAACGGATTTTCCAGCACGTACATCGCGTTTTTTGCATTAACCCACTGCTCTGGCTTGCTATCTCCCTTATCCACCACATCGCCCACATGAATCACATAGGCAATGTTTTCCTTTTCCTGGTTAGCCACGATCCATTCAGTTTGAGCCACGAAGAAAGCGTTTTTGCCGCCCCGGCTCTCCTCGGTGTAATATTGGGTATCAGGGATGATTGCAATGGAGAAATCCTTCTTCTGGGCAAATGCAGCTGTGCTTAGTAAGAGCAATACTGCCATCACATTTAAAGATCCTTTTTTCATATCAGTTAAAACTTGAATCAATTAATAACCTGCATTTTGTGTCAAACCCGGATTAAGTTCTCGTTCCGACTGAGGAATCGGTAGCAGGAGCTTTTCCGCCGTTACCTGGTACGAATCGCTGCTCAGATAAGAATACTGCTTTTTAAGTTCAGCTCCGTGGGCATTCATCACTTCAATGGCTTTGCCGGTACGCACCAGATCAAGCCAGCGGTGGTTTTCAAAAGCCAGCTCAATACGCCTTTCGTGCGCGATCGTTTCGCGTAATGCTGCCTGCGCAGTTTGCGTCACATTCGCAAGCCCGGCCCGCGTCCTGACTTCATTCAAGGGAGCCAATGCTTGTGCCGATTTTCCCTGTTCGTTGAGCGATTCGGCCAGCAGTAGCAATGCATCCGAATAGCGGTAGATCGGCCAGTTGTTGTTTGTGTTGTTTGGATTGGAATGTGGCCCGAGGTATTTTTTGATAAATGGCACACCCGTTTTCCCTGCCTCCGGAACATATCCCACTGCACTTTTGCTGGCAGAGATTGTCAGGTAACCACTCGCATTATACGTACCTTCCGCAATTCCGATGGACACATCCAGACGCTTATCGCCTGTTTCGTAAGCTTTGATCATGTCCTCGGTCGGGGTGTTCCATCCGCCGGTCCCGGTATTGTTGGTTGCCACTACGGTAGAGCCGAATGTGGTAATAATGCGCGAGTTGGTTGTTCTGGGCAGGAAGTAGTAAATGAAATTGCTTGGCTGCGAGCCTGCTGCGGTTCCTTCCAGGTACTGCACTTCAAAAATCGACTCCTTGCTGTTTTTGTTGGTAACCGAGAATGCGTCCGCATAGGCAGCGTTCAGTCCATAACCCATTGCAGGCAATGTGTTGAGCAATTGCTCGGCCTGCGCATATTTCTTCTGCGTCATATAAACCTCTGCCAGCAACATGGTAGCTGCCCCTTTTGTAACCTGGCCATTTTGCGGGAAACGGGCCGGCGCAGCCAGTTTGGTCATCGCATCGGTCGCATCTGCAATAATCTGGTTATAGACAGACTCAACAGGCGAGCGGTCGACAAATGTGTCCTCCACTTTCACGATTTCCTTCAGATACAGAGGCACCTCCCCATAGTACCTGACCAGAAGGAAATAGTTGAATGCGCGCAGGAATTTGGCTTGCCCGTCGATTTCCGCCTTGGCCGCATCGGGGATATCAGCCGCAGCAAGCCTTTCAATGACAATGTTCGCCTTGGATATACCGCTGTAACAATGGAAGTAGACCGCATTTGTATACGAGTTGGTCGACTGGTCGGTAAAGTCACCAATATTTTCGCGGTGGACAATCGCGGTTCCCCGGTCGTTTGCGGCGAATTGATAATGCGTATTGTCCGAGCGCATTTCGCTCACATAAAAATCATTGATCAGCAGATCCCGGAGCGGCACGTACGCCGCAGTCACCGCCTGTCTGAATTGGGATTCGGTCTGAAAAAATGTGCCTGCCGAAAACTGGTCTTTTGGCGTAAGTTCGATGAAGCTGTCATCGCAGGAGGTGGCGACAAACCCTAGCAGGCAGAGCATTGCCAAATATTTCTTTTTCATATATTTTGAATTAAAAATCATCATTTAAAAGTCATTGAAACACCCAAGGAGAATGTTCTTGGGATAGGGTAGGCATTCTCATCGATCCCGATCCCACGGGTTGCATCCAGTCCGTCGAAGCTGATCTCAGGATTCATGCCTGTGTATTTGGTAAGCACAAATGCCTGCTGAACAGACGCGTACAAACGCAGTTTTTGCAGTGCAAGCTTTCCCTTCATATCGACCGTGTAGCCCAGAGAAATGTTTTTCAAAGTCAGGTAAGTGCCGTTCTCAACCCATTGGGTATTGACCGACCGACCAATCGCCGTTGTGCCGGTTTTAGTCCTCGGATACACGCCTGATCCAGGGTTTTCAGGTGAGCGCCAGCGATCAGCTACGGCGGCAAGCGGCAGGCGCGAACCATCCATATTGGTTGAATAGGCCCATTTGGCAGCATTCAGTATTTCACCGCCTACTGCGCCCGACATGGTCATGCTCAGGTCAAAGTTTTTATACTTGAAATCGTTGATAAATCCGAAGGAAAAGTCAGGGGTCGGATCGCCGATGAAAGTCCGGTCGTTTACGTCATCGATCTTGCCGTCTTTGTTCAAATCCCTCATTTTGATCGTTCCTACATCGGAAGCGCTTCCGTATTTTGCCGAATTGGCGAAGTCTTCCTGGTCTTTATACAACCCTTCAAAAACAAAACCGTAAAACTCGCCCAGCCTGTGGCCTGCCTGCTGCCGGTAGTAGTCGGACGTCACTGTATTGTTCCTGCGGATAAAGCCCGGGTCTACCAGCGATTTGATGATATTGCGGTCAAAAGAAACATTCAACGTTGAATTCCAGGTCAGCGGGCCGGTCAGGTTTTTAGTGTTAATACCAATTTCATGGCCCCAGAATTTAAATACACCGACATTATACTTAATCGTTGCAAACCCGGATGCCCTCGGGACCGGCCGATCCTGGATCAGTCCGTCGGTGATCTTGTTGTAATAATCGTAAGTAAGCATCACGCGATCATTAAATAGCCCCAGGTCAAGGCCCACATTGAATTGCTTGTTACGTTCCCAGGCCAGATCAGGGTTACCAAGTGCATTGATCGTCAGCCCCGGTACGAGCACGCCATTCAGGATGTAATTGAATTCGCCCAGACCAGCCATGGACACGAAGTTGCCGAAGAAGTTGTTTCCGGTAACCCCATAACTTGCCCGTAGTTTAAGCAGGCTGATTTTCGGGATTGCCTGCATAAATCCTTCATCGCTCACGACCCAGCCTGCTGACACCGAAGGGAAAATATCTTCTATTTCTGGGCGGGCAAAAGAAAATTGGTCTATATCCTGGTACTGACGTAGACACTTTTACGTCAGTGATACTTCTAGACAGTGACCTCGACGGCAGAATCTATTGTGACTCTTCGGTTTTGAATTCAGTAATTGATAACGCGCCCTATTTGGAAAATGACCTCTACATTCAGGATAGCAAAATTTTTGCTCGATCATATGAGGGTGAGAGAATTGTAAACTTAGACACGGTACATCCTTTGTACAAATGGATTACTCAGCAATAGCTTCCTATTCACTGGCGCAGAATTTACTTCTTCCGCGCAATCGGCCAGATGTACAATTGTCGGACAATTGAATCTGGCCGCCCAATCGCTCCTAAGTCGCTGGCGGAAGAGTTTATAAATTTCCTATCTTTGAACCAATTGCAAGCCGATCACCACACTTTGGTGAGTAACAAGGTGAGTATAAGATTCAGCAGGACATAAAGCTTTGATAAGCAATTTGTTACTTCAAAAAGTATGATCCCAGCGGGATCACTTGAAGAACTAACAAAAAGCATCAAAGTCTGCAAATCAACAGATTAGCAGGCTTTTTTGTTTGCCGGTTATGCCAAAATATTCAATTTTCCACAAATTTTTGGTGCGTAATCCGGTGAGTTCGAAGATCTGCAATTTTTACTCACCAGAATCGCTACAGCTTATTGGATAACAAGATGTTTACGTAGTAAACATCTTGTGCTGATTAGGCTTGCAAGACTACTTTTGTTCAACTTTTTAACCTTAGCCTTATCGATTTTCGACTTCATATCGGGTCTGAGCTCCGGGTCATTTGATGGCAAATCCTGTTTCAGATAAACGGTATCGGGACCAGCAGTCTTGATAGAAAAAGTGGTCGTAAAAGTGTCACTAAATGAAAAGTCTAATTCTGGTAAAACTTTTACTGAATCATCATCAGTATTAGCGTAGCTGTAATAAATCGAACCGCTAATAAGTAAAATAGCGGAGAAGTATAATCTCTTAAGTAGTGCCTCCAAGACAAAATAGGACATGTTTGTAAGTATAGACAATTTTAATCTATGACCAACAAAATAGCAAGTAACACAGAGCGAAGAATGCTTTTCTGACAAAGCAAGATTCGGAATTGCTGCGATTTAATATGATTTCGAAAGTTATTAAAATTTATGAAGCTGACGTATCGTTCAGATCACTTCCAATGTAGCTGGCAAGATCCCAGTACTACTTTTTTTACGAGGCAATATTGCTGCCGGGGTATTAGCACGTCCGGGAGCAGTGGTATCTGAGGGATGATACTAGTAGCCATCATATTCGCCAACAGCCTTAACCATTTCCGACAATGTTATCTTGTCACCCTTGAAATTGTCGAAAGTCTCACTTTGCATTTCGCCTAATGCTTTTTGTACCGATTTTTTTGATAAACGCACTATCCGCAATGTACCATCTTCCAACTCAATGAAATAGCGTTCTTGCCTTATATATGTGCCGTCATTTAAATCACCCGTTTCATATGGCCTCCGTTCGGTTGCTCTCAGACTTATTTTGAGTTGTGACAAAACCTTCGATCTGCCCGAATACAGCACCATATAATATTCCTTTTTACCTGAATGATCAGATCTACTTATAAATCGCCTGGTGCCTATTGTAAAAATATCCGGAAAAATTGCCAGTTCGGTTGAATCATTTCCCAGGCGACAGAACACCTGATTCGTTGCCAGATTGAATGCTATTTTACAATGCACTTTATGTTTACTGCCCCTATATTCCAATATGCCATCCTCATAGACAGGATATGATAAATAGGGGCTTCCTGTGTAAACAACCGTTGTTTGAGTCTGGCCTTTATCAGGTCTGTTTATCAATAGTTCGTGGCTGGGAAAATACCATTTGCATATTGTTATTAGAGAACCGAATTGGTTTTTCGAAACTAAACACTGGCTGTAACTGCCATGCATTATATTCAGTATAAGCAAAGCTGTTACCAGTAGACTTTTTCTGGAAGTTCTGCCAATGTTAATCATATAACGTTGCGTGAATTGATAGACGTCGGGGGTATATATTTTTTGAGTTAGCCCCTTTTCATTCTAATTATCAATACCGCCTTTTTCATTGGAATATTGATAATATTTATGGGAGCCTACTATCTTTTAAGTGAAGGACTGTTCATTAAATTATTTTCTGCTTTCCTGGTCAACGTGGTAGGCTCTTGCTTCGAAAGCAACATGTAAGAAGCTGTAACACGGCATTAATGCAAATTTAATTTTCATGGCTAATAGATCATGTAAGGTTGTTTCCACGCTTTGTAATTGAGCTTGGAACTCTTCATCCGTTTTAAGACAATTTCAACTTTTCGCGGTGTCAGATTATTAATTGCACAGGGCTGGCGAAAAATGGACTTGCTGTGGGAGATAATAACGTACAATTATATACGCACGTTGAAACGGGCTGTAAATTCTCAGCAACGATATTTGAGATGTCCAGCCTATCGGCAATACACAACTACCACGACCTGATTCGTGAGATACTCGTCAACGGGTTTATTGATGGAGAAATTGAGCATTTTATGTTATGCATAATGCTTTTCGTATAAAACTAGCACGGATGCAACTTAATGTATTGGACAAATCGGACTTCTGTACAACATTAAGAACATTTTTCTGCGACATAGATAGTTGAAATGCCAAAGACCTGGGGCAATGATTTGACAGTTTGATATCCGATCTTTCGTAAAATTGCTACTATTTCACTACCGGATTGAAAGTTAATTGCAGATTCAGCCAGATATTCGTACGCATTTTTGTCCTTTGATATCATGGCTCCTATTTTTGGGACAATTTTTTTGGTATAGAGTTTATACCCAAGCCTTATTAATGGATTAGAAGGAACAGATGTTTCCAGGATAACTAATATGCCATTGCTTTTTAGCACCCTGAATGCTTCCGAAAGGCTTCTTTCCAGATTTTCGAAATTTCTTATTCCATATGTAATAGTTGCCGCATCAAAAAAGTTATCCGGACATTTAATATTTTCCGCATCCTGTATTTCAATACGAATTTGCCGTTGTAACCCTAACGCATTGATTTTCTCCCTGGCAACTGCCAGCATTCCAACTGAGGTGTCAATCGCAAGGATGTGCCGAGCCTTGGTTTTACTCAGAAGTATGGCCATATCCGCCGTTCCCGTCGCAATGTCCAGCACGGAGTCAGGATTTCTCTGCAAAACCAATTTAAAAACCTTGTTTCGCCACCGTTTATCCAGTCCCCAGGAAATAATCCTATTCAGCAGGTCATATCTCGTTGAGATGATCGTGAACATGTTTTGAATTTGTTCACGTTTGCTTTTAATGGAAAACTTATAAGGGATTATTTGCTTATCCATTTTAGTTTAAACACAATTATTCTACTGAATTGGATTTGACGCCTCTAAGAAACATTTAGGACAACTTGATTCAAGGTCCTGGATAGAAGTGTATCTAAATGGTTTGCTGATTTCTGAACGTTTTTGAGGGAGTCTCGCAACAGAAATTTTTGAACTCTTTAATGAAATGTCCTTGATCATAATAGCCAAAATCATAATAAAGCGAGCCTGCGTCTATATTTGTCGACTCCGAGTGTGCCTTTAAATAATTTTGAAAGCGTACGACCCTGGCGAAAGATTTCGTGTTATGGCCAATATAAAAATCAAATAATCTGCGCAGGTGTCGTGTGCTTACACCCACAATTTTACTTACGTCGTTTTCGATGTTCAATGACTTTGTGTTTTTAAGTATGATTAGAATCGCTTCATAAACTCTCGGGTCAAATTCTTTCGCCATATGATGGAGATTTCGGAGGAAATATTTATCAAACACACCCCTTATTTCATGAAAGCTGTCACCCGGGCGAATGTTCTCAATTAAAAATTTCGCCGTATTTTTATGAACTGCGTCCAGGAACTCAACGCTATTACTGAGTTCTGATGCCTTGGTTTCAAATAGATATGAAAACATGCCGGGAAGAAATCTTACCCCCGCGTAATGAAAGGAACTTCCAAGCTGGTATGCGAAACACCGGTCGTAGAAACCCATCGCATAGCTTTCGTGGGGATTATTAATATCCACAAAGATATCTATACAGCCATCGGAGGCGATTTTACAGAAAAAGTCTTCTTCCAATGGTTCACGAGATTTGATTTCCCAGTAACACCATATATAAGGCTGAAGACGTACATCCGGAAGGATTTCCAGGATGAATATCTTTTCGCTTAGCGGTACGGCCTGTGGCTGCATTGGAGTGAAAAGTTCTCTTATATCGATAAGGTTTTTCATAAACCAATTTTTATCTTATGTAATCAAGGCGTTTTAATAGAATTATTGAATATCCGATTGCAAAAAATACAAGTGGTATGGCCATGCTAAGGGAAAAATCAGATATCATATAACGATTACCTATCCATACAAAAAATATGTTTGAGCAAATAGTCAAAGCCAGAATAGCGCTATTGACCCTTATAAACTCAAAGTGTTTAGTAGCCAGATATAAAGTTACAGAACCGATAAACATAAGACCAACACTGAACATCGCATTAAATCCTATCCACAACTTCCATATGACCCCGGATTCATCCATCTGAATTGTAGATGTTTTTAGCTTTTCAATTAAACCCAAATCTCTTGGATAAAGATCCGTTGAAAAAAAGGTGCCGTGTAGATGTAATATACCAAAAAATAACAGGATGACAGATGCTAATGTAAGGCAGATTCTAGCCACTCGATTTTTGTTGATTGATATTGCCATGTTTGGTGCTCGTCTTAATGTTGGCCAATGTTCATTTTGCATTCGATAGTGCCTTACAGGCACGGCTGATCCCGGATTCAACTTTACAGTAGTTGCCGACTAATCCTGCCAAACTTCCATTTTGCGTTTTGAAACGCCTTTCGGTTGCAAAGCTTAAAATAAAGTTAAAGATTCTATAGTAAAAAAGGGACAACGACAAAATCTCAGGCATAAATCCTATTTGAGAAATATGACCTGGATGTGCAGCCAGGGGCACAAGCTTTGTTCGCTCTGATAACCTGCAAAGAAAACCGGGTGGTGTTTCGTCGGATAAAGCAGGGCTGCCGAGCATTGCTGTGAAATCCAGCCATTGCTGGGGTTTCTCGCTATTGTTGGTTTCCCACCCTTGTCGGTTTCTCGCCCTTGTTGATTTCCTGCCGGTGTTGGTGTTGTCACCAACTCGCCGTTGTTGGTGTTGTCACCAACTCGCCCTTGTTGGTGTTGTCACCAACAACCGCAGGAACGGCGTAACCTAATGGTGGCAATGAGCCATAGTGAGGCCTTCTATGTTCTCCTTGAATCCGGATCAAGCAATAGGTAACCTGTTTTGCTTACTTAATTAGCTTACCGAATTGGAATGTTAAATGATTTCTAACCCTAAACTGTCAAAGTCGGCGTCAAAAGGAAATTTATTACCTCCAATCCAATGGAAGCGCAATAAATTATAATGCTCTTCCGCTTCCGCCGATTACTTTGATACCATCATCAAATCGTTTCCAAAAACGGATGTAACGAAAGCGGGCGTCGAAGGAGACATTGCCGGCTCTTCCTTTGAGTTCCATGACCAATGTGATCACTGCTGAATCATCAATAATATTCAGTTCCTCCACAGTCGCATTTATCTTATCAACCTGCAGTGCTCCATCGCGATAAGTTTGCAGATCTATTTCCTTCGTTATCACTTCACCGCTCGGAATGATAAACAACAAATCGTTATGCAGTAATGCATCAAGTTCATCTATGTCCCTTGACTTAATCGCTTCATAAAGTCGGGCCTCATTAGTCAATACGTCTTCTTTTGTAATACCCTTTATCATATTTACGTGTTGATAGGTGGCTGAGCCAATGTGGATCCACAAATCTAAATGATTCAGCGACAAATCCTGTCATGCCGTTCTGGGGAAAGCATTTCGAACTTTGGCGATTGCCGGCAACAATTTACCTGCATATTCGCTTCAAACAGCTATTATTTTTCAACCAGATCACAATCCGTAACCAAGCCGTCGGAGGTCAGATGGACCAGTATATAGGTGTCCGGCTGATTGGACTTCAATTGGTAAGTCACTATTTCGCTTACCTCGCTGTCATGGCGCTGAATTCCCCGACCTGCGACGTTTTCTGAATGAATGAAAGTTAATGATTTTAGAGTTTCCGGCTCTCGCATTCCGCCTGCAAAATCGCGTTTGGCTCCCAAAGTAAGGCCTGATGCTTCTTCTAATATTGTACCGCCTTTTACCATGGCCTGCAAAGCCGCCATGATTTTGGGTGTGCGCGACGGGTCAGGATCTGCATTGGTTCGATGACCATGGGCAAGCGGCCCGATACGTGGTACCTTTCGCTCATAATGTTGATCATTGTCTTGAAGCGTGAAGCCAGTCACATTTCCATTCGCATCGGGATTGAAGATTACAGACACATTCCGGTCAGTCGATGTAAACTTACTATTGGTGACGGGCACAAATTCCTCATCCACAAAACCATCTTCCAGGGTAAAGAGTCGCTGATTTTCAGCCTTAAAAGTGACAATTCGATTATTAAACAATTCATACCGACCTTCGAAACCCTTTAAAGTTTGGGGATCGACATCTACCGCGGCCGGTTTGGTCTTTACAGGAAATCCATCCCAGTGGTAATAGTCAGCAATAAAATCAACAATCCTGCCCATCATATGCGAGTTATCATTCGCATTGATCATGATCACAATGCCTTGTCCCTTGTCCACACTAGCGGTTAGTAATGCATCGAAACCCTCGTCGCGTCCGTTGTGACCGAAACGGAGCGTAGTACTGTCACCCTGCAAAAAAACACCAAGTCCATCCCTGTTTTTCTGATCTGTCAGCATCTGGCGGGTCATGGATTGGGATAAAACGCTTCCTGATTTTCCGGCATAAGCATTCTGAATACTGATCGCGAACCGGGCCAGATCGGACGGCGTAGTCCACAATCCCGCTGCTGCCATCTCAGGATAAATGTGCCAGCGACCTTCCACTAAACTTCGATTGTTGTAATGACCGGTTGCCGTCAATTTTGCCAGTTCCGGAGGTAAAGGTTGCTTGTAGGTACTGTTTTTCATACCCAATGGCGAAAGCACATTAATTTTCATGAATTCCGGAAAAGCAGCGCCAGTCACATCCACCATCAATTGTTGCATGACGGTATAGCCCCCTCCTGAATACCTCCATCGGGAGCCCGGAATAAAGTCTACGCGGACCGGTGGCGTATTGGCTGGGGCTGTTCCATCCAGGATCTGAAAGACCGAAGGGATCTTCGCACCCACGGCGTATCCGGGGAATCCGTGCACCGTAAGACCGGTAGTATGACTGAGTAGCCCGCGCAGTGTAACCTTTTTGTCTTTTGTAAATTCGTTATCGGGAACTTTCCAACTTTTAAGTTTTACGTTAACATCCTCATCGAGAAGAAGTTTATTCTGTTCAACCAAATACAGAGCGCCCATAGCCGCAACCGATTTACTCACCGAGCCTGCCTGAAACAGGGTGTTCGTCGTAACAGGCACCTTTCCACCCTTATCAATAAATCCATATGACTGAGCCTTCAGGATTTTTCCGTCCTGAATGATTGCCAGGGACAAGCCGGGAATACCCCGCTTCTGCATTTGGCTTCGGATAAAATCGTCCAGATCATCTGCCTGGGCGTGAAATACAACTGATAGTAAGGAAAGAATCAGAAAGAGGTGTTGGTTTTTCATGGACGCTTTAGTCGGTTTTTTTTAAAGGATTTCAACCACCGCAAGCTAGGAGTTTCTATCTTTTCGTCTGTTAATGACCTGTGAAAGAAGGTTAACGAAATGTAAAAGTTGCCGCTTCGACGGTCCGACGGTCCGACGGTTCGGCGTTCCGACGCTTCGGCGCAGGGCGGCCTGTGCCGTCTGATTTTACGGACCGCTATGGATTTTAGCCCCTACGAAGCAAGTAACTGCCTTCATCTAACCATTGTAGTTTTAAAAATTAAACCCAAAATGCAAGCCCGGTTGCCCGAAGAAGAATCTTGACCATCTATCGTCAACCTGCTTAAACGAATCAGGCATACCAACCAATAATCCATACGCAGCAATTCAGACAGAAAAAATACATAACATGCTCACCCGGCGGACAGGCCAGAGCCAAATTTCTCCAAGATTACTTCAGTGCAAAGGCGCTGTCAAAGTCACAGTACAATTGTCGGACAATTGGATCTGTCCGCCGATTCGCTCCAAAGTCGCGGGCGGGGTTTACGACGGTAAAGATTGCTCATTAATTCTCCAACAGCGTAGAAGCTCGGAATGGGCTGATCATTTGATAAAAAGCGAAAAGAGCTGGTCTGTCCTTTTGCGCAGACAAATGATGCTTTGACATATGTTTTTGGGATTGTTCCTACTTCGGAATTCACCAGTTAATAAGCGATAATGCTGTTATCTGCCGACACTATTTTCTTATAAGGATCCGCCAGAAACGCCCTCACCATCGCCCTCATCGAATTTCCGATCACGCCATGTCCTTTATTGAGGAGCAGGAAGCGTTGGCTGTTGGGCATGTAATGGCTGATGCGATCGATATACAGGGGCCTGCATGCCGGGTCCATTTCGCCATCCGCCAACAATACCGGCTTATCCGAATAAAAGGGCTGCTTTGTCTCCCGGTTTATCGGTGGTACGTTCCAGCAATCGCACATGCTTTGATAAACATCATTGATATGAAAACCTGCCAGATAAGGATATATTTTATCCAGTTCCCCGCGCACTTTCTCGGAATGGTAAGCAGTCTGGTCTGCACAGTACACCGATAGGCGCATGCCGTCCGGCGCTGCATTCCTTCGAAAAAAATCGTCAAAATAATGCCGCATGTAAGTCTGGTGCTTTCCGGCTGTCAGATCCGTAATGATCCGGGCCAGGTCTTTCCGTCCCGAATCGTCGTAAAGCTTGTCGAGCACGACACTCAAAAGCTCGTTTTTAGTATATTTTATCCGTACCGAATCCTTTGTGCCCGCTTCCAGGTAAGGCAGATAGAAAGTTTTTGTGGCGATAGAACTGAAATATTGATGGAATTGGCTTTTGAGATCGGCATGAAGCTTTTTACTGGCCGAATCCGCCGCCACCTTATCAAAATAAATATGAAGGGCCTCCATAAAATTTACCGGTTCATCTTCGTCGATGGGAACAAATGTTGGCAGCGGCGAATCCAGGATCAAAGAGCGGATGCGGGAGGGGTCACGTTGCAGTACCGCCGTCATCAGGCCGCCGCTATACGATATACCAAATAAGTTCACAGAATCGATTTTCAGAGCTTTCAGCAGGTCATGAATGTCGGACACCGTTTCGTCCGTATTATAGCCGGAAAGATCAATCCCCCTTTTTTCAAGTGCTGCCTTGTAGTTTTTAACGCCGACAATCGTCATGCTATCCTTGTCCAAATTGCGACGCGCAGCCTCTTTAAGCGCTTTATCAAGTTCAAATGTGCGCAGGTATGGCAACGCAAAGCGGGTGCCCCGCTGCTCAAATACAATACAATCCCTGTTCTCAATAATCGGGCTTTTCATGAGCCCTGCCGCTGAACCCAGGGAACTCCCACCCGGTCCGCCGCCGGTATAAAGTACCGGATCGCTGCGCTTGTTCGGGTTTTTACTTTTGACGACAATGAAGGGAAGTTTGATCAGCGTGGAATTTTTCTTTTTTCGGTTTTCAGGGACTACCAGGTAACCGCATTGTTTTTGAAAACTACTGTCAGGCAGGTCCGGTCCGGGCTTATAATGTTGCTTTACATGATCCGGTACTATCTTCAATACTTCCGGATCGATTTTAAAATCGCAATCGCAGTTTTCAATTTTAGCATGTTGTGCGCTGGCCCGATGGCCGCAAATAAGGATGATCAGGAGGTACAGGATGCGTGTTGACATACAAATATGTTTTTTTTCCAAATCTAGCTGCCGGTCAGTATATTCGTCAAGGTAAAAAACGGACAATTGAGAGAGATATTCGACCCTATCCGGGATCATTATACGTTTGCTCAGCCTTGCTGCGAGCTTGCCGATCATATTGATTTTTTCTCTGAATCTGTTGTCAATGGCTTTGAGTTTACGGTGGAAATGTTCCCGAGCTGGACACCGACGATGTACATCAACCTCGGAAGCACATACCGGATTTCCCTGAACAATTCTGCTTTTGCAATTGACAGGGACATGGACATTCTGGTGCTGAGGGATCTGCATACCACACGGCATAACCTCGCCGGCGATCGGATTTTCACGATTAAATTTAAGCCCGGCGGATTGGAAGCTATCCTGGGAATATCCCAGGTTCACATGAAAGGAAAAGTCATACCGCTGCGCTTCATTCTCCCAATGCACCTGATTGAACAGCTAAAAAACAGCTTGTCCTTTGCTACCCGCAGTAAAATTATGGAAGAGTATCTTATAGCAAAACATGAGGCCCGGTTGACGGATCATTATCTGACTTTCGTCCAGGATTTAACTGAAACATATCAAAATACCCATTTGCAATTAAACGTCAGCCAGCTCGCGGAAAAGCATTTTGTAACACCCAAGAGCGTCAACCGCTATTTTCACCGAGTTATCGGAATCAGCCCCAAAGGATATTTTTCCATACTCAGGGCCAGAACAGCGCTGACCGCCTATGTAAAACGCGAAGAATTTGATCCAGCCAAATTCGGATATTACGACAGCAGCCATTTTTACAGGGAAGCTGCAAAATTTACAGGTGTCCGGCTCGGGTGATCGGAGGCGGATGAGCAAATAATCCCCTGGTTAAGTAAATATCTCCATCGGTTTCCTCTACAACAATAAGCACACAAAGCACGCATGTTCTCCTGAAACCCGGTCAATAGGCTGTTTTTGAGCGATATTGTGTTATACGACGTGCTTAAAACGCAATGGAATGAAACAAATAAGCAACAAAACAATGGCAAAAAACAAATTGTTAAGAATGGACAATGTCGGCATCGTTGTAGAATCGCTTGACAACGCTATTTCCTTTTTCTCTGAGATAGGCCTGACGCTCGAAGGGAGAGGGACAATAGAAGGAGAATGGGCTGGTCGTGTTACCGGTCTTGGCGCTCAGCATGTGGAAGTTGCCATGATGGTTACCCCTGATGGCCACAGCCGGCTCGAACTTTCAAAATTTCTTACGCCGCCTGTCATGTCAGACCACCGGACTGCGCCTGTAAATTCCCTCGGTTACCTGCGTGCGATGTTCACAGTGGAAGACATTGATGAAATGGTATCCAGACTAACCAGGCATGGTGCTCAACTTGTCGGAGAAGTGGTTCAGTATGAAAATTCCTATCGACTATGTTACATGCGGGGAGCCGAAGGACTTCTTGTTGGGCTGGCAGAAGAAATTGGCAAAAAGTAAGTAAAATGAAATGCTGGCGGGAAATGGTTAAGTTTAGCCTTATGAGTTACAGGATATGTTTTTTATTTTTTTTAATGTTTGCCTGTATGCATGCGGGATATTGCCAGTCTTCGGAAAAACCGTTACAGATCATCCTGATTGTTGCAGACGATCTGGGCTGGAAAGATGTCGGATTCATGGGTTCCAGATTTTACCAGACGCCCAACCTTGACCGGCTTGCCAAAAAATCGGTAGTTTTCACCAATGCCTATGCCAATGCATCCAACTGTGCACCAAGCCGTGCCAGCCTGTTGACTGGAAGCCTCACACCGCGTCATGGGATTTATACTGTAGGAAGCTCCGAACGGGGTAGGTCAGAAACAAGAAAGCTGGTACCCACGCCTAATCGCACAGATCTCGATACTGCATTCGTCACCTTGGCCGAGCTTTTTCAATCAGCTGGTTATAAAACTGCATTAATGGGCAAATGGCATTTGAGCGACGATCCCAGGCAGCACGGTTTTGATATTCATAAAGGAGGCGGAAAAGCGGGCAGCCCAAAGACTTATTTCAGTCCCTATCAACTGAAATACCTGCCCGATGGCCCGGCAGGCGAAGAGCTGACCGACCGGCTGACAACGGAGTCCATTGATTTCATGGCAAATAACAAGGGAAACCCGTTCCTGCTGTATATTCCATACTTTGCAATCCATACACCGTTACAGGGAAAACCGGGCCTGGTTGAAAAATATAAAAAACAGGCTGCGGTTGACGGACAAGGTACCAATCCGCACTACTCGGCACTGGTTGAAAATATGGATGCCAATGTAGGCAGGATCATGGCGGGCATTGACAGTCTCAAACTCGAAAATGTATTGTTGATTTTTACTTCCGATAACGGGGGAATTGCTGCGCTGTCACGGCAGTGGCCTTTGCGGGCTGGCAAAGGTTCCTATTATGAAGGAGGAATACGGGTGCCGCTGCTGATTTATGACAAACAGGCTAAAATCGAGTCCGCAAAAATCGAAACGCCGGTTCAGATGATCGACTTGTATCCGACAGTGACAGCGCGCGCAGGCATTACCATACCAGCCAAAGTGACCAGGGACGGACTCAGCATTCTTTCACTCATGCAGAAAGGATCGGAGGAAAAATTTGAAAACCGCGAGATTTTCTGGCATTTCCCTGTCTATCTCGAAAATTACCAGGGCATTAAAGATGACAGCCGGGATCCCCTGTTCCGGACCAGACCCGGCAGCGCTATCCGGATCGGGAAATGGAAGCTGCTTCAGTTCTTTGAAGATGATGTCTTGGAGCTATATGATCTGGAAAATGATCCCGGCGAGCGCATTGACCTTGCGAAAGTGAATGTAAAACAGACGGCGACAATGCTTTCGGCGCTTCAAAAATTTCAGAAGAAACTGAATACCCCGATACCATCGCAGGCGAATCCGGACTATAATCCCAGGTTTATACCCAAGTAAATATCCTGTTTAATTACCGGCTACTCTAACGTTTCAATTTGAATTCAGCAATCGCCGAACATTATCTATATCTACGCCGATAACATGAGGCACGGCGAATCGGGACGTTATGGTGAGCAAAAGAGCAAGCTGCGAATGCCGCGGCGTTTAGTATTTTGCAATAGTAGATTTCAAATCGGAACAGGTTCATATATAATCGATTGTTATCTTTCTCGTAGTTTTTAGGAAACGAAAATGGTATGATGATAAAAACAGCTTCGAATTCTGATCAGGCAGGCGCTATTGGCGTATTAACATTGGCATTCAGCACTGATCCGATGGCCCGATGGTCCCTGCCGGACCCGGCAAAATACTTGGCGATTTTCTCTTCGATAGCGAAAGCTTTCGGCGGTAACGCGTTCGGGAAGGGCACTGCATATATTGCTGATGGTTTTACAGGTGCTGCCTTATGGTTGCCGCCGGGTGCAGTATCCGACGAAGAATCGTTATCCAGGTTGTTCGAAGAGAACACCGGTGACGATATTAAAGAAGATATGCACGGGATTTTTGAGCAAATGGAAAAATTCCATCCAACAAAACCGCACTGGTATTTACCAATGATAGGTGTTGATCCGGCGCACCAGGGAGAGGGAATAGGCTCTGCACTGCTAATCGAAGGACTCAAGGCCGTTGACCGGGACGGGTTAATCGCATATCTCGAATCTTCAAATCCCAGAAATATTCCGCTGTATGAGCGTCACGGGTTCGAGGTTATCGGCGAAATTCAGTCGGGCAGCTCACCGGTTTTAAGGCCCATGTTAAGGAAAGCCCGATAGCTCAACCAATGGCAATCTGATCACCTGGATTTGGCCCGGGCACTTTGCTCACTTACAAAATTTGTTATCAGTCTCAGCACCTCATCAAAATGAGTATCCAGGACATCGTGTCCTCCGTCTAAAACATGGATTTGTGCTGCGGGCAGGTTTCGCTTGTAGCAGGGAACTTCTTTCACTGAAAAAAATAGCTCGTATTTCCCCCAAATGACAAGGGCCGGTGGTTGGTGCTTACGGAAATACTCCTGGTAAACAGGAAACATTTCCAGATGGGTTTTGAAATCACAATTCAATTCAAACTGCTTTTCGATATTACCCGGACGTTTCAGAAAGTCCCAGTCCAGCATCCACAATTCCGGACTGACCCGGGACAATACTTCTTCGGGAAGTCCACCAAAGTATTGATTTTTTATACCTTCCACACTTAAGAATTGGATGAGCTTTTTCTTTTTTTCGCTTGTCGGGTTGTACCAATAGTCAATATATTCGTCCCATTCCGGCCCCATACCTTCCCGGTGTGCATTGCCACTTTGCACGATTATACCGGTAATTTTTTCAGGATGATTTACGCACAACTGAAGCCCGATCGGTGCACCGTAATCATGGAGGTAAATAAAGAATTTATCTAAGCTGATTGCTTCTGTGAATTTGTTTATTAAAGCTGAAATGTTCCCAAATGTATACTCAAAACTATCTGGCACGGGAAATTCACTAAACCCAAAACCCGGGTAATCCGGAGCGACAAGATGATACTGATCGGACATCGCAATCATCAGATTCTTGAAAGCTACCGACGAGGTAGGGAATCCATGGAGTAGCAGTAGGGATGGGTTCTTTTCATCCCCGGCTTCCCGGTAGAAAAGATCAATTCCATCAATTTTAATGGTTTTATTGTAGATCTGCCTTGACATACTATTTTTAATTTGTCCCAAAATACCGCAGATTATATCCAGCGGTAGCTTCTGCAATTATCCTGAAAAACAACCCTCATTGTCCCCACACTGGCTCATCGAGCGGTTGCCATTCCCTGGTCATAAGTCAACTACAAAAAAACTTTACCAGTGAGTTGCTGTTTCACAAAACTGAAGACAGGAATGGACGAGCATATCGCAAAATTTGAGCTGATGGTTTCGCGGGGTATAGGGGCAGCTATCAACGGTATGCCGCAGAAGGAAATCGGCAAAGGGGCCGCGGTGATAAGAACGATTAATAGTTAAATTTGGCAGTGAACAAACGATGAAATGATGCGGGATAAACGTTTTGTTGCCGTGCACAGAGGCGGTATCCTCACAAAAGAACACCATCGCCATTTGATGTGGTGGGCAAGGGAATGTTGTCAGCATGTTCTGCCACTTATGAAGAGTCCGATCGACGATCGCCTGATCCATGCTTTGCAGGTTGCCCAAAATTGGGAAGAGGGTATAGTCGGGACCGGAGTAGCAATGAAGGCTTCCCTGGGAGCACACGCTGTGGCGCGTGAGTTGTCAGACCCAACGTCAATAGCGATCGCCCGTGCTATTGGCCAGACAGTCGCCACCGCCCACATGGCAGATCATTCTTTGGGAGGGGCAATATATGGATTGCTGGCTGTTCAGCGTGCAGGCAGATCGGTAGCGGACGAGCGGGATTGGCAGGGTCAAAGATTACAAAGACTTCCCCCAGACCTCATGGAACTCGTCAAGTCAACGATGTTCCAAAAGATTAATTCACTCAAAAGCTTTGCGACATTGCTTGATTGATAATTAGGATATCTGGGCTCGGTGCGTCGGTTTCTGAACGAATAGTTTGGAATATGAATGTTTTCAGCCAGAAATGAGAAAACAGGTAGCAGGAGAAAAGTTTCTTCCCCTGCTACCTGTTTTTATTTTAGTCGATTCGCCTGGTATTAAAACAAGGCGTTCAGCTTTTTAACGGTTGATCAGCACCTTGCGATTTACAATTTCACCATTCGAATGGGTAATTGTAAGAATATAGATGCCAACAGGCAGATCTTTCACCGAAACGGTTTTCGATACCGTTTTACCGGAACGATAAACCGAAGTTCCATTCATATTGTGGATTTCCACCGATTGCACCTGGTTCCAGCTGGTACTCGACAGAGTCAGCACATCCGAAACGGGGTTCGGGTAAAATTCCGACTTCAGGACTTCGTTAGCGAACCGTACATTAATCACCTTGCTGTAAGCAAATGTCTTATCCAGGTCGACCATTTTGAGGCGGTAAAAATTATCTCCGCCGACAGGTTTTTTGTCGACAAAAGAATAAGAAATCATCGAATAGCTTTCACCGTGTGATTTTTCAGTGCCAACTGTTTGCCAGTTTTTGCCGTCAGTACTGCGCTGAATATCGAACCGGTCACTTTTTGTTTCTTCCGCGGTGCTCCATTTCAGAACAGCGGTGTTTTCAACGTTGGAACCCTTGAAGTCGATCAGGGTTACCGGCAGTGAGCAGTCTTTGAAAACGGGCAGATCGCTAGAGCACGTTCCAAGCGTGGCGGTCAGTGTGGCTGTTTCCTTGCTCGGGATCCCTGTAACGGTATTGCCGCTAACAACACCCTTATCCGAAGTAACCACCGCGCCCGGCGAGGCCGTGAAGAAAACCGTATAAGTATTCCGGTCGCTCGCGCAGGCGTATTCGTCACCAGTGAGGGCTATTGTCGGAACCTCGTTTATTGTGATCGTTGCAGTTTGCCCTGCGACCGGAGTAGTGGCACCACCAGCGCCGCTGACGTTTGTCAGCGAGTAAATGAATGTGCCGGTAGCCGATGTGGGCGCATTCACAGTAGCGGTCGTATTGACACCCGTTGTGGACACCGTCAGATCACCCCCTCCGTTGATCTTGTAGGTAAATGTGAACGGCGCAATTCCATTGACAGCCGTAAACGTAATTACTGGCTCTGTTGCATCCTCGCAAGCATTTGCAGTACCCGAAATGGTCGCAGTGAGGTCGGAAGCAACGGTCACGGTGGCGGTCTGCGCAGAAGGAGGTGTCAGAGAGCAGGACCGTGCATCCGTTACACTTACGAGTTCATACGTAAAAACGCCAATTGCGTCCGTTGGCTGGCTGACCGTTGCGGAAGTGTTAACTCCAGTCGTGGTTACGGTCAGGTTTGTTCCGTTGTTGATCTTGTAGGTAAACGTATAAGGCAGCGTACCACCCGTTGCTTCAAAAGTAACTAGCGGCGCCGCGGCTCCCTGATTGACAGTAGTTGTTCCTGTTAAAGAAGAAGTGGTGATCTCATTAACAGTTAACACCGCAGCGGCTGATGTGCTGTTGTTACATGGGTTTGAAATAATGCAGCGGTATTCCGACTGATTATCGGCAGCAGGCACGTTGGTGAGTGTCAGCGTCGCGTCATCGGCAGTTGGGTTTGTTCCAACCGTAATATCCTCAAACACGCCAGCCGCAGGCTTTTTCTGCCATTGATAGGTAACACCTGCCTGAGAAGAAGCTACGGTAAACGAAATACCTGCGCCGGCGCAAATGGTCTCTGCATCAGGCTCATCCGTGATAGGTGGTGCCGGGGTAGGGGTGACAGTCACCGTGAATGCACAGGTAAGGGGCGTTCCGACGCCGTTTGATGCTGTTGCCATTACTGTGGTTGCACCTGCGGGGAAAGCATAGGGGAAAGTAATCGGGTTTCCGTCGACAGTATAACTAATGGTTGCCGCCGGACATGCATCTGCGGTCGCCGCTAGGGTTTGCGTGGAAGTACAAGTACCTGCGTCAGGTGATACCGTCTGATCGCCAGGGCAGAAGGTGATCACCGGGGTCGAGGTAACATTAGTAACAGTCGGATTGTCCGCCCCGGCTGCGCCAGGATCGTCAGTCAGGACGCTGGCAAAATTACTCCCCGAAACAGTACCCTGTGTAGAAAGCTGGCAAACCGATGCCGGAATGTCATTGTTAATGGTGACCCTGAATTTAATGGTTGTGCTCTTACCGTTTGCCAGCGTAAAGCCGCTTCCGGCACCATTAACAGTCACGGTTTCACCAGCCAGTGGAGCCTCGGTTCTGGCCGGGCTTGGAGAAACGGGTTCAGTTACTTCTTTGGTAATGGGTTCGGTAACAGGTGTTGCGGTTGCAACCACAGATTGTGGTTCTTTGCCAGGGGCGGTTACAGGTTCAACGGTGCCGCTTTCAACAGATTCTTTTTCCGCCAGAACTTCTGCTGCGCCTTCACGGAAAGAGATGGCACCCGGCGTTGGACAGGTTGCCCCGAAGGTAAAGGTCCCTACTCCAGCAGGAAAAGCCCTGTTCAATGGAGTATTGCCTCCGTTATTCCATACGTCCACAATGGAGCTACCGGTACCCTGTGAGCGTATTGTCGTACCGGGATTGCCGGTTCTGGCGCGATAGGCAAAGTTGCCAGGAGCTGACAACGTGACCGCGTTACCACTCACATTGCTGCAAATTGTAGCGGTATTGAGCGGTGCCACGCCCAGGCCGGGTGCAAGTACGTCGATACCATACCACGCGATAGGCCCCGTAACCTGGATATCGTTGTTTTTAATTGTAAAGCTGCTTTCGGCGCCCCCGGTACTAAGCGCGCTTGTAGAAATGCCATGGATGTTAAGCACACTTTTAACAATATTGCCCTCTATTACAACGACAGCCTCCGGTTGGTTGGCACCAGGTGTAACCCCCTCTACCGAACTGACGATACCGGATACTGCGGAAGACCCGGCGAGGTTTTCTGTTGTATTGTTTAGGATGTATCCCTCGATACGGCCATTTCCGGACGCAAACGAGTTGATCCCGATACCACTGTGGTGTTTGACGTTATTGCCTTCGATATTGAAGTACATCGTGGCATTATTAGCTGCGGCGACATCAAGCCCCCTGCCCACACCAGCGCCAGGGTCTACCGTCAAGTTGACCATGCTGGCCGTTATCACCGAGTTGTCATTGGCATAGACCTCAGCACCGGCTGTCCGGCAGTTCAGGAATCTAGAGTTGTTCTGAATTCTCACTTTCATAGTGGACGTACCGTAACCGACAACTTGCAGGCCGGAAGCGCCGTCGGCATCCTGGAATGTGGAGTTATCGACAGTCAGCAAGGTCATGTTAGTGCTGAAATTGGCGAAATATACAGCACGGCCTCCCGGATCGGTGAAAGTTGAATTGGTGATCGTGTTGGTACCGCCAGTGTTTACGGCGAAAATACAGCCTTCAACGGAAATGGTGGGCGATCCTGATGAGCCGATAGAACCATTGGTGAAATTGAAATTGCTGCAACCCCGAAGGTTAATGCCTTCCTGGGCCACGGTTCCGCTGATGGCAACGCGGTCCATTGTCAGACCATTGGTATTGAGCGCATATACCGCTGCATTAGCATTCAGGTTATTCATGTCGGAGGAAGTGCCGGATGGTGCGGTACCGTCATTTTGATTGGCGTTCACCAGGTTCATGTTTTTGAGGGTAATACCGGTGGTACTCAGCAGCTCTATGCCCCGTTGACTAATATTCTGGATCGTTCCGCCGCTTCCGGCCGTCGTACCGTTACCGGAGACCTGGAAGGTGCCGGTGGTGCCGGAAATGATCATCCCTTTGTTCCCTCCGTTCGCGTTCACGGCTGTGAGATTGACGGCAAGGGCAATCCCACCCGCAATGTCAAGCGCCGGTATATTGGTACTGTTGTTCGCTGTCAGGGTTCCGGAACTGATTGTAAGGTTACCGGTAACATTCGAAAGCTTGATCGGGCTGGTCGAGCCGCTGGAAACGGTAGACGACACCTGGCCGAAAGTAGCAGCCAGCTGTTTGTTTGAAATATTAATCGCGGAGCCGGTGCCGCTCAGGTCGATTTCACTTGCTGTGAATAAGCCGGCAGCGCTGCTGAACAACTTCGCGCCTGAACTATTACCGATGTTGAGTCCCTGAACTGTGGCTACACCCGACAATGTGAACACACTACCGGCACTGTTGGTGAGCGCAGGACGGGTGCCTCCGGTCGTCGGTAGCAGATTGCTACCGCTTGGCGCGGAAAGACCCGTCAGCGTTAGTAGCGACGAGCTGGCTCCCTGCCCGAACACTTTCTGGTTGTTACGGACTGTAATACCGCCGTCGTAATTGCCGCTGTAAATAAATATGAAATGTCCGTCTTTCGCATTATTACCTGCTCCGTTGTTGATGCCCTGGAATGCGTTCAGGTTATTGAAGGGCTGTGCGAGCGTTCCTGTGCCGCCGCCGGGCGCGCCGTCTTTGATAAACCAGATGGCACCGGTTACTGAAATGCTTACCGTGGCGGATGAAGTCATGCCTGATCCGTTCTGGATTGTATATGTGAATGTGTCGGTTCCTGTAAAACCCGCCGCAGGTTCGTAAGTGAACGCGCCGTTAGCCGCTGTAACGGTTGCTGTTCCGCCATTGGCACTCGTGATGGTGGTGGAACCGCTCAGGCTCAGCGGAGTATTCATAGGGCTCACGTCGTTAGCAAAAAGGCCCTGGGCGTCGGCGATATCAATTCCGACGTTCCCGATTGTGGAGTAGCTGTCATTCACCGCAATAGGGCTTGCTGTTACAGACCCTGGTACCAGTGTGGTATGAATGTCGATCGTTTCAGTAAAGGTAGTTCCTGTGGCAGGATCCGGTCCGCCGTTTGTGATCACAACTGTATATTCCAGTTCGCCGCCGGCTGTGGCTCCGCCACTTGTGACGGCATAAGTGTTGGTGGCACTGATACTGGGTGCGAGCAATGCTTTGGCGCGGGAATTTTTGCGCACACGTGTAAAAGGCACTTTTTCCTGTGATTTTTTGTCGGAGTTGCTTTGCGGTTTCGCCACCCACTCATGGGAAGTTGGCGTATCGCCGCTACGCTTGCTGACCATTTCGGTCCCCGACATCAGCAGGACGATGCCTGCCAGATAGAAGTAGATGTTTTTCATGGTTGGAGTTTGAAGAGAAAGTTCTGAGTCATAGTTCTAATGTTAAATTTCACGGTCCTGGTTAAGAAAAAACTGCTTCGTAGCGCGTGCCCAGCGGGTCCTGAGCTATCGGAACTAAAAAAATGTCGAGGTATTTATCGTCTTGTTGAACGACCCTGTAAATCCCCTGTTCAATGACCCTGTGATCCCCATTGGTCTGAAACTCTACTGAAAACGAGTTCCGCTCAAGAGGAGAATAGCCATTCAGCTCGGTGGCTCCGAGAATGGTGGATGGCAGCGAAAAATTTGGAGCAAAATGGATAACCACGGGGTCGCCCTTTCGCGATTGAAATTCTGCTGCAGTAAGCTGGCTTAAATCGTATGCTTCCATTCCATTAAATGATAAATTCCGTTAGTTTCACTGATTGTTTTAAATCCAAGGCGGGTATACAGATTCTTGGCCGGATTAAAGGCTTCTACATGAATAGTAAGTGGTATATTTAGTTCCGCTGACCTTTTCATGAGATCTTTAAAAATACCCTGGCCCAATCCGCGGTTCCGGTATGTGGGCAGGATACTGATATCAACGATCCGCATACCCTTACCCTGGAAATTTTCATCGAGATAAAGTCTCCCGATGATCTTGTTTTCAAGTTCAATAACCCAGAAACAGGCACCGATATAGTTTTTCTGATAGTATTCGTGTTGTGCCCTGAACTGGCTTGCCAGGAATTCCTTTTTCATGAGATCCGTCCAGAACGGGACTCTTTCCATTTCTGCTTCCCTTGTACTCGCATAAATTTCCATCAGGAAAGGCAAGTCTTTTGGCGTAATCGGCCTTAGTGCAAGAGCGGTATTCGTAAGCTTCATTTGTATTGATAATCAGAAAATTATAAACGATGCCAATCAGTGCCTGTCAGGGGCGCTGTGGGAAAATGCCTTGTAACGCGATGCAGAAATTCACCGTTAGATAAGGCATCATGTTGTTATGTGGCAAACTACCTCCGTAGACCGACAGTGCCTGGAAGTTCATCTGGGCGTTGGGAGACGTGCTGGCATAAATATTCCCCTGCGTGGAAAATCCAAGCGCCGCGTTTGTTGGCGTCTTGATTTCCGCAGCTTCGGGCGCCGCGTTCATCACGTGGGTATGGTTGGGCATTTCGCTTTGAAGCAATGTCACATTTTCGGTGCCGGATTGTTCTCCGAGAAAGTGCTCCGAAAGGCCGGGCCCCTGGCCGGGTTGCATGGGCGATGAACCCTGAAGATCGGGCAGCGCAAACGTGGATTTGCCGTCACCGCCATAATAGGTCCCCAGCAATGAAAACAATGCGGTGTTTTGTGAAATGGGCATGAGTTGTCCGTCACAAAATGCCCAGCCGACGGGAGGGAAATTAAACGGAAATATTCTTATCTCTGCTAAAAATTGATCTGCCATGTTGGTTGAATGGGTTTTAAGGTTCTACAATTGCCTGCCGGGAGCGTCTAGGTTGGCGATGGAAATATCCCGAACATGGATATGATAAAGTTTACGCACAAATAAGGCTGCAAGTTGGAATGCGGCTGGCTACCGCCGACCGGGAGGATATCCGCCGCCATGGGCTGGCTGGGTATGCTCGCTATGAATCCGTTTGTCGTCGTCGATGTCCCGATCACGGCATCTTTTGGGCTCGCCGCGTCGGCAAGGTTACTGGAGGCTTGAAAAGCATGAGTATGCACTGGGATCTGCTGGGTTGTCAGAGTGACCTCTTCGGTTCCCGAGGATTCTCCGATGACGTAATTACTTCCGCCCGAAAGTTGGCCCATATGGACCGGCAGGCGTCCCTGGAGATCGGGCAGCCGGAAAGTTTCCTCTCCGTCGCCGCCATAAGTGGTTCCTATCAATTGGAAAAGCACTTCATTCTCAGATATTGGGAGTGTCTGGCCCTGGCAAAGTTGCCACCCATTCGGGGCGAAAGTGCCTGCAAACATTCTGATCTCTCCCACATAAGGTTGTCCCATATATTTTGTGGTTTGTTTTGATTTAAATGGAAAGAATTACCCGGAAACGCTAGTTCTGGCTTGGGAAAATACCTTGCAATGCAATACAGAAATTTATCACCAGGAACGGTTGCAGGTTGTTGTGCGGCTGGCTTCCACCAACATTCGAAACAGTCGCGGCGTTGACTGACGTAAGAGCGCCTGCGACGGTGGAATAGAAGTTGTTGGGTGTACTGTTGGCCAGATAGGAGGTCGTAGGGTCATTTGAACCCGAAGGGCCGGAATCCACTGCCGTGACAACATGGTTATGCTGAGGCGTCTCCTGCATCGTAATGGTATGCGCTTCCTGGCCTGCCCGCTCACCAAGCGTGTGTCCGTTGCCCATATGAACAGGAACTCGGCCGCGGAAATCCGGTAAAGCGAAGTTGGTCTGGCCGTTGCCACCATAAGTAGTGCCCAGCAGCGAAAAAAGCGCCTGATTTTGATTGATAGGGAGAAGTTGTCCGTTGGCAAGTGCCCAGCCTTTCGGAGGGAAATTGAAACTTACCATTCGGATTTCAGATAGAAATGGTTCTGCCATGTAGAAATTGGTTAAAGGATGAACGGATTGATGAATAGCACCAGCTCCCGGCTGGCAATCAGCGGGATTGGTGCAAAGTGCGTGTGTGACAAAATAGTATTGAAAGACCGGGCCGGAATAGGCTGCCGGGGCTCAGGAAGAAGCTGAGATATTGTTGCGAAGAAGTGTATAGGGGGTAAAACGTGTATTCATAGGGCCAGAAAGTTGAGGTCAGGATAATGTCGTAGCCCAATATTAGTCATATCCTATAAATTATAGGAAAAAACTTAGTAAACGGTAAAATTTATTCTACGTGAAATTTGAAATAGTGCAGTTGCCGGTGCTATTGGTCGGTTTTTTCAAACGTGTCGCCAAAAACTTTCGCTGCTTTTACTTTTCCGGAATTGTCATACACAAACTCTACGTCGTACCGCCCGTCGCGGTCCGTAAATTGAGTGAGACTTTTTGGTAAAAGCTCCATGACAGGCTTTTCCCAATGTGGCTTTAAATGCAGCAATCCATTATTTTGAACGAGTTCAAAAGTATAACCGGGCATATTGTATGTACCGGTAAGGCGCGCGAGCTGGTCGTTATTTAAGTCAAACCTGCTGATTTTGCCGGATTTATAGAAAAACCAGTTATAAACTTTCGCAATACTCCTGACGATGTCGTAAATCAGCGTAAAGTCATTATCCGAATTGGTCATGATCACCGCTCCGTTGCCTGTTGTTGCCTCCGCGATGTAAATGCAGCGGAAACCCTCATTGCTGCCGCCGTGAATGAAAACCAGGGAATCGTCCTGGCTTATCAGCATAGGGCCAAGCCCGTAGGGGTGCGACGGATTGGTTACCATTGTGCTGGCAGTTTCCCGCGAGATAATGCGGTTTGATTTTCCTTTTAAAGATTGTTGTATCTCGATCACATACCGGGCCAGGTCGGTCGGCGTAGTCCACAAACCCGCGGCGGCCAATTCAGGATAGGTATGCCAGTTTCCGTCTATCTCCTTCCCATTGGCTCTGTATCCGGTTGCAGCATTGCTCCGGAATTTAGCTGGGACCGGCTGACCGAACGTGCTGTTTTTCATGCCAATCCTGTCAAATACTGTTTCCTGCATGATATCGGGAAACGCTTTACCAAGTTGATCGGTCAATGCCTGCTGTATGATCGTATAACCGCCGCCTGAGTAGCGAAATATACTTCCCGGAATAGTATCCGGCACGATCGGGCGGGAATTGGCCGGCTTTTCTCCCCGAAGAACCTGCGATAACGTGGGCACGGAATCGGATACTGAGTATCCCCGGAATCCATGCACGGTAATTCCTGCTTCGTGACTTAGCAATCGTCGCAGGGTTACTTTTTCAGTTTTGGTAAATTCGTTTTCAGGTACTTTCCAGTTTTTCAGGTAGTGGTTAATATCCGTATCCAGCTCGAATTTGCCTTTTTCAACCCAATGCAGAACAGCCAATGCGGTGACTGGCTTACTAACCGAGGCAGCCTGGAACAAAGTGTGTTCATTTACCGCGCGGCCTGATTGACGATCCGCAATGCCGTAGCTTTTGGCCCATTCTATTCGCCCGTCCTTAATAATAGCCAGTCCAAGTCCTGAAACGTCAAGTTGCTTCATGCGATCGGTGATGCTCATGTAGGGAATCGTTTCCCCCTCCATCACAATTGCAGGTAGCAGCGAACTCTCAACCAGCCTGATCTTCTCAGAAACCGTCAATTTTGACGTTTGCGCACAGAGTTTTGAAACTACGAGAACACTGAGTAAAACGAACAGGATGCGCATAGAAAGATTAAAGTTTTGAAGCGGTTGTCTGCCTTATAAAAATCAGCCCGTCAAAATCAGCGCCGGGGATAATCGGTAGCATGCGCCGTTCCTGCCAGTTGGAATAGATATTGGTAATGTAGTTAGCCGACTTGAAAGATTCAGGGGCTGCCGTGAAGTCGATGAAAAAAGATTCAAACTTCGACTTACTGAACAACGCCGAATAAGTGTTTTCGTCTCCTGCAAATTCGTGACTTTCAAACAGTCCGTCGTTCAGCACATGTACACTTCCGGTAAATGTATCGAAGCCGAGAGCGTAATACAGAGTGCCATAGTGCGCTTTGAGGTGAAAGCCCATTCCTTTGTACTGTGCCATTGTTGTGTCTTTCGCGAGATGCAGATTATGGGACCAGAGAATGCTTTTCTGCCGATTCGCTTTTTGTGCCGCTATAAACTTTCCTGCCATCAGCTCATCCCGCCCCAATGGATCGCCCCAGAATGCTTCGTCATCAAACCCGATCAACGTGACCTTCCCGGAAGCCGGCCTGGATGCATTATACTGCATCAGCCACTGGCAGAGTTTGAAGATTTCGCTCGCGTTATATAACCCCATGCCAGCCAGCATACTTTTCAGGTTTCCTTCACCTGATTGAATATAGCGGTTGATTGGTTCAATATAGTTCGCCGCAGATTCGAACGCGATGGTCCGGAAATCCTCATGGGTTACGAGGTACTGAATAATCCTGCGTTTTTGCAAAAAGAATTCCTGCGTACCGTGTGATGCTTCCCCCAATCCGACTATCGTTTTTCCTTTCAATTTTTCGGATAAAAATAAAAAGTCACGCTCGGTGGCAGCGGAATCGGACGAAAGTGGTTTCGCGTGCGCATCGATCCAGTTCACTGAACTGCGCTGGGCAATGCTTGAAAGCGGATGTAAAAGCGATATAAATAAAATGGACAGTGAAATGCAGGCTTTATCGAAGTTGAGCATATTTTATATATAATTATTTTACATATAAATACAATCAGTCTGCTTATTTACTCATATGCGCGGCGCGGGGTTCCCGTTATTCAGAACTCAACCGGTTAATCCTGTTTGATATAAGGCCCCTTTGCGTTCCAGCCTATTTCGACATTCGACAGCAGCCAGCTTTTGCCTTTGTCCGGGTTTCCCTGGTAAAACAGATAAGTTTTGCCGTCGGTATCCTCAAAAATGCACGGGTGACCCGATTCGCTGCTGTTCCATTCACCCGGTTTTCCGTTTGGCAGAAATGGAATGTCCGTTGCTCTTTCCCACTTAATCCCATCCTCGCTTACAGCAAGGCCTATTTGTTGCGGCCAGTTGTTGTAAGCGCCGGCATAAAACATATAAAGCTTTCCGTTACGTCCGATGACGGAAGCGCCCTCCACGCATTCGCCTTCCCAGGGAAGTTCCGGTTTCAGGATCGGCTGAGCGGTTGCCTGAGTCCAGTCTTGTTTGTCAAAGTTGCTGCCCGCGGGGGCTGTTGCGACACCCTGCATTTGTATCTTGCCCTCCGGGTCCCGCGTGGCGAAGTACAGGAAGTATTTATTCTTGTAGAAGTAAACTTCGGCATCTATCGCACGGCCATTGTTCCAGTCTCCGGCCGGACGAAAAATTGGGTTTGTCTTGTTCCGTGTGAAATGAATGCCGTCTTCGGATGTAGCATGGCAAATGGCATCTTTGGGGCCGTTGCCATAGGTTTGGTAGAACAAATGCACCTTTCCGTCCTTCAAAAGTGCCCCGGGGGCGCATAGACCTTTCTTTTCATATTCAGCTTCCGGCAAAATTTCTCCTATCTTCTTCCAATCGGTAAGGTTCCGGCTTTCCGCAATCCCGATCGCCCATCCCGACATGGGCTTGTCGCGTTCGGGGAATTTTCGGATTGAAAAATACATCAGGTATTTGCCCTTGAAATTAACCACGACCGGGTCTTTGGAGTAGGGGATACCGGTGCCGGTCGTGTCGCCGAACATCATACGCGGTTTTTGTGCATGTGCATATGGCACTGCAAAACAGTTGGCAAGAAAGAAAAGTAAAATCGTATTGCGCATCCGGATATGGGTTTGGTTGTTAAAGGTGATCAGCATCGTTTGTCCTCAATGCACCAGATTATAGCGCTTCGGGCCATTGTAAAAAAAAGGAAAGTTTCTGCGAAATAAAATTACACGGTATATAATGAGCTTGCTTATGCATCATAAAACTGTTCCGGTATGTAGGATTTCATCTATAAAGCAAATAGTTTTACGACAGATATACTATTCTCATTCGATGCAGCTTTCTTCAATTCAAACTCAGGTGGGTGGGCCTTTTTACCTACACCTTCCCACTCATTACCGGTTTGGATAAATATTAAAAATGACTTCGCGTTCCGCCTTACCTTTCGTTGTTTGTAGTGCGTTAATTGTCGCCTTTTTTGCTCTCATTTTCCGCAATGCCGTGAATGTCCCGAACGGGGATGATCTTTATTGTCTGTTGCTTTTCACCCAGGAATTTCAGGACGCGAAGACATTTGCAGAGCGCCTCCATCTCCTAATCGACCAGTGGGTTGAGCACCGTATTGTCTATTCCCGCTTTACGGCTTTGCTTTCCTATTGGTTGACGAGTCAGGTCAATTTTGTCGTCATAGTCCTGATCGGTAACCTCACACTCGTTGGGTTTACAGTGCTTTTCTGGAAAATGATTAAAAAAACGGGCGTTTCGCTGTATTACCTCATTCCGGTCGTGCTTACATTATTCAGTCCGGTGACTTATGAGGCCAATTTATGGGCAGGTGCCAGCACCGTTTACATGCCGGTTGGCTTCCTGGGTTTGCTGACAGTGTATCTGATTGTTTATTCAAATACTAATAAGCTCAGTCTGATACTTCCGCTTCTGGCTGCACTCCTTGCCACTTATTCGTTCGGCAACGGAATGTTTGCATTTGCCGCAGGTCTTGCGGTATTGATTTATCAGCGAATGTTCAGGACAGCGGCTGTATGGGGCCTGACAGGGCTTGTCGCGATCATCCTCTATTTCCGGGACTTCGAGGCCCACAGCAGTACAAAAGCATTTTCCATCTCCAATCACTTTCAGGAACCGTTGTACCTGGTTTATAATATGCTGGCTTTTGTCGGTGGTATCCTGGATTACAGCGAAAACTCAAATGCGCCACTCGTCGCAGCCAATATCCCCGCGTTGCTTCTTGGCCTGTGTCTGCTTCTGGCTGTTTGTGGCGGTTGCTTTCTTTTTTTAATCAAAAAAAGTACAGAAGATCCCGCGCTGAAAAAGTTGAAAGTGGCGTGGTTGGGAATGGCAGCATTCATCCTGATTACTTCGCTGGCGATGGCATATTCCCGGACTCTGGGAGCCGTAATGACGACATTATCGAGCCGCTATAAAATATATTCGATGGTATTCTGGATACTCGCCTATTGCGGCTGCCTGATCCATTTCCGAAAAAAACGGTTAGTCGGTTTATCGTTTGGCGCTGCAAGCCTGCTGTTGCTGCTGTTTAATTATTATACAAGCTACGACAAGCTGTCCAACTACAAATCGTATATGGTTTCGGGGTTATTTAATTATAACAAAAATGGTCACTGGGTCATTTACCGGAACACCAGCTATTATGAGGGCGCGAGCAAAATACTCAGCGATTCCATCAGCCGAAAAAGCAAGCCCGTATATGCTTTTAAAACCGTTTTCCCACAGCTGACGCTTGAAGCGATACGGAATGCGCCGGTACTGCAAAATGTTAAAGTTTCCGCAAACGAGGAATGCGACGGCCCGAACGACAAATGTGTTTCTATCCACACAGATGAATATCCGTCTCCGCCCAACCATTTTGAAGGCACTTATCTGGTTGTATACAACGAGACAAATATGTACCTGTTCGTCGCCGATCCGGTCAAAAATGGGAGGGTTAATATGCTCAGGACCGGTGATTACTTCAAGAAAGGGATATTTATGTATAATAGTTTAGGCAGTACGCTTACACCGGGCAGCCATTATCAACTGGCGGTTTTTTGCCCCACCGAAAAACAGCAGATCAGGCGTATTGCTTTTAACCTGCAGGGGTGAGTGTGTTGGCTTGTCCTACCGTGAAAAAACTTTACTGATCATCTGGCCGATCTCCACAAAGTCATCATGATTACTCACGGATCTCCTTTCAATCTGGTCCGGGTGGTCGTCACGGAACGGATAGATCAAAAGGAAGTTGTTTTCCTTCACATACTGGTTTAAAAATTCCGGAATGAATCCCATCTGCGGAAAATAGGAGGCCATTCCACGCTTGGCCATGAATACGATGAGGCCCTCGTCGTCGCGCAGGTCAGTTGCAGCCTGCTCGGCTTCCTGCCAGTTGTCGATGGTGTTCAGGCTTAGTTCGATGCTGGATTTATTGACTACTTTTTTCAGAATGTCAATAACCGGCCGGTTGGAATAGAAGCTCATCTCAGCGCCCGAATTTTTGGCAATGTTCCACACACGCAGCAATGCACTGAAAAAACCGGCTTCCCTTTCAGCTTTTGGCGGGATCAGTACCACATACCTTTTTACGGTGGAAATAGGCTGGCCGGCATGGTAGATCAGGGTGTTTACGTTGTCATTCTGGAGATAACCGTTGTAGAGGTTATATACAAAAGAAGGGGTGAAGCCTTTGTCGGGCTGCAACCCGATGATGAGGTCGGTAATATTTTGTTCCTTGATCACGTTGCTGATACCCGTGGAAACGTCATTGTCATACCTCGTGAGCGGAAGCACTTCCACATCCGCAGCAGCGCCTGTGTCTACGGCAATGTGCAATGTCTTTTTAGCATTTTTTACAGACGATTCATTTTTGGTATCATTGATGACATTGAGCGCAAGAAGCCGGTTGTCGTCACTTTTTCCCTTGACGAGCAGGCTGAGGTTAACCAGCTTTTCGACGGTTTCTTCGTAATTAACGGCCAGCAAAATGTTCTCGTTTTCACGGTTTATGCCCGAAGCGGTATCTTCTTTGTCGGATTCAGCGATCCGCTGCGCACTCGACATCGACACGAAGGAAGAAACCGTGCAGGATATTAAAATCAGAAGGATACTACCATTCAAAACATGCTCGCTCAGCAGCCTGACCGATTCTCCATTTGCCGTTTCCGACACAATGATATTGTAACCAACCATTACAGCGGCGAGTGTGGCCGCAGCAGAAGCAGAGCTCATTCCGAATATAAGCATCCCTTCATCTTTGGTCAGCCGGAAGGTTTTTTGGGTAAAAATAGCGGCAAGATATTTTCCGCCGATGGAAGCAACGAGCATAACCGCCGCTACTCCCAGCGTTTCAAGGCTTTTGAAGAAAACACTAAAATCGATCAGCATTCCGACGCTGATCAGGAAAAAAGGAATGAAAATAGCGTTCCCGACAAACTCTACGCGGTTCATCATCGCGGAAGAGTGGGGGATCAGCTTATTCAGCGCCAGCCCTGCGAAGAAAGCACCTATAATCGCCTCTATCCCAGCCAGCTCCGCCAGTACAGCCGCCAGATAGATCATCACAAGCACGAATATGAATTGTGAAATCTTGTCGTCGACTTTCTTGAAAAACCATCTGCCTATAATCGGAAAAACGAAAAGTACCGTCACGCTGAATGCAATGACTGATAAACCAAGCCGTGTCCAGAAGGCGCTGTCGACCTCACCCTGGGTCATTCCGACGCAGACGGCCAGTACCAGAAGCGACAATACATCCGTGATCATCGTGCCGCCTACCGTGATATTGACCGCAAGGTTCTTCGAAATCCCAAGCTTGCTCACCATCGGATAGGCGATAAGTGTGTGGGAGGAGAACAAACTTGCAAAAAGGACAGAGGTCAGTATCGAAAAATGCAGGACGTAGTACCCGCCCATAAAACCGAGGATAAAAGGAATCGCGAATGTGTAGGCCGTGAAAGTCACACTCTTCCATTTGTTCCGTTTGAAATCGCCCATGTCAATTTCAAGCCCGGCCAGGAACATAATGTAAAGCAGCCCGGTGGTACCGGTAACCACCACGCTGCTGTCCCGCGCCAGCAAGTTGAAACCATTCGGACCAACCAGGGCGCCCGCGATCAGCAGGCCGAGTAAATGAGGTACTTTTATTTTATTGAGCAAAAGCGGCGCGCTCAGGATGATCACCAGTTCCAGCAGAAATTTCAATACCGGGTCTTCAATCGGTAAGCTACCGATGTGTATGTTTAAAAACTGCATAGATCAGCGTTTGGTTGTGCGGGTAAGCTCCACGGAAAATTTCGCATTACATGCCTGGTCGATATTCGTGGCCTGCGTGCCTTTGAAGAAGTCGGCATTTACCTGGCTGAGGTCTATCCGGATATCCGTCCGTTTGCTTGCAGCCGAATCACTTTTGAAATACAGCCTGATACCCGTACTGTCAAGTTCTGCGGTATAAACGCGTACCACCTTGTTGTTGCCGTCGACCACCCGGGTAAACAGCCCTGTTGAATCGCTTACAAACTCCCAGAAATTAGACCGCTGATCTCCGATTACATATTCGGTGCAGGTAGATTCGCGGCACACCGACTTGCTGTTCCATATTCCCGCCATCGCGTCCGGCCAGGCCTGGATAATCACCGTATCCTTTCTGGTAAGCAGGCTGTCGCGCATGCTTACAAGCGACCGGTAATCTGCTTCCTTCATCGCAAATTCAGCCTCCATGCGGATAACAGCCTGTTCACGTGCAGCGAGTTGCTCTTCGCGCTGCGTGTCTTTACAGCCGGTGAGCAGGACGCCGCCCAGTATGGTGAAGAAGTAAATTTTAGGAAAAAACATACGCGACCGGATTTTGCATAACAATAGGTTTGTCTCGTAAACTAGCACGAGATATTGGCTTACGCAAATAATCAGTCCATTCCCTTCGGGCGCGAAGCATCGGGGAATACAGGCGGCTTTCCAGACCGATCCGGGATTTTTCAGCGTCAGACGCGGGCAATTCCGGTCACATCGAGCATGAAATTGTGCAGTTCCGTATTTTGTACGAAAGGGTTAAGATTTTCACTGCCGGGCCCGAACATGGCTAGCTCGACGTAGTCCGAAGAATGGTCCATTCCTGCCCAGCCAATGCCGGTATAGCGTGTCTGGATCGCCCCAAGTTCTTTGGAAAGGGGTTTATTGGCCACGTAAAGTCCGCTTTCATTTTTAGTACCAAAAAGGCCGAGCAGCTTTTCGGCTTCTTCTTTCCTGATTGCATATCCCTGGGCAAATTCAATGCGCTCAATCAGCTGCGAAGGTGAAAGCATTTCCTGCAATCCTCCAAATATCCAATTGTTGGTATGCCTGAATTTTTGCAGCAGATCAAATTTTTTGTCTCCGCCAAAAAGCCCGGGATTGGCATTGCCGTGATCCGTTGTGATGATAACCAGCGTTTCTTTATCCCTGGCTGCAAATTCCAATGCTTCGGCAATCGCGGCGTCAAAGGCGATCTGATCATACAGTAGCCCGCCCGAATCGTTTGAATGTGCAGCCCAGTCTACCTTTCCGCCTTCGATCTGAACCGCAAACCCTTTTGGGTTTTTCGATAAGAGTGCAAGCGTTTTCCTGGTCATTTCCGCAAGGGACGGAACATTTTTTTGAAGATCGCTATCTTCCAAAGTATCGAGAGAATAGGGAAGTGCGCCTTCACAAAACACACCCATTACCGGCTTCTGCAGATCATGCAGTGCCTTTAAGCCGGCAAGGCTGCGGGCCACATGATAACCCGCCTTTTCGTATGCTGCGAACAGGTCTTTTTTGTCTTTTCTTTTCTCAGGCGTAAAAAATTCTGCGCCTCCGCCCATCATCACGTCAAATTTCTGGTCAAGATATTGATCCGCGATCTCCGATTCGTCCCCTCTTGATTTATTATTGATACAAAAACCTGCGGGAGTGGCGTGGGTAATGGTAACGGAGGTTACGCAACCTACCGATTTCCCGGCTTCTTTGAATTTTTGCAGGATAGGCTTATTAAAACTACCGTCGGCATTTACATTCAGGTTACCGTTCGGGACTTTCCTGCCGCCGCCCCATGCCGAGCTGCCTGCCGCCGAATCGGTGACGATCGCACTGGAAGATGAAGTTTCCATAAATGCACGTCGCCCGGTTTTTTCACTATATAACTTCATCCAGGCGCTTTCACGTCCTTCTTTACGTTTCAGGAGCAGGTCGGCCATGTTAAGCGTGCCGGTACTCATGCCGTCGCTGACCATGAATATGATATTTTTCGCAGCGTCCTTTGTCTTGAGTAGCGACTGCGGGCTGACAGATTTTCCAGAGAATGACATCGGGCCGAGGAGCAGACCTGCGGCGCTATTGGTAAAAAAATCCCTTCTTTTCATGACGGTAACGGGTATTTTGACTTTCGGCAAAACTACTTATGCGAATTTTACCCGAATGTTAAGTTGTATTTCTTCTGAAAATCATAACAACTAATTAACATAGGGTGCGGAAAAGGCAAACTCACCCGCGTATTTTGAAGCTAAAATGGCCGGGACGCATTTTTTAGTCTGTAAACGTACCAGCGCCGGGCGATCTTTCCGCTGCGCCGCTGCGTGACCGTGCCTGACTTTTCAATGCGGCGGAAATGATCCTGGAAAATGGTTTGGGGATCGGTAAAATCGTTGGAAGGGGTAATATAGTATGCGTCACTTCCGGCGGGGCAATTTGCTGACATTCCGTTCATCCACTGAAACTTATGAAGGTCATGCACCTTACCCACCGCACGAACCCGCATTTTCATCGGGTATGCAGCGTAATAGTAAATATGTGCGCCGGGAAACCATTTATACACCACCACCGGCGCCGCTGCCGACATATTACGATCAGCAATATCGCGATCCCGCAAAATCTCAAAACCGGCTTGAAGATCCTCCCAGTGATACATATCCAGGGTAGCGTCGTTTTTACCGGTATGCGGGGCACTTTTATCCGACAATGCACCCGGAAAATACAGGATTACCAGCGTGCCGGCCACGAAGACAACTAATATTAGGGCGACTGATGCTTTCGTGAGGTTGATATAACGCGGTTGTTCAGAGACAGAATGGCTTATATAAATTGCCGAAAGCAACATAATTGCCAGATACCCGGGGCCGCTCCAGTGCGGCAGCGTTGGCCGGAAAAGCGATACCATTGCAGTTGCCAGAATAATCGGGCAGCCGATCCCGAGTAGCAGCAGAATGTTGTCACTCCGGATATTGCGCCACTGTTTGATGATGCCGGTAACGCTCATGACTGCGATAAAAATCAGGACGGGATTGAAATATAAAACCTGCCCGATCACATTTGCGAGAAATGATTTCAGTTGAATGCCCTGGTTCATTTCAACGCGCTCGCTGTGGAATTGCCAGGAAATAAAGTCGTTACTTAAATTCCAGAATAGAATAGGAGAGGAAATCAGGACAGTAAGCCCGCAAGCGAGGAAGAGTACTGGATTTTTCAGCCAGCTCCGTTTCCTTAAAACAATAAAACCGAAAAGCCCGGCCCACAAAAACATACCATGCACTTTGCACATCACGGCCAGGCCCGTACAAATCCCGAATAACAGCAGGTTTAAGTTCAGATTTTTCGTCGATTGGGTATTGATCGCATTCAATGCGGCCTGTGTGGCGAGCAGCCAAAAAGTGAGCTGTACTGAGTCAGGGAGAATAAAAGTCCCTGATATGATACTGGTGTAAATGCAGGCATTGTAAAAAATGGCAGCGAGCAGGCCGGCAGCTTTATCCGCCAGCATGCGCCCACAGCGGGCTATCAACATGGTATTGACTGCCGCGCCGACTATGGCGGGCATTCTCAGCGCAATCTCATCCGTCCAGCGGAGATTGAAGGTAAAGAGCCTGATAAAAATGCCGACCAGCGGCGGATGGTCGAAATGGTTCCAGTCGGGCTGAACAGCGTAAGTGAAGTAATAGACTTCATCATTCCCCAGGCTCGTGAGCGAGGCGACGGCAAGTCGTAGCGCACTGAAACCGAGAATAACAAAAGCAATGTACATCGGGTACCGGATTGAACCGTTCCGTGTATCTGGCAATCGGGTGGAGGCGGCTGTCACTTGATTGCCAGGCGTCCGGTTCCGAATCCTTGCAGCCCGTTCCCGCCGGAAAGTCTCCACACGATGCCCAGCCAAAAGCAAATAGCCAAAATACCCGAAAACCGGAACAGCAGGGTCTCGCCAGGGTTGACATATGGCCTCACTGCACGGTAACCCGATCGCGGCGTAAAGAAGACAGGGTTAAGATAAATGCCGGTACCATTGGAAAAGTGAAATTCGGCCCTCGCATAATGGTCGTCCCGGCGAAACAGGAATGCAATACGGTCTGTTTCACGGGCTGTTTTTATTGTCCTGCCATTTTGTCCGTAAATACTCACTTTTTGGGCTGTATCGCTGACTTTAATGAACACAGAATCCTTTTCAACTTTCACATAAAGCAGGTAAGGCACAGAGTCGATAGGCTGGGTTTCGCCCATCGCAACTCCATAGCTGCGGCCCGCCCGCAAGGCTTCCAGCACACCGGATCCAGTCTTGGCCGGGTTGTTTACGAACGTGCACATTTTGCCCAGCCTGTTCCCGGAAATTACATCGTGCGTATCATCATTTCCTACCACAAACACTTTTCTGCCAGCCGAAAGTGCCGCATCCCATTCCTGTGTAGAAGTCGCTGCCGGGCTCAGCACTTCCATGCAATCGTAGTTGCCCAGCTGGGCCAGGTCGTTTTTTGTGTATCCGTTTCTGATAGCGGGATGGTTCAGTACAGTTACTGTTTTCCATTCGTAAAGTTTGTCAAGCACATGCTGTTTATTGTGGACGGTTTGCGGCAGAAGGTAGTCCAGCCACTGCACATTTGAGCTGCCTAACACCAGCTGATGGGTTTTGGTAGTATTATAACCGTGTTCATAAACAGGCAGATAAGTTCGTTCTTCTTCGTTGGTTGTATCGATATGATGGTAATTTGATACGCAATGCACCCCATATTTCAGCGAGTCGTAAGCCGAGTGGATGTCGCTGGCGCTGCCTTTTCCATTGGTTACCCCGTTCCAGGCGCGGGCATGTGCGTGAAAGTTGCATTTGACCCAATCCTGCTGGCTGACAGAATCGTATGGATTGTAAACAACCGGTCCTTCGAAAGGCTCAGGATCAGGGAACTGGTAGCGTGCGCAAAGCAGGTATTGTGAAATCAGCAGCCAGAAAATCCAGGTGCAGCATAGAATTCCGATGGTAGGCAGAGGTTTCATAGCGGTAAATATCCGTTCCTGCTATTACCTCATTGTTAGCTGAATGTGATTTTTTCCGGCCATTCGTGGCTAGATAAGTAATAGACCAAACCTATCCTTCCATAGAATTAATCGATTGTGATTATAATTTTCAATCTTATATCTTGCCGACCTGCTCAGTAAGAAATACAGTTTATTATTAGTTAAATCATGAACTCATAACAATGGAAAACGAATCAGGCGACATCAGTAAATGCCCGTTCCACAATGGAACAATGCAAAGTAATGTAGGGGGCAGCGGCACCAGGAACCGTGACTGGTGGCCCAATCAGTTGAAACTCAATATTCTGCGCCAGCATTCGTCTAAAACCAATCCGATGGGAGAGGATTTTGACTATGCGGAAGCATTCAAAAGTCTGGATTTGGCAGCCGTAAAAGCCGATCTACATGTGCTTATGACGGATTCGCAGGACTGGTGGCCTGCCGATTTCGGACATTATGGTCCGCTTTTCATTCGTATGGCCTGGCATAGCGCTGGTACCTACCGCGTATTCGATGGCCGTGGAGGCGCAGGCTCAGGCCAGCAGCGTTTTGCCCCGCTCAACAGCTGGCCCGACAATGTCAGCCTTGACAAGGCGCGCCGCTTGCTTTGGCCGATCAAACAAAAATATAGCAATAAAATCTCCTGGGCCGATTTGCTGATCCTCACAGGAAACGTTGCGCTGGAATCGATGGGCTTTAAAACATTCGGTTTCGCAGGCGGCCGCGCCGACGTCTGGGAGCCTGACGAGGACGTATACTGGGGTGCAGAAACAACCTGGCTCGGTAATGACAAACGCTATCCAAAAGGCGTAGCCGGAGTTGAAGGAAACGGCGTCGTATCTTCCGATGAAGATCCGGGTGAAGGAATCCATACACGCAACCTGGAAAAACCACTTGCAGCTGCACATATGGGCTTGATTTATGTAAATCCCGAAGGCCCGGACGGAAACCCGGATCCGATCGCTGCCGCAAGGGATATCCGCGATACGTTCGGCCGCATGGCTATGGATGACGAGGAGACCGTCGCACTCATTGCAGGCGGACATAGCTTTGGTAAAACCCACGGCGCAGCCCCTTCCGACCACGTAGGCAAAGAACCCGAAGCCGCGGATGTGGAACTGCAGGGACTGGGCTGGAGTAATAGTTACGGATCAGGTAAGGGGGCCGATACCATTACGAGCGGATTGGAAGTGATCTGGACTACAACACCTACACAATGGAGCAACAATTTCTTCGAGAACCTGTTTGCATTTGAATGGGAGCTAACTAAAAGTCCAGCCGGTGCGCACCAGTGGGTTGCGAAAAATGCAGGAAACATCATTCCCGACGCGTATGACAGTTCCAAAAAACATGCGCCGACCATGCTTACCACCGATCTGGCCCTGAAATTTGATCCTGCCTATGAGAAAATATCCCGTCGCTTTCTGGAAAACCCCGACGCATTTGCAGATGCATTTGCACGGGCCTGGTTCAAGCTGACCCACCGGGATATGGGGCCGAGAGAACGTTATCTGGGCCCGGAAGTACCGGAGGAAGTGCTGATCTGGCAAGATCCTATTCCTGGGGTGGACCATGCATTGATAGACGAAAACGACATTGCTGCACTGAAATCCAATATCCTGGCTTCCGGATTGAGCGTGTCAGAACTGGTGACGACGGCATGGGCTTCGGCTTCTACCTTCCGCGGCTCCGACAAGCGTGGAGGCGCCAATGGTGCACGTATTCGCCTGGCTCCCCAGAAAGACTGGAAAGTAAACAATCCTTCACAGCTGCAAAAGGTATTGCGGACGCTGGAAAGCATTCAGGGTGAATTCAATAGCACGCAGCCGACCGGAAAGAAAGTTTCCCTGGCTGACCTGATCGTACTGGCAGGTTGTGCAGGTGTGGAAAAGGCGGCTCAGGAGGCGGGACAATTTGTTGCCGTTCCTTTCACGCCTGGCCGGATGGATGCATCGCAGGAGCAAACCGACGTTGAATCAATGGGTTATCTGGAACCTGCTGCCGACGGTTTCCGCAATTACAAAGGCAGATTCGCAGCTTCCACCGAAGAAATGCTTATCGATAAGGCTCAGCTACTTACACTGACTGCGCCGGAACTGACCGTTTTGGTTGGAGGTTTGCGGGCTTTGAATGCCAACTTCGACGGCTCTAAAAACGGCGTGTTTACTTCACGTCCGGGCCAGCTTACCAACGATTTCTTCGTTCACCTGCTGGATATGAACACCGCCTGGAACGCAATGGGAGAGGACCGGGAGATCTACCTGGGGACCGACCGTGCGACCGGCCAGCCGAAGTGGACTGCAACCCGTGCAGACCTTGTGTTTGGCTCTCATGCAGAACTACGGGCGATCGCAGAAGTGTACGCAAGCTCGGATTCAAAGGAGAAATTTGTCACCGACTTCGTAACGGCATGGAATAAAGTAATGAATCTGGACAGGTTCGACCTGGCTTGAATGTCAATTTTTTAATGTATGCAAAAATGGCGTCTCCACGAATTTGGGACGCCATTTTTTATAAAACGGAAATTTCAGGCAGAAAAAAGTAAATCAACCGCTTAATCAGCCAGCGCGATTTCCACAACTCCGCCTTTTCCTTTGTCACCATATTTCCGGATTCCGTCGGCTTCACGCAACTCCCGAAAATGATATTTGTTTTCTGCAAGTTTCACTGTTTCGTTCAGTTCTACCGGTTTGCCGTCGATAACCAGATAGCCAAACTGACTGATAAAGGAAAACCTCCCGCTACCGGTAAATTTCTGTGTGTTGAAATCAACTTTTACATTTTTTCCCAATAAAAACAATTCATTATTTTTCTCCGACCAGTGTATTTCCGACGCATAGAATGTGCCGGACAGGGGCCTGCCTTTTCGATTGGCCGCAGACTTTACAATTTCCTGTTCAGCCGGCTTGACATTCCGCGTCTCCGTAATGTCCTGGGCCTTAAACCGGACCGGTAATTCCGGTATTAATCTGGCAGAGTCAAGCGTCAGGCCTGCCAGCATAAGTCCTCCCAAAGTGCTCAGATTTTTCATTTCTTCTAAATTTTTAGGTTTTTCAGATATGATGGGATTTTCAGGAATGGTGGCAGCCGAGGTATCGGGAAATAACGCTTTTTGATTTGCCTTCTGTTTTACATTAACCTGGGTCAGATTGATTGCGGATGAGTCTTTTTCAAATAGGATTGGTGCAGCATGCTCTTGGTTATTGGTATTTAATGAAAATATTGAAATACCGGCTAATAGACCAGCGGTTGCTATTCCCAGAGCCCCGGTCTTTAAATAGGTGCTTTTCTGAATAAAAAGAGGTTGGTATTTTGGGATAGCTGCGCCATTCAGGTCGACTTGATGAAATAAATGTTCAGCCCGCGGTGGAATGGAAAACTGCCCTAAAATGTCGGTAAATAGCTGGTCTATATGCCAGATCCGGTGCGGGAAAATAATAAAAAGGAATGCTCTCTTTCGCTCCTTATTATTCGTTAAAAGCAGATGAAGAAGCACCCGGATTTTTTTTCTTGCTCTCGCTAAATGCGATTTGGAAGTGCCTTCGCTGATGCCAAGCTGCGCTGCAATCTGGGCGTGCGTAAAATTATCGATGACATATAAATTAAATACAAGTCTGTGGTGCTCAGGTAGCTGGCCGATTACTGATAATAATTCCTGCTCCGAAAATGCATTCAGATCGTTATCCGGGCTCTCTTCGTGATGGTGATCGTAAATCGCCGGATAGGCATTTTGTCCGAGCTTTTCCTGTTGTTTTTGGGCTCGTAAATATTGCAAAGCCACATTCACGACGATCTGTCTGAGCCAGGCTTCGAACGGTCCCCTGTTCTCAAAGCTCGAAACCTTGTCGATGGCGATTACAAATGCGTCGTGTGCCAGGTCTTCGGCGGTTTGCCGGTCCTGGGTATACCGACAGCAAATGCCTATCATTTTTCCGATGTTTCGCCGGTAGGTGGCTTCCCAAAAACTGTCTGACATGTTATCCGGATTGAAATGTGCATTTCAATGATGCAGATTTTTCAAATGGTTGCAGTTGCCGGCAGTTCAACGAAAAAAGCGGTGCCGAGGCCGCTTTCCGATTCGAACCAGATCTTTCCTTCGTGTCCTTCAACAATTTGCCTGCAAATAGAAAGGCCTATCCCGAAAGATTGCTCGCCTGCGGTGCCGGACCGTCTGGCTTCGTTGGACGGCAGGAAAATCTGACTTTTCAGCTCGTCCGGGATCCCTATGCCGTGATCTCTCACCGTCAGCAGGACCATATCGCCCTGTTTCTGTAAATGAATAAGTATCGTGCTTTCGCGGGGCGAAAATTTGATGGCATTGCTGAGCAGGTTGCAGAACACCCGCCATATTTTTTCCCTGTCAACAGGTGCCGTCACTTCCTCATATTGAAATTCAAGCTTTTGCTGTTTCTCACCTGCCTTATGACTCAGCATATCCACGCACGATTGTACGATCTCTTGCAGGGCGGCGTCACTTTTCGAGATTTTTTCACGATCGGAGCTCGACTGCAGTATCTGGCCGATGAGGTTATTCGCCATTTCGCCGGAATGCTGCATAGCGGTGACTATTTCAAGCTGTTCGCTGGTCGGGATCTGGTCCCAGAATACCATATGTGATGCCGATATCATTGCTGCAATCGGGCTTCGCAGGTCGTGCGCGACGATTTTCAAAACGTTCTCGTTCTCGGCCTCCGCCTGTTCCAGTGCATTCACGGTATCCTGCAAAACGATATTGCTTTGGGTAATTGCTTTGTTCAATTCCGTGACGGCGCGCAAATTCGCCGCACTTTTTTTGGCACTGCGCCAGATCAGGTAAATAATGACGCACAGTGTGATTGAGATCAATATCGAAAACCGCAATATCAGTTCTTTCTGTGCATCCTTTGCGACGGTAAGCTCCGTTTCGTGGGCCCGCTGAACTTGTTGAAGCAGTGCGCCGACGTCACTTTTATTCTCTCCGTTTTTTTTCATTTTACTAACCTCATCTGCTTTGAGGCTGGTGATCAGCAATCCGCCCGCTTCTCTGAACTTTTCCTGACCGAATAAAATGTAAGCTTCCAGCTTTTGGTACATACTAGCCGTGGCCGTATTGTTTGAAGCGGCGGGCAGGGTTTTCAGGATATTCAGTTGTTCTTCTGCCTTGTCATATTGTTTGGTATCTATGTAAATCCTGGTCAGTATCAGGCGTGATTGCTGCTCTACTTCTACCGACCAGTCTATTTCCGGGTCGTGCTGAAGACATTTTTTCAAAAGCCTTTCCGCGATCTTTACTTCCCCTTTCAATGCATATGCTTCTGCCTGATTCTGGAGAATGACAAGCCGGGCAAACTTTATGAAATTCTTCTCGCGCGGAAATTTTGACTCATTTTTGTCAATGAAATCCATAGCCTGCTGGAAATAAGTCGATGCAATGTCCGGCTTGTTCAATTGCACGTAGGCCATTCCAATATTCCGGATGCTGCCCTGTACTTCGATAAACTCCAGCTGAAAATTGTCTGCCTTAGGACATTCCGCAAGTTCTTTCAGCTCTTGTTCCCAGTAAGCGATAGCACGATGGTAATTTTCTTCTTTATAGGAAATGTTTGCAATCCTGCTGCTGTACCTCGCACATTCGCATATTTCACCCAGGGCGGTCAAAAATGATTTACCATGGTAATAGTTCCTGTATGCCTTGTAATACTCTTTTTGTTTAAAAAGATCGTCTCCTTTCAATAGCAACGCTTTGGAATAATCGGTTGGGTACAATTCCCGCACACGGACCGAGGAAAACAGCAGCAGAAGACTATCTGTATAATTCAGTGCATCTTGTTGCAAAGTAGAGTCGCGGTGGCTCAGCACTTTCATGAACTTATAATACTGCACGCGTTCATTGAAGCTTTTCTCTTCCTTTGTGCCCATTAAAGAATCAAGGAGCATGATTGATTTTTTGATCCCGATCTTCCTTGAATTTCGGTCCAGGCTGTCGATCCACACTTCCAGCTCTTTTTCCTGTTCGTTCCCAGGCGAGTTCTGACATCCCGAAAAACTCCATAACAGGGACAGGGACAATAGGGTTATCTGAAGAATTTTTGCTTGTGCGAGCGAAAAGAAGTCTTTCTTCATTGGTAAGTGCTGTGAACTGTGCCTGTGGCGGTTATGTCAGAGAAAGTGAGAGAAAATGGGTTAGCGGGCGTTATCAAGCGTTTTTCAATATGGTTTCCAGGGAAATAGAACGGATATTTGATCGGTGGATGCTAACACAAAGCAGCTTTTATGAAAATTTACTAAAATACGCACGTAGCTAAATGGCTACATGGCGTTGTGTAATTTATTGGTAAAAGTGCTTTGATTTCCGAAGTTAATTCTAAACACTGTTCAATTGTACAGGAGACTGCCAGTTTACCTGAAATTTAATATTATCCGATAAATAATTATGGAGCCACAACATATTTCCCGAAACCATTTTATCAAATCTGCATCCGTGCTGCTGGCTGGCGGCAGCGGCATTTTGAACGTGCCGGAAAATGTATCGCGTGAACGGACCTTACCTGCTCAGAACAAGAGATCTTATACACTGAAAAATGTAAGGCTGGAAACCGGATTTGAATATGATCCGGAAGGTGAAGTGACCGGCACGAGGACGGATCTTTTTTGTATTGAGGTGCATGAAGGGAAAATCAAAGGTATTCTGGCAAATAAACCTGCTGCGGACGCCATTGATGCAAAAGGACTCCTGATGCTGCCGCCGTTCCGTGATATGCATATTCATTTGGACAAAACTTTTTACGGGCTTCCCTGGAAAGCCAAGTCTGCAAAGAACAGGACGGTAAAAGATATGATCGCTTATGAGCAGCAAATCATTCCCGAACTGCTGAAGACTTCCGTTCCCAGAACTGAAAAACTGATCGAACTTCTGCAATCGTACGGCACCAATTATGCCAGGTCTCACGTCAATATCGAGCCTACATCCGGATTGAATTCTTTGAAAAACCTGCAAAAGGCGCTGGAAAATAAAAAAGATTCCTTCCAGGCAGAACTTGTTGCCTTTCCGCAGCACGGTATCTATTACACCAAGTCCGAGGGCCTGATGAAGGATGCCGCCCAAATGGATATTGATTTTATAGGGGGACTTGACCCTACCAGCATTGACGGCGGTATTGAAAAACACATGGATTTTATCATACAACTGGCACTCGACAACAACAAAGGGATTGATATTCACCTCCATGAAGGCGGGGAATCGGGTATGAAAACGATTCAGTATTTGATTGATAAGGTGAATGAAAGTCCCGTTCTGAAAGGCAGGACGTTTGTCAGTCACAGCTTCGCACTGGCTAATCTCGACAAAGGCAAAACGGAGGAGGTTGCGCAGCAGCTGGCCAATGCCAAAATCGGTATTGCTTCCACGATTCCTTTTGGAGGAACGATTATGCCGATCCCGGTTTTATATAAACACGGCGTAGATGTGGTGACTGGAAATGATTGTATCGTAGACTGGTGGAGCACTTTCGGGAGCGGAAGCATTCTTCAGAAAGCAAATCTGGCCGCGCAATTGTATGGTTACAGAACAGAATTTGACCTTTCAAGAATATTGAAACTGGCTACTCACAATGTACTGCCGCTGGACGATAAGGGGAGCCGGAGCTGGCCGAAAGCAGGAGATCCGGCAGATATGGTATTAATCGAGGCAAGTTGCTCGGCAGAGGCAGTGTCGAGAGTATCACCGGTTAAGTCGCTGATTCACCGGGGAAATATCGTTTTCTAGTTCAGGTGCATGCTTTATTTGGCCCACCCATTCGTTTTTTTAACTGATGAAGTTCGATTGGTAATTTGGTTTGCCGGGCAAATAATCAGAAATTGCGCGCCCAATTTTCCAATTCAATGACAAACCCTCTTTTTTGCGGCATTGATTTCGGTACTTCCAATTCCAGTCTGGCGGTAGCGGATCGTGACGACGTGTTTCTTATCCCGGTTGAAAACGACCATGTAACTATTCCCAGTGCCATGTTCTTCGCGCGGAAGGACAATCACGCCTCGTTCGGCCGGGAGGCAACGGAGCGTTTCCTGGACCGCCAGCCCGGCAGGTTGATGCGAAGCCTGAAACGTGTTCTCGGCACTCCTGCGATGCGGCAGGGGACGATGGTCAACGGCGAACTGATGAAATTTGACCAGATTATTGCGGCATTCCTTGACCAGATGAAACGCAAAGCCGAGGCCGATTGCGGGAAGGAACTTCGCCACGTCGTAATGGGGCGTCCGGTTCATTTCGTAGACAATGATCCCGCCGCCGACGAGCGGGCGGAAAACGAGTTAAAGGCCATTGCGAAAGGGCTTGGTTTCGATCATGTCGGTTTTCAATACGAGCCTATTGCCGCCGCATTTGCCCACGAAGCCAGACTTTCCGGTGAGAAACTGGCGATAGTGGTGGATCTGGGCGGCGGAACTTCGGACTTCACGATTATCCGGCTTTCAAAGGAAAATGCCAGAAAGCACGATAGAAACAGCGATATCCTGGCAAATACCGGCGTGCGCCTCGGTGGAAATGATTTTGACAAAGATCTGAGCCTGGCCGAAATGATGCCGGAACTAGGTTTTCGGACGAGATACGGCGCCAAAAACCTCGAAGTGCCGTCTTACCATTATTTCGATTTGTCGGAATGGAGCAAGGTGAATTTCTTATATACAAACCGGATTTTGTTCCAGGCCAAGCAGTTGCTGCGCGAAACGCATGATCCGGTTCGCTACGGCAGGCTGATCAATGTGCTTGAACAGGAAACAGGACATGCGGTGCTGGCAGAAACGGAAAAGATCAAGATCGGTCTGGCGAGCAGGGAGAACTTCGAGGCCGAACTACCTTTTATTGATCAGGATCTGCGTATCGATGTGGCCAGAGAAGATTTTAACACAGCCATTATTTCAAAAACAGAGAAAATCGTAAATGCAGCAGAAGAATGTTTGCAGGTGGCCGGCATTGCGCCCGAAGCGATCGGACTGGTAATTATGACCGGCGGCTCTACCGAAATTCCCCTGATCCAGGAGCAGTTCAGGAAGCTATTTCCAGCCGCCAACTGGTCGGAGGAAAACAAGCTTTCCAGCGTCGGGCTGGGACTGGCCTACGATGCCCGCAACCGTTTTTCCTGAAACTATTTAAAGCCGGTATTTCACGCCGGCTTTGAATAGTTTTTGTCAGAACGAAAAACTGTACCGACAGGAAACTGCCCTTCCCGGCAAGTTATAGCCTCTTTTTTCATAATAATTCTCGTCAGTTGCATTAGCGATTTTCAGGGTGAGCAGGTGACTGGCTGAAATTTTGAATGCAGCTGCCAGGTCGATCATCATATAGTTTGGGTATTCGATTTCGGGATTGATCGGATCGGTATAATCGATATCTGTCCGCATGCCCACCGTCCGGGCGGATAACCGGATGCGGAGCCATTTGAGGTTGTCATATTCCAGGCCATAATTAAATGTATTTCTGGCCACATTCTGAATATTCCTCGTTGTTTCCGAAGCGTCGGACCCTATAATCAGTTCCCTCGCTTTCAGCAGGGAAGTGCCATTCCAAAATGCCCGCAAAACGTATCGGTAATCATTTAATGCGCCCAAATTATAGGATAGCTCAGTTTCCAGGCCATTGATCTGCGCGTCGGCCGCATTCACAAAAGTTGCTCTGGACACGATTACGTCGCCGTTTTGCAAAGGCTCGTTCACTGTTCTGATCGTCTTCGCGATCCGGTTATCGACCTGTGTCGCAAAATAGGTAACACTGGCCGACAAGCCTGATTTTGGTCTGCTCAAATGTATTCCTGCGTCCCAGCTGAGGCTGTTTTCGTTTTTCAGGTCCGGGTTCCCGGCTGTTACGGCGATCCTGCCTTTTGCGTCTCTTATCTCGTTATATCCGGCCACATTGTAAGCATCCGTTGTTACAAAGGCGCGGCCGACATTGGCTTTTAAAAACAAATAATGAACCGGATTATAGGTTATGCCCAGGCTTGGACTTGTAAAAGGTGTTTTTTCCTTACCTGCTTTGTAGGTAGGCAACAGGGCAGTTTCGTGTACATCAAATGTAATATGGTCGAAGCGCACGCCGGGCTGCAAAGTGATTTTACCAAAATCCAGAACTGCCTGAGCAAAAAATGCAGATGAAATGATCGCATATTCAGGCTGGGTGGGCGCTCGCTCAGTAGTATCGTTGGTCCAGCGACGACTTTTGGTGGAAGCATTCAGATAATCGTAACCTATTATCAATGAATGTTTTTGCAGTTTCCAGACGTCTTTAATCTGAATACCTTTCCAGCTGTTTTTACCGGCAGCCGAGCGGAAAGGCGCGACGGGCTTGCCGGAAACGTTCAGGGTATAATTAGAAGTATGTTCGTCTGCCCCGAACACTTTCACGCTTGCAGTATGAGCGCCTATTTCCGCAGAAAGTGCAATATCCAGCGCAGCCCGGCCAATATCCTTGGTACTCGCTTCTGTGCTGCCGGAAGAAATTTCACCGGGTGACTCGACATCTTTTGCTTGAAATGTTTCGCCACGCACATCGAGTCGCAGACGTTTGTTCAGCTGATAACCCAGCCGCAGTGCACCCGAATAGTAATGCAGCTGCGTGTAAGGCCTTTTTGCGCCATCATTAACCGTTTCGTCCACTTTTTCAATGGGCTGGGCAGTGTAATTTTTCTGGGAAGATGTGTAGTCAAATGCATTTCTAAGCCAGTTGTTGCTGCCAATCCTGTAATATTTTGATCTTTCCAAATAGGTAAATGAAAGGTCGTAATCAAGCTTTTTGGTCAGATTTCCACCGGTGTTGAGGCCAGCCTGAATCGTTTTAAAACTACCATATTCTACAAAGCCATTGCCGCTGGCTGCACCTTTGGACCGCTTGGTAATCACATTAATCACCCCGCCCATTGCCTGCGAACCATAAAGCGAGGAAGCAGGGCCTTTCAGGACTTCGATCCGCTCAACGCCATTCAGGTTGATTTGGGACAAGTTGGTCGCCCCGGCGGCGCGGCCATCGATCAGTAACAATGTTCTTTGGTTCAATCCGGAAAACTGCGGCCGGAAACCCCGGATTCCTATCCCGCTTGACAAATTCGGATATTGGATCACATCCACGGCTGCCGATTTCCGAACCATATCGGTAAGGTCCTGGGCGGGCGTCAGTCGCATATCTTCCGAGGAAATCAGGTCGATTTTTTGGGCAATGCGCTCTTTGTTTGTGTCAAAACGCGTGGCTGTAACTACGATGGGATCGAGCAGGTTCGCATTCGAACTGTCTGTCGGGGTAGTTTGTGCATTGCTCTGGAAGTAGCTGATAAAGGGCAGTAAATGAACGGGTAAGCGTAAAAATTTATACAAGGGATTCATACAGAGTGATTGTTCCGATAAGGATTGAAAATGCGCCGACGGTGTAGTTGACGACTTTGAGAAATGTTTCCCGCTTGCCCGCGAAACGGTGGATGGAAGTGGCGAAAAAATAGCCGTAAGCCGACATGGAAAGAATAATTCCGACACTTTGCAAAATGATGATCCAGACCGCCGTAGACGCATCGCTTGCGGCGAGGGTCAGCGCCACGGCACATGCGCCGCCTGTTCCCGCAAGTCCGTGGACCATTCCTACCCAAAACGAGCGGCTGAATTTTTGCTGCGGGTTAGGGTAATGCAAAGTTCTGTCTTTCACAAAGTTCCGCCGGATCGCAACCACACCCAGCCAGATCATCAGCGGCCCGACGAGCAGCTCTACTTTCTCCGAAATGTCAAGGGTAAGCGTCGATCTCAGCAGCAAAACCAGCACAGCAAACAGGATGAGCGTAAAGGAATGTCCGAGCGCCCAGTGGGACGAACGCCAGATCAGTTTCCAGCGTTGGGAAGGACTTTTGGCATCCTCGCTGGCCAATACAGAAACCGCCGCCATATGATCGGGTTCAAAGGAATGCTGGACGCCAAGAAGCAGGGAATCAATGAGTAGGATGTTGACCATTCGTTTTTCGATTAATCTTGGATAAGTAAAAAACCGCTTATCTCGAAAAACTTTGGGAACAATGCAGGCGCAGGGCAGCAGCCCAAAAGAAGCCACCGCCATCGTCCTATCGCCTTTCTTCCCGAAAGCAATCCGGATAATATATCGACTGGCAGGTCTTCTGGCTCGCCCAGTTGCAACGCCTTCCCGGGGGATTGATTGAATTAGTGAGTGAGTGAATTAGTGAGTGAGTGAGTGAGTGAGTGAGTGAGTGAGTGAGTGAGTGAGTGAGGGTTTTATAAGTCTAATACAAAAACATTCACTAATTCGGTCATTCACTAATTCACTAACTCATTAATTCACTAACTCACTAATCACTAACTCAAAATTACTTCCCAGTGGCACAAAATGTTGCAACACAAAATATGAACTTACAGCAGCGGGTACTGCTCCGGATTTTCACCGGATTCCCTTTTCATCACGCAAAGCGCGTGAACCAATTGAGCCGCAAATATGGAGTTTTTTGTTTTACACTGACATGAAAATTAACTTATTCCTCTACTTTTGCAGCCTTGAAACAGTTCTTTACTTTATTTTCCAACAGGAAAAGGTTTTACTAACCACGTGAATTAATAGGGAATCGTGTGCAAATCACGAGCTGTCGCGCAACTGTAAGTAACGCAAAGAGTTTACATCAGAATGATGTCCACTGGGGAATTAATGATTGAATTAGCGAATGACTGAATGACTGAATTATAGACCGGGTCGCCACTGCGATGACCGAATATTTTTTTATCAGTCAATCATTCAGTCACTCAATCATTCAAAATTAAAAGCCCCGGGAAGGACGATGTGAATGTTACAAGTCAGGAGACCTGCCTTTTTTTGTTGACAATGCTTCCGCGAAATGAAGCTTCGTCTGGTCTGGATTTTTCCGGTTTTTGAGCCGTGATTTTCGGGTGTAGTTCGCCCGGTCTTTCCTTCTTCGTCTTCTTTCGCTTGCATTAAAAATTCTGGCAAGAGCTTTTAACTCACCTAAAATCAGGTTAAAAGTATGCAAATGCTACAAAACTGCGGTCCGCGAACTGACGGCAGGAGCAACCGGACCATTCAATTAAAAATCGGCGTCTGCACTGCGGTATTCGGCGGACTTATCGTGCTCACTTCGGCTGGTTATGCGCAGCAAAACACTGTGAAGCCTGATCCGGACAAGGACGGCGAAGCACGCGATTTGTCCGAAGTTATCATTTCGGAAGAACGGCGGAAGTCATTTTCTGCCATCAACAAAATCGACGTTCCGATACGGGATATGCCCGTTTCCACTTCGGGTGTCAGCGTCAAAACCATTGAGCAGCGCGGCGCGGATGACCTCGGTGAAGCGATGAAAAACACCACCGGTGTGCGAGCCAACAACACTTACGGCGGATTTCAGCATTTCACGATCCGCGGGTTTTCCAACTTTGTATTGCTCACGGACGGTGTCCGCGACGAGCGCCACAACATTTCCACGAGCGCGCCGAGCACGAACCTGGCCAATGTCGAAAGCATTGAAATTCTCAAAGGCCCTGCTTCGGCACTGTTCGGGCATTCTGCATTGGGAGGGATCATTAATATCGTCAGGAAAAAGCCAACTGCCGGGTTCAAAGCTGATTTTTCTACTACCTACGGAAGTTTTAACACCAAAAGGATGCGTGCCGGAGCGGGCGGGGCGATCAATGACAAGCTGCGTTACCGGGTCGATTTTGGGATGTCCGACACGGAAGGTTACCGGCATTCCGGCTCGAACACAAACAATGGGTATCTGGCATTGGAATACACTCCAACTGAAAAAGACCTGTTTTACCTGACGATAGGCGCCAATAAGGACATTTACGATACCGACACGGGCATTCCGATGCTGGAAGGAAGCAAAGTAGTACCGGGTTTGAACGTAAATACACGCTACAACGATCCGCAGGATTTTTTGAAAAACACGCGGTATGATTTTCAGCTCAAATACGTCCGCCAGATCAATTCGAAACTGAAACTCTCGAACCAGCTATCCTATTACGATGACAATATCAACTACTTTTCTGCGGAGGAGCTGACTTTGAACCCTACGCTGGATTCGATCACCAGGTCCTATCCCTTTTACTTTAATCACCTCACCAAACCGCTGCAAAACCAGCTCGAACTGACGTTTGATTTCAACACCGGAGGCATTGAGCATAAGCTGCTTGCCGGTTATTCACTGAGCTTGATGGATCGCCGGACTTATAACGGGGATGTTTTCGGGCCGGGTCAGTTTGCTACCATTCCGGTTAAGGATCCGGTCGCGAATCAGGGTTATGTCGATTTCGTGACTACCAATTACCGGGCTACGATGGAAAACGTGCACGGGATTTATGTGCAGGATTGGTTAAAGATTTCGGAGAAATTAAAAGCGTTAGCGGGGTTGCGTTATGATATTTTCAGAGGCACCTATTTCAGTGATCAGGTCAATGGCGACAGGGAAGTAACCGCGGAAGGTCCCGAGTCGAAAGTAGCGAAATCTGCATTGACTTACCGCCTTGGTCTGGTTTATCAGCCGACTGAAACTTTGTCGGTTTACGGGTCTTATGCTACTTACTTCAAGCCTTCGCGCCGGGTAGCAGCGAATGGTGAAACCTTTGAGCCCGAGGATGGTTATCAGGCTGAAATCGGCAGCCGGCTGGAAATTTCCCGCAAATGGTCGGGTAACCTGTCAATTTACTACATGCGTAAAAATAACCAGCTGGAAAGCTTGCCGGGTGGGGTTTTGAAACCGATCGGATCGGCGGAATCAAAAGGTTTGGAAGTTGAAATTCACGGAAATCCATCGCCCGGACTGGACATCAATGCAGGCTACACCCTGGCAAAGGCAAAATACCTTCCGCACGACGGCTCAGAAGTGAATCCGGCGGCGGGAAACAAAACGGCTTTCGCACCTGAAAATATGGTTAATGTGTGGCTTAATTATGAAGTTCAGCAGAGCATCCTGAAAGGATTCAGCGTTGGTGCGGGCGTTAATTATATGGATGAAACATTCACGAATAGTGCCAATATTTATGCACTTCCGGCTTATACGGTGGTTGACGCGGCAGTTGGCTACCGGGTTGGTCGCACCGCCTTGCGCTTGAACGTCAATAATTTATTCAATGAAAAATATTTCGCCAATGCCATTTTTGCCAACCAGTTTTCACCGGGCGCAACTCGGAATTTTTTGGTCAGTTTAAAGTATAACATATAGCTCTCTGAGGTGACACGGAGGTACTCGGAGTTAAGGGGAGGACCACAGAGAAAAATAATCTCCGTGCCCCTCATTCTTTCTCCGAGGCTCTCCGTGTAACACAGAAACAAGCACAATGACATTCAAAAGCTCCCATTTCCTGATCTCCGCTCCATCGAGCAACTCCGGTAAGACGACCCTTACGCTGGCCTTGTTGCGCGCGCTGAAAAATAGGGGGATGGTGGTTCAGCCATTCAAATGCGGCCCGGATTACATTGATCCGATCCATCATACCACGGCTGCGGGTCGATCAAGTATCAATCTGGACACCTTTATGTCTTCGGAAAAGCATGTGCGGGAGAGTTACGGGAAATTTAGTGCTACTGCCGACGTGTCGGTGACGGAGGGGGTGATGGGGCTTTTTGACGGAGCGGATAAAATGCAGGGCAGCAGCGCGGAGATCGCGCATTTACTGGATGTTCCTGTGATCTTGGTGGTAAATGCGAAGTCTATGGCTTACTCGGCGGCTCCTTTGTTGTTTGGTTTTAAAAATTTTGATAAAAGAATCAACATTGCCGGCGTCATTTTCAACTTCGTCAGCACCGAATCGCATTACGGGTTTTTGAAGGAAGCTTGTGCCGACGCCGGCGTTGAGCCTTTGGGTTATCTTCCTCTGAATAAGGATATAAGCATTCCTTCGCGGCATTTGGGGTTGCAAATCACTGCCGGGACAGATTACGAAGAGATTATCTCAAATCTTGCAGAGGTACTTCCCAAAACTGTAAACCTGGATCGCTTACTGGAAATCACACAGCGTGAAAAGCATAGCAGCACAAGCCGCGAACATTCAAAATCTTCGAAAAAACCCGGACAACTGAAAATCAGCATTGCGCGGGATGAAGCTTTCACTTTTTTATATCAGCAAAATATTGAAATGCTTTCCCGCTTCGGAGAGATCACCTGGTTCAGTCCGTTGCACGACAACCATTTGCCGAAAACCGATTTCCTTTATCTGCCCGGCGGCTATCCTGAGTTATTTGCTGAAAAATTAAGTGAAAACGTATCTATGCGAGCCAGTGTAGCAGCCTACTGTGATGAAAGAGGCCGGACACTCGCTGAATGCGGCGGGTTAATGTACCTGGCAAAAAGCCTTACAACGCAAAGCGGAGAAACATTCCCTATGGCGGGCGTGCTGGACTGCGCCACTTCCATGCAAAGTGCAAAAATGACACTGGGTTACCGGATCGCGAATTGGAATAATATGGAAATAAAAGGCCACGAGTTTCATTACAGCAATTTGATACAAAACGAAATGCAGCCGGAGTCAATCCGCATTACCAATGCGAAATTGATTGAAACGGAAACGAGGATTTATAGAAAGCTGAATACATATGCTTCCTACATGCATTTGTATTGGGCGGAAAGGGAGGAGTTTGTCAGGGGGCTGTTGGCCTTTGGCTATTAGCTATTAGCTGTTAGCTTTTGGCTGTTAGCTTTTGGCTGTTAGCTATTACCTGTTAGCCATTAGTTTTTAGTGATAAGGATTGAACTGCCTGATATTTAGTGGTAAAATAAGAATAATAAAGAGAGATTAGAGCTAACAAATAGCAGCAAACGGCCAACCGCCAAAAGCTAATAGCTAACGGCTAATAGCTAACAGCTAAAAGCCAAAAACCACCAACAAAATGACAACCAAACGCCAGCGAATAACACGTTCTGACGGAAAAGCGATTAACCTTGTGCAGCGACGGGGGCATTTGTCGTATTGTTACAATGCCTGCTGCTGCGGGCGGGTGGATCGGGGTTATGATGCTGTTCCCGTGGAATTGTACAAAAGTGAGTGGCTGCGCAGAAAGCTCCGCAATGTGGTGCACATGACCAAAGGCGGCTGTTTGGGCCCGTGCACGCTGGCAAATGTCGTGACATTGCTTTTCGACGGACATTCGGTTTGGTTTCATTCCATCAATAATGACTGGCAGATCATCGCCATTTTTGATTACATCGAAAGCATGGTCAAGGCGGACCGCTATCTTGTTCCGCCTGCCGACCTGGCCGAATATGTATTTCAGTTTTACACCTGGAAAGGTTCGGAAACAGCCACGATCAGCGGGCAGCCGGCCATACCGACGGAAGGAATCGTTTTCATGACCCATGCCGATACGGATTTGCTGACATTGAGCCGCGCGATGGAAACATTGCCGGATGATTTTCCTAAAACCATGGGTATCAGCCTGCTGGCTGTGAAAAGTGATGAGCAAATGGCGCAGTTGCTGGCCCGTGAACTGGCAGAAGCACAGATCATTGTGATCCGGATTCACGGCCGGCTGAGTAGTATTCCGGGTTATGGTGAGTTGGTCAGGCTGGCGAAGGAGCGGCAGCAGCACCTGATTATTGTCAGCGGAACCGGAGAGCTGAATCCCGACTTTGCAGCTGTCTCAACGGTTTCACCGGACATTTTGCAGGAAACTCTAAATTATCTGCAGGCAGGCGGGTACATCAATTTTACATCGCTATTGTGCTATTTGTCAGACCATTTGCTAATGACCGGCTTTGGCGCTGAACCTGCGTTGCAATTACCGGAACACGGCATATATCATCCGGATCTTCCTGAAAATGCAGCTATGACAGACTGGCTGAAATACAAAGATCCCGCGCTTCCGACCGTCGCGCTCACATTCTACCGCGCACATTGGATCAGCGGAAATACGCATTTTGTGGACGCGATGGTCCGTTCGCTGGAAAACGGGAATGTAAATGTACTGCCTGTTTTTACATCGTCACTGAAATCAGCCGATCCGGTTACGGGTAAGCCGCTTGCATTTCAATATTTTGTTGATGAGGGAGTTAAGGTCGATGTTTTGATCAATACGATCTCATTTGCTATGACCGATATTCAGCCCGTGGGAACGATCAGCAAGCCGGTAGCAGCACTGACAAACCTGGATGTGCCTGTTTTACAGGCGATCACCAGCGGAATGAGCCGGGGGCCGTGGGAAACGTCAGCGCGTGGACTGAACCCGCTCGATACCGCCATGAATGTGGCGATCCCGGAATTTGACGGCCGGATTATTACCGTTCCGGTTTCATTTAAAGAAAAAGGAAAGGAAACAAAAGGTTATGAGCCGCTTGAAAACAGGGTTGAAAGAGTAACGGGTCTGGCAATCCGTTTTGCGCGGTTGAGACATTTGAAAAATGCACAGAAACGCATCGCATTCATTTTTACCAACTCCAATACGAAAGCATCGCAGATTGGAAATGCAGTAGGGCTGGACGCACCGGCCTCGCTGATGAATATGCTGCACGCAATGCAGGCGGAGGGTTACCAGATCAAAAAGCTTCCCGCGACAGGCAATGAATTGATCCATACATTGATCGATCGATGTTCTTATGACCATAATTATCTGACCAACGAACAACTCGCGAATGCTGCCGGACATGTGCCGGTTCAGCAATATCAGAGGTGGTTTGATGAACTTCCTGATCAGATTAAACAAAAGATAGTGAAACAATGGGGGCCTGCGCCGGGCGAAACATTTGTCCACGACAAACAAATCGTATTGGCGGGGCTGGATCTTGGCAATGCGTTCGTGGCATTGCAGCCGCCGCGCGGATACGGCATGGATCCGGACGCCATCTATCACCAGCCCGACTTGCCTCCAACGCACCATTATTATGCGCTATATCGCTGGCTGCGTGACAGTTGGGGTGCCGATGCGATCGTACATGTGGGCAAGCACGGAACCCTGGAATGGTTGCCGGGAAAAGGTATTGGTTTGTCGGAAAACTGCTTCCCTGACGCGTTGCTGGGTGACATGCCGCTTTTCTATCCCTTTATTATCAACGACCCGGGAGAAGGTTCTCAGGCTAAAAGGCGGGCACATGCAGTGATCATCGACCATCTTACGCCGCCCATGACCTCTGCTGACAGTTATGGTGAATTGGCGCAACTGACACAATTGGTGGACGAATATTATCAGGTCGAAAGTCTGGATCCTTCCAAATTGCCGCTGCTGCAAAGGCAGATCTGGGAATTAATCCGGCAAACGAACCTCGATACCGATCTTTCCGTCATGCTCGCCCGCGATCATGGCGACCATAAGCACGATTGGGACGATGAAATGACCCCTGAGGGAGTGCCGGTAAGCCTGACCGAAATGGATGGAAAAGATATTGCGCATTTGATTGAAGACATAGACGGCTATCTGTGTGAGCTGGGGGCTGCACAGATCCGAAACGGTTTGCATACCCTGGGAGAAATGCCCACAGGCGATACATTGGCCGATATGCTGCAATCGCTCACCCGTTTGCAGAATGGACCGGTGCCTGGATTGCAGTCGGAAATCGCGGCGATATTTGACCTTGAACTAAACGATATTCTTGCCAGAAAAGGGGAGAAGCTTGGTTTAGTAAGTGCTCTTTTTGAGACCCTCGCAGGCAGGAAAATCGTAACCGGCGCTGACGCTTTGGAGGTGATCGATGCGCTGAGTAGCCACCTTTTCAGGCTTTTGGAATACTACAATTTTAGGCAGGATTCCATTGATCGGGTGCTATTTGAAACACTAAGCATTACATCGAAACATTCCGGTTTTTCTGATATAAAAGCCATTCTGGAATTTGTTTGCCATGAGTTGGTTCCCAATCTGGCGCGGACGGATGAGGAAATTACGAACCTGCTTCACGGGCTTTCAGGCGGTTATGTGCCGGCTGGCCCAAGCGGCGCTCCTACGCGTGGAATGGCGCATATACTGCCAACCGGGCGCAATTTCTATGCGGTCGATCCCCGGGTACTGCCCTCGAAGGCGGCGTGGGAAGTGGGACAGCAGCTCGCGCGGGAAGTCCTGGAAAGGCATTTGAAAGAAACTGGGCGATACCCGGAAAGCGTCGGCATCAGCATTTGGGGTACCAGCGCGATGCGCACGCATGGGGACGATGTTGCGGAGGTACTGGCTCTACTAGGCGTTCGTCCGGTTTGGCAGGCAGAAAGCAGAAGGATTACGGGCGTCGAGGTAATTGCATTGGCGGAGCTTGGCCGTCCGCGCATTGATGTTACCACGCGCATCAGCGGTTTTTTTCGTGATGCATTTCCGCATTTGATCGATTTGATGGATGAAGCGGTGCAGCTGGTCATCGCACTTGACGAACCGCTTGAAGACAATTTTATTCGAAAACACTATTTAAAAGATTTATCGGAACTCCAAAAGGACAATAATCTGGCGATTGAGGAAGCCGAGGAAAAAGCGGGTTACCGGATATTTGGCGCAGCTCCCGGCACCTACGGGGCGGGAATTTTGCCGCTGATCGATGAACGGAACTGGCATTCGGATGCGGATCTGGCCAAAGCTTATGTCAACTGGGGAGGATATGCCTACTCGAAAAATGCGCAGGGCGTGGATGCCAGAAGTGAGTTCAGGCAGCGGCTTGCGGGTGTGGAAGTGGCGCTGCACAACCAGGATAACCGCGAACACGACATTTTTGACAGTGACGATTACCTGCAATTTCACGGGGGCATGATCGCCACGATCCGCAATCTGACGGGCCAGCAGCCAAGGCATTATTTCGGCGATTCCCAAAATCCGGCGCAGCCTGTCGTGCGCGATTTGAAAGAAGAAACATTACGAGTTTTCAGGTCGCGGGTTATTAATCCGAAATGGATCGAAAGCATTAAGAAGCACGGCTATAAAGGCGGATTGGAACTTACGGCGACGGTCGATTATATTTTTGGCTACGATGCGACGGCGAATGTGGTAGACGACTGGATGTACGAAAAATTGGCGCAAACCTACGCGCTGGACCCGCAAATGCAGCAGTTTTTTGAAGAAAGCAACCCCTGGGCGCTCAACGCGATTGCTGAAAGATTGCTTGAAGCAGTACAGCGGGGCATGTGGGAATCGCCTTCCGGGGTGGCTCTGGAAGGTTTGAAAGATTTGTATCTCAAAAGTGAGGCGTTACTGGAAGTGCGGGCTGAATAATATCTTAATTAACTGTAAATGAGTGATCAATATCCATTTTCTGCGATAGTTGGACAGCATAAATTGAAGCAGGCTTTACTGCTTTGCGCGGTCAATCCTGCGATTGGCGGGGTGCTGATCAAGGGTGAAAAAGGTACGGCCAAAACAACGGCAGCGAGAGGATTGGCGGCGGTAATGCCCTTTATGGCCGGAGACGGGTCAGAAACGACGGTTGACATTCCGGTTCCTTTTGTCGATTTGCCGCTGGGAGCTTCGGAGGATCGCGTGATAGGAAGTCTGGACATCGCGGCCATGGTGTCGGAGAAAAAGCAAAAGCTGCTTCCGGGCCTGCTCGCAAGTGCACACCGGGGGATTTTATATGTGGACGAGGTGAATCTGTTGTCCGATCATCTGGTCGATATTCTACTGGATGTGTCGGCTTCGGGGGTTAACACTGTTCAGCGTGAGGGACTTTCCGTTTCGCACCCTTCGCGTTTTGTGCTTATCGGTACGATGAATCCGGAGGAAGGAAATCTGCGCCCGCAATTTCTTGATCGTTTTGGTTTAATGGTGGAAGTGGAGGCGCAGCAGGACATTTCGGAGCGAACCGAAGTTGTGAAAAGAAGGATTGCTTTTGAGCATAATCCGGATCAGTTCCATGCACATTGGAGCGGCGCACAACAAGCTTTGAAAACGCAGATCACAAATGCTAAAAACCTGCTTCCCTCCGTAGCTATGCCGGAAGGATTGCTGACATTGATCAGCCAGCTTTGCATTGAATGGTCGGTGGCAAGCCTGCGGGCTGATATCGTGCTGTACAAAACCGCAACTACGATCGCCGCACTGGCTAATCGGAAGGTTGTAAACGCCGACGATATCCGCAAAGCAACCGGGCTGGTTTTAATGCACAGGAGGGGAAAAAAGCCTTTTGAACAAAAACAAAATGATACCCAGGCACAAACAAATGGTACACCTGAAAACCGCGATTCTCAGCCTGAAAATAACCAGATAGACCAGCAGAAAACGCAGGAAGTTCGGTCTGGAAGTAACGACAGTAGGGACGAATGCGGTGAAGGAAATTGCCCTTCCAATGCAACAGAACAGGTTTTTATGCCGGGTGTTTTTAACAAAATACCTGAAATCAATTTGGATAAAACCGTTTTTTCACCTGAATTGAATGCTGGCCGCCGCAAGAAAACGCTGGATATGCCTAAGGGTTTTCAGGTTGGTGCAGAGAAGTTTGCTGGCGGCAGTCTGGCGGTTTCGGAAACAGTGCGAAATGCGCTTGTCCGCGATCCCGACCAGCTGGAAATCAGGAGCGAGGATTTGTATCAGAAAGTGAAAAGTGGAAAAACCGGTCATTTGATCCTGTTTGTGGTCGATGCGTCTGGTTCTATGGCGGCGGGAAAAAGGATGGAAGCTGTAAAAGGAAGCGTGCTCGCATTGTTGCAGGATGCTTATCAAAAGCGTGATCGGGTAGGCGTAATCGCTTTCCGCGGCGTGGAAGCGGAAGTGCTTTTGGAGCCGACCCGCAGCATTGAATTCGCCGAGGAAACCATGAAGAGTTTGCCAACTGGAGGAAGAACGCCACTGGCTCACGCTATGAAAGTTGCTTTGGAGTTAATTCAAAGTCAACCGGTTGATACGAAACCGATGCTCATCGTGCTCAGTGACGGAAAGGCCAATGTGCCGCTTGCAGGCGGTGGCGATCCCTGGCAACAGACTTTGCAGCTCGCTGCTGCGATCGGGGAAATGCAGCTTAAATGTTTGGTTCTCGACACAGAAAACGGTTATCTGCGGCTCGGAAGGGCTGCGGAACTGGCAAATGCGCTGAAAGGAGAATATCTGTCGCTCGACGATCTGACGACTGAAACGATCACAGAAACGATCAACGCAACAATCCATGGAAGACAGTAATAACGGAAAACTGCGGCCGATTATGTTTGTAGGAACCGGCTCAGATGTAGGGAAAAGCGTGATAACAGCCGGTTTTTGCAGGATTTTTAAACAGGATGGATATCAGCCCGCACCATTTAAAGCACAAAATATGTCGCTGAACAGCTATGTCACGGCCGACGGCCTGGAGCTCGGACGCGCGCAGGCTGTGCAGGCCGAGGCGGCTGGTATTCCATGTTTGTCGGACATGAACCCGGTTCTTTTGAAGCCGACCAGCGATAGGTCCTCACAGGTGGTTTTGAACGGGAAACCGGTTGGTAATCAGTCAGCTTACGAGTATTTTATGGCAAATGACCGCCGCGAGTTGTTCGAATCTGTGAAACAGGCATTCGACCGGCTTTCAGCAAGCTATCATCCGATCGTATTGGAAGGGGCGGGGAGTATTTCTGAGCTAAACCTGAAACACCGGGACATTACCAACCTGCGCATGGCCGCCCACGCCGGCGCCGCCACTTATCTGATCGGCGACATTGACCGGGGAGGTGTTTTTGGCAGTATCTACGGGACAATTGCTTTGCTTACCGAGGAGGAAAAAGCATGCATGAAGGGCATTATCATCAATAAATTCAGAGGCGACGGGCGGTTGTTCGAAGATGGAAAACGGATGCTGGAAGACCTCACGGGCTTACCGGTGGTGGGCATGTTACCTTATTTCCGGGACATTCACATTGAGCAGGAGGATTCGGTTTCGCTCCAAGCCAAATACAGGACTTCGGTAAAGGGCAGTGTAAATGTGGCTGTGATTCTTTTGCGGCGGCTCTCCAATTTTACTGATTTCGACAGGCTGGAAAATGACCCGAGGGTCAACCTGTTTTACACCAACGAACCCGATGAAATTGCAAAAGCAGACATTGTGATCATTCCGGGCAGCAAAAACACGATTGATGATATGCTGTTTATTAAAAATAATGGTGTGGCAAAAGCGATTACGGAGGCGCATAAATCTGGGAAGACGGTGATAGGGATCTGCGGTGGATACCAGATGATGGGCGAGCGGATTATGGATCCGTATCATGTTGAAGGAACGATAGAAAGTATTCCCGGGCTTGGCATTTTGCCGGTGAGTACCACGCTGCAAGCTGAGAAAACGACCTTGCAATGTCAGTTTAGGTTTCGGGAAGAGGATGGCGTTGCGTTCGGTTACGAGATTCACATGGGTGAAACGACTGCTTCTGGCAAAGGCAATGCAGTTGCGAAATTGTCGGACGGTCGGGAAGACGGTTATTATTTAAACCATAAAACCTGGGGAACTTACCTGCACGGCGTGCTTGACAATGATCATGTGATCGCACAGGTGCTTCAATCTTACACATCGGAACGGATTGATAATGAGCTAAGTTTTGAGCAATTTAAAGAGTTGCAATACGATAAGCTGGCGGATCTGATCCGCGCAAATGTGGATATGGAATCGATTTACAAAACCCTCAAAAACTAGCGTATGTTGCACGGGCATGGAGATGATGGTTACCGGTTTGGCGGAAAGATATCGGCGGATTTTAGCACGAATGTTTGGTATGGAGGCGAACCGGAGGGGTTGAAAGCACACATTTTTGAGCATTGGGCAGACATTAACCGGTATCCTGAGGTAATTGGCGAGTCACTCACGGCAAAAATCGCCTCACATCACGACCTCGAAAAAGATCAGCTTCTGGTCACCAGTGGAACGACTGAAAGCATTTATCTCATCGCGCAGCTTTTTGCAGGGAAAAAGACAACGATCGTAACGCCGTCCTTCTCGGAATATGAGGATGCCTGCGCTACTTACGGCCACGAAATGCAGTTTTTGAGCTGGAAAGATGCACTCGAAATGCCCAGGCTGAAAACGGACGTGGTATTTATATGCAACCCCAACAATCCGACAGGCTTCACATTCCCGGACCTGCAATTCTGGCTGCGTATTAATCGCCAATGTGTGTTTGTGGTGGATGAAGCATTCATTGATTTCGCTCCGTCGGCACAATCGGTCATCGGGCTGCTCGATCAGTTTGATAACCTGGTCATTATGCGTTCGCTGACCAAGGCTTATGCGATCCCGGGGTTGCGATTGGGATATATTGTCACTAAAAACGAATGGATTGATCAGTTGCTGCGGATCAGGCAACCGTGGTCTGTGAATGCGTTGGCATTGGCAGCGGGGCATTTTATTTTTGATCATTTTGAGTCGGTTCAGCCGCCTTTTGCGGAATTGCTGGCGGATAGAGTTGATTTTGTCGCTCAGCTCAGACAGAATGAAGCCCTTGAAATTGAGGATAGCGACACCCATTTTTTCCTGGCCAAAACCCTGATTAGGAATGCCGCACAGCTGAAAACGTTTCTGATCGATAACTACCAGATCCTGATCCGGGATGCAGGCAATTTTCGTAGCCTCACCCGGCAGCATTTCAGGCTTGCGACGCTGAGCCCGCAGAAAAATCAATTATTAATTAATGCACTGGAGGAATGGACGAAGCGCTATTACTGATCGCGCCGCTGCTGATAGGCTATGCGCTGGATCTCCTGCTTGGCGACCCCGATCACTGGCCACATCCGATGCGTTTATTTGGAAATGTAATTGCGCTGGGAGAACGGAAGTTGAATCAAGGCGGATACAAAATCTGGAAAGGCGCGTTCCTGGCCATATCGCTGGTACTGATCGTGTATTTAATTTTAACGCTGTTAGATACTGTCATTATTGAGTTGAAATGGCTGTTTGTCTTGGTTAACAGTATTGGAGTTTACTATGGACTTGCCAATAAAAGCCTGATCTCGGAAGGTCGTAATGTGTTTTCGGTGCTGGAAATTGGTGGCTTGGAAGCGGGGCGCAGGCAGCTCTCCCGGATAGTTGGCCGCGACACGGCTCAATTGGATGAACAGCAGATACGGATCGCAGTATTTGAAACCATGTCCGAAAATTTGAGCGATGGCGTCGTAGCTCCGCTGTTTTACTATGCAATCGGTGGGCTGCCTGGGATGATGGCTTACAAGATGGTCAATACCATGGATTCTATGATAGGTTACCGCAACCCGCGTTATGAGCAGTTTGGCAAGTTTGCCGCGCGGCTGGATGACGCAGCCAACTTTATCCCTGCCCGTTTAACAGCCTTCCTGATGGTGTTGGTGACTGGCAGTGGCAGAGGTTTACAGTTTATTTTCAAATATGGTAGCAGCCATAAAAGTCCGAATGCAGGTTATCCGGAAGCCGCGTTGGCAGGCATTCTCAATTGCCGTTTCGGCGGGCCGAATGTGTATCAGAGCGTGCTGGTAAACAAACCTTTTATTGGGGAGAATGGGCGGATTATTCAAGTGACGGAGATTCAAAAAGTGGCGTGGATCAATCATAAGGTCTGTTTGCTAATGATCGTCCTGTCGTGCGTGGGTACTTTTTTAGTGTGCTACCGTTGACTGAAGTCAACGGTAATTGAGGTTTTTTGCTGGTGTTTTTGAATAGAAAGAAATTAGATTTTGACGGAGATATTAAAAATAAAAAGCAACGAATTCAATAGCCGTTGACTTCAGTCAACGGCAAACGAGCGAAATGGGATGAATAAGATAATAATATCCGGGGGGCCGGGGGCGGGGAAATCCAGCTTGTTGGGTGGTTTGGAAAAGGCCGGTTTTTGCTGTATACCCGAGGTTTCGAGAAAATTGATCCGTGGGCAAGTCGAGGCTGGCACCAATATGGTTCCGTGGGTCGATTTGGCTGGTTTTGCCAGGTTGTGCCTGGAAGAAATGGTGCGTGATTTTGAGTATGCTGGAAATAACGGTTTGACATTTTTCGACCGGGGCATTCCTGACATTATCGCTTACCTGCGCTTTGGCGGCCTGGATGTGGATCATGCATATTTGATAGCAGCTAAAAAATACCGTTATGCCTGCAATGTATTCGTAGCGCCATCCTGGGAGGCCATTTATGTGAATGACGCGGAGCGCTGGCAGACGTTTGCGGAAGCAAATGCCTTGTATTTTGAAATAAAAAAAATGTATACAACGCTGGGCTATCATGTGATTGAGCTGCCGTTTGCCTCCGTCGGGGAACGGGTTGAATTTACTTTAACGAAACTTGAACAACTTGAAGTTAAGTAGTTATTTATCAAGATTTTGGGTTATAGTTGTTGGAGTTGTTTTATACGCTTGCAGCACTTCTTCCATGCTTTACGAAAGAGGCGAATCTGGTTACGAAGGGCCGCCGCTTTTTAAAGAAAAAGTGTCAATCCGGCATGCGAGAGGCTTTACGATTGACTACCATAAGAATTATAAAGTCGTAAAAATCATGAGTCCGTTTGAGCGTACGACGGATACCATGACTTATGTGCTGTTGCAGCGCGGGACGCCGAAACCTGCGGGTTACCATCATGCGCAAATCATCCAGATACCCATTCAAAGTCTGGTGCCTATGTCGTCCCTGCACATTGGTTTGGTGGGCTTTCTCAATGCGGAAAACATTGTCACCGGAATGGGCAACCTGACTTATGTATCTTCCCCAAAAATCATCTCCCGCATCAACTCCGGCGAGATTAGGGAAGTGGGAAAAGACCAGGGATTAAATGAGGAACTGCTTATCGCGATGCATCCGGATCTCGTGATGGCGATAGGAAGCCCCGTCTCTAAAATAAATCGATATCAGTCACTCAAACTGGCCGGGATTCCGGTAATGGTTAATTCCGAGTGGATTGAGACCACGCCGCTTGGACGTGCGGAATGGGTGAAGTTGCTGGCGGCTTTACTGAACAAGGAAGCGGAGGTTAACCGCAAATTTGGTATTGTCGAGAAGGAATATAACCGGTTGGCCGCATTGGCAAAGCATAGTAAAACAATGCCCAGCCTGATTTCGGGCATCAATTCGAAAGATGCGTGGTTTGTCCCAAACGGCACAAGCTATGTCTGCCGGTTCTTCAAGGACGCTGGCGGAAGTTATCATTGGGCAGATACGAGAGCGACCGGAAGCCTGCCGCTGAACTTCGAAACGGTATACCCCATCGCATTAAAGGCCGATTACTGGCTGAATCTGGGAATTCTCGGCGTAAGGTCAAAGCAGGAATTGCTAAGTAAGGACCGGCGCTATGCCGATTTCAAGGCATTTAAAAACGGCAATATTTTTACCCATAACAAGAGACATACGGTCGACGGTGCGAACGATTATTGGGAATCCGGGGCTGTAAACCCACATCTGGTTTTGTCGGATTTGATTAAGATCCTGCATCCAGAGTTACTGCCGCAGCATGAAATGGTTTATTATAAAAGGGTAGAGTAACGACCTAAATCTTTAATGGGACTTTGCTTGCCACTGCCTATTCGTCGTTTTGCGGCGGCCAATTGATTCATGCACTAATTCAATCATTCGGTCATTCATTCATTGAAAATTAAAACATGAAAATCTACACGAAAAAAGGAGACAAAGGAACCACCGGCCTGTTTGGTGGAAGCAGGGTTGACAAGGACGATGTACGTATTGAGTGCATCGGAACGCTGGATGAGGCCAATTCTACGATCGGATTAATGCGTGTAAAGCTTGGTAGTGCCCATGAATGGCAGCCTAACCTGCACAAAATCCAGAAGGACCTGATGGATATGATGTCGCATTTGGCGCGACCTTCGGACGCAAAAAAAGAAAACACAAACCCGATGCCCGTTGACGGCGCAGCTTTTTGTGAAACGTGGATCGACGACCTCGAAGCTGCCATGACTTCGCCCTCTGATTATTTCCTGCTGCCGGGGGGTAACGAGGTATCTGCATTGTGCCATATGGTTCGCACACAAATGCGCCGCGGGGAGCGGAGACTGGTGTCTCTGATCAAAACAGACGAGGTGAATGAAGCGGTCCCGGCATATATTAACCGGCTTTCCGACCTTTTCTTTACCCTCGCACGTACCGAAATGGACAAAGCAGGTGTAGCCGAAGAAAAGTGGCAGCTGTTTTTATACAAGCGTTTCAAAACAGTTGAGAAATGATCATTTATATCAGTGGCGGCGCGAGAAGCGGTAAAAGCGGATTTGCCCAGGAAATGGCCCTCAAACTGAGTGAGAAACCTGTTTATGTCGCTACGGCGAAGGTTTGGGACGAAAATTTCGCCGAACGCGTTGCGCGGCACAAGGCGGATCGCGGGCCCGAATGGTCTTCGATCGAGGCGGAGCGGGATATCCATTTGCAGCCCATCGCGCGGCGAACCGTGGTTATTGATTGCATTACGCTTTGGCTTACTAACCTGTTTATCCAGTATGACGAGGATATGGAGCGAACCTTAACAGCATTCAAAGCTGATATTGATTCCATTTCAGCAATGGAAGGCACTTTCATAATCATCTCCAACGAAATCGGAATGGGTGTACACGCCGCAACAGAAATGGGCCGGAAGTTCACCGATTTGCAGGGTTGGGCCAATCAATATGTTGCCACAAAGGCAGGAGAGGCTGTTTTTATGGTTTCCGGCCTGCCTTTATGGTTGAAAAAATCAAGCTAAAAATATAAGCCATGAATTCAGAAATAGCAGAACAGATCCAGCATAAAATCGATTTCAAAACCAAGCCTATGGGCGCGTTGGGCTTGCTGGAAAAGCTGGCATTCCAGATCGCGCATATCCAGGGTACATTAACGCCGGCGCTGATAAAGCCGCATATTATTGTATTTGCGGCCAGTCACGGCATTGCAGCGAGTGGGGTAAGTGCCTATCCGCCAGAGGTTACTGCGCAAATGGTGCTGAATTTTATCAGCGGCGGCGCAGCGATCAATGTCTTTACGAAACAAAATGGCATAGAGTTGCTGGTCGTGGATGCCGGAGTCGATTTCGATTTTGGTAAAAATGAAAAGCTGATCGATGCGAAGGTGGCATTTGGGACACGGAGTTTTCTGACAGGCCCAGCGATGTCAGCGGCTGAATGTCAGGAATGCCTGCGGCGTGGCCGGGAAATTGTAGCTCATGTGCATGCGACGGGTTGCAATGTAATTGGTTTCGGGGAAATGGGTATTGGTAACACGTCCTCGGCTGCTGTGATCATGAGCAAGTTGCTGAATGTGCCGCTCGCGGATTGTGTCGGAAAAGGTACGGGTTTGAATGATGGACAGTTGTCTGCGAAACTGGCTACTTTGACTCAGGCAATGCAAAACCATGGCGATACGGGTGCGAATCCGTTGCGTGTTTTACAAACATTTGGCGGCTTCGAGATTGCGATGATATGCGGGGCGATGTTGGAGGCTGCGGAGAGGGGTATGGTGGTATTGGTCGATGGATTTATTGCTTCTGTGGCTTATTTGTGCGCTTTTCAAATGCATGCAGATCTTTCGTTACATGCTGTCTTCTGCCACGAATCCACGGAGAAGGGGCACGGATATTTACTACGGCACCTGAATGCTGAGCCAATTCTGCATGTGGGAATGCGGCTGGGCGAGGGAACAGGCTGCGCCGTTGCTTATCCGATCCTGCAAAGTGCCGTTGCGTTTTTAAATGAAATGGCAAGTTTCGAAAGTGCTGGCGTAAGCAACAAGTCGCTATGAAACAGCAAGCCACGCTTTTCTTTACCGCATTGCAATTTTATACGCGTTTCCCAGCACCGCGCTGGGTGCACTACAAACCCGAAAATCTCAATCGCGCCACCGGATATTTACCTTTAATTGGCTGGATCGTGGGCTTGGTCGCCGGATGCAGCTGGCTCGCCGGAGCGTATTTCACAAACCTGAACATCGGATTGCTGCTGTCTATGGCTGCTTCCGTTTTGGCTACAGGCGCGTTCCACGAAGATGGATTCGCTGATGTATGCGACGGTTTTGGCGGTGGCTGGACGAAAGCTAAAATTCTGGAAATCATGAAAGACAGCCGCATCGGTACTTACGGTTCGGTAGGGCTGATGCTGTTGCTCGCATTCAAATTCCTGCTCCTGCAAAATCTGGCTTTGCAATGCTCGGATGATTTCGCAATACTTATCTCGCTGTCAATCAGCGCACACGCATGGAGCAGGTTGATGCCGGTATTTGTGATTTTCACGCAACCTTATGCCAGGTCGGATCAGGATAGTAAAGCAAAACCAGTAGGCGGGGGCACGGGTCTTGACAGCATTCTGACCGGCTCATTCTTTGCATTGGTGCCGGTTTTGTTCTTTGGCTGGCATTCCCAATCGCCACTGATTTTTATCTGCGGCATATTGCCAGTTATATTGACATTCGCACTCGTGCGCTACTTCACTAAATGGATCGGTGGCTATACCGGAGACTGTCTGGGTGCAATCCAGCAGGTTTCTGAGGTCGCATTTTACTTTTCAATAACGGTACTTTGGAAATTTATCTGATCCGCCATACCACGCCACTGGTACCCGTCGGGCAGATTTACGGGTGGTCAGAAGTACCTTTGCATACCAATTCCGCAGAGGAAATAGAAGCTGTCCGGCTGAACCTGCCAGCGCAATTCGATAAGGTATATTCCAGTCCGTCGCTGCGTTGCACCGCACTGGCTACTAAAATTAATGCCGACTTTGTAATCGATCCGCGTCTGAGGGAATTGCATTTTGGAGACTGGGAGGGAAAAACCTGGGACGCCGTGGACCAGCGGACGCTGCAATTTTGGATGGACGATTATGTTAATGTCTGTGTGCCGGGCGGAGAAAGTATGCTGCAAATGCAGTTCCGCATTATTTCGTTTTGGAATGAGCTAAAAAAAGAGAGTCCAGAGAAGGTTGCCGTAATCTCGCATGCCGGGGTGATCCGGATTTTACTGGCAATCCATAATTCTACTGAGCTGAAAGACTGCTTTGATTATAAGGTCAACTTTGGTGAGATCATTGTATTGCATGAAGGCTCGCAGTCCCGCCTGGTATGATTGTTTTTGGAGAGAGGGCTTGGATAATTCCATCGACCTAACACTTCATTATGCAACGGATCAAATTTATACTCTCTCTATTAAAGGAAAGTTTTTCAGAATTCGCTGAGGATAACGTGCTCAAACTGGCCGCGGCGCTTTCTTACTATACCATATTTTCACTGGCTCCCATGCTGCTGCTGATCATTTCGATTGTCAGCATTTTTTTCGGCCGGGAGGCTTTTCAGGGTGAATTGTTTGCACAGATCAGCGGACTGGTGGGAAACCAGGCTGCGGAGCAGGTCCAGGAGCTGATCAAAAATGCGGCGATCACAGATAAATCAAATGTAGCTGCGGCGGTCGGAGGGATTACGCTGCTCATCGGTGCCACGGGGGTTTTTGCGGAAATACAGGATTCAATCAATTATATCTGGTCTATCAAGTCGAAACCGCAGCGGAGCTGGCTGCAATATCTGAAAAACAGACTGTTGTCCTTCTCCATTATTCTCACGCTCGGGTTCCTGCTGATCGTTTCACTGGGTGTAAATGCAGCGGTGGATCTGCTCAGTAACAGGCTGGAAAGGTATTTCTCGGAGGTTTCGGTCGTAATATTTTCGATTTTAAATGTAGGTCTGGTACTGGTAATCATTGCGGCACTTTTTACGGTGATTTTCAAGATACTGCCCGACGGCCATTTACGCTGGAAAGAATGCCTCGTCGGCGCTTCGTTTACGTCCATATTGTTTGCTATCGGGAAGTTCGCGATCAGTTTCTACCTCGGTCAGTCCGACCTGGGTGCAACCTATGGAACCTCCGCATCTATTGTGATTCTCCTCACCTGGATCTATTACTCATCGATCATCCTGTATTTCGGGGCCGAGTTTACAAAGGTATATGCGAGATCCGATGGCGTCGCCATTTCTCCCAACGAGCACGCGGTGCTGATTTCGCGGCATGAGGTGGAAACTGCGCACAGCGGGGGCGCAATCCCGGAACCAGCTGAAAAGGTCGAAAAAGCTGTCAAAAAAAGTCCGTTCGCGATGTTCACCAGGTTTGTCGACGATAAGCTTGACCAGATCAAAGCCGAATTCAATGCATTTGCAGCCAGAGTTGCGTCACCGGTTACCTATTACGCAATCATGGCGCTGATCGCCTTAACGATGGCGATTACGATTATCCTGCTGCTTGGCCAGTTCATTAACCGTGCGCTCGACAGTGACTATCTGGGTTACCTGATCCTGATCGGCTCAACGTTGCTGGTACTCGGTGCCAGTCTGTTTTACGGAAAAAGCGTGCAGAAATTCCTGGCTAAGATGCTTATGCGGATCAACAGGGAGGATTGATGACATTTCAGTCATAAAATTTTCGGTTTTATAATTGAACAACGCGATATTGCATTGTTTTCCCGCCTGAAAATCTAGTCTGAAAAATCGTTGTGCAGTTCATGAATATAGGTAAAGAGCTTTTATTCTTTTTCAGTGTTTTTGGTGCTTTCAACGGTCTGCTGCTCGGCCTCTATTTTTTCTTTTTTACCCGGAAAAAATACCTTGTCAACTACATGCTGGGAGCCCTGTTTTTCGCATTGAGCCTGCGTATAGGCAAATCCGCCTTCCTGTATTTCGACGGTAAGCTGCCCAGGATCTATCTGCAGATCGGGCTTTCCGCCTGTTTTTTTATCGGACCGTTCCTGTATGGTTTCGTTTCTGCGGCGGTAAAACCAATCGAAAAGTTTCCACGCAGCTGGGCCCGGGGCCTTGTTGCATTGTTTATGCTCATATTGCTCGTCGACATCAGCTGGCCTTACGCCGGATACCCCAAGCTCTGGAAAATGTACATTATCCGGGGTATCTATTTTCAGTGGTTTGTTTTTATAGTGGCAGCCGGCTTTGCAGCAAAGGATATTTTGAAAAAGTTAGTCGAACGGACCTCTCAAATGAAGGCTTCCGAGCTTTGGATCGCCGTTATTTACCTGGCTAATTTACTGATATTTTTCCTCTACTTTTCCTCGATGGTCGACGCACCTTACGCACCATATATCAGCGGGGCGATCGCTTTTTCACTGATACTTTACCTGATCGGGGCCATGTTGCTGTACCGGAATAAGACGGACGAACTTTTCCTGATACCGGCCGCGCGGCCGGCAGCCAAAAGGCTGAGCGAATCGGACGCACAGCTCTGGCTTGCGAAGTTGGACAGGTTAATGCGGGAAAAGGCGGTTTATACCAACGCCGATCTGAAACTGGGCGATTTGTCGAAGGAAATCCAGATCTCTTCCCACCAGCTTTCACAGCTATTAAATGATGAACTGGGCAAAAATTTTACGACCTACATCAACGAATTCCGGATCGAAGAAGCCTGTCGCATTCTTTCTTCCGATTACCGGTTTACCCTCGAATCGGTTGGGTATGAAGTTGGTTTCAATTCCAAATCCACTTTTTTTACAGCTTTCAAGAAATTCAAAGGCGTTACGCCTGCGGTTTACCAGCAACAGCAAGTGCAGCCGGCCTTGCTAAAACGCGGTCAGGACTAAATTTTCAAAAAGCATTTTAGGTTTCTTACCTATTTTCCAGGATATTCCGGGGCACTATAAGTTTGGTCCCGATGGAAAATGAAGATTTTGAAGCTTTCAAAACCAGTAAAACGATCCCGCGGGTCATTGAAGAGCAGGTATTAAAAGCCCTTTCATTTTATCCCGAATTGAAGGAGACGGAGATACATTTCTTGTTTAAAAAGAAAATCAAAGGCTCTGTGATGCAGGCGCAGCCGAAGATCAGTACGATGTTTGGCGGGAAACGTGCCTATCACATCAATATCAGTGCGCTATTCCAGCTTACCAACTCGGCGATCCCCATTCATCAGATTCCGCCGGACATCATGGTCGGCTGGATCGGGCATGAGCTCGGGCACGTGATGGATTATGAAAACCGGAACACGATGGGAATGATCCGGTTTGGGTTAGGGTATTTGTTTTCGACGAGATTCGTAAAACAAGCCGAGCGCGTGGCTGATACGTTCGCGGTCAACCACGGTTTAGGAAGGTATATCCTTAAAACGAAACACTTTATTCTCGACCACGCTTCTCTTTCGGAAAAGTACAAACAGAAGATTGCCCGCCTGTACCTCTCGCCTGATGATATTGTAGAGCAGGTAAGGAAACTGGAAGCCGAAGAGCGCGGCAACCCGTCATAGGTTTTTGTCCACAAATGAGGCAAAATCAAGGAAATCCTCTTCCTTCATCACGCGCGGGATTTTTACCTGTCCACCTTTTTTCTTTGTCTCCTCACTCCATTTGTAAAATATTTCCTCCGGTATCAGCTCCACTTCCACGCCTTTCAATGCGCGGCTCCTGGCTACCTTGTAATTTTTGTTGTTTTCGGATAGAGTGGCGTCCAGCGACTCCGCTACCTTCACCTTATCCGGGCATTTATCACAACTCAAAAACCATTTATGAATGTATTCATCACCGCGGTGAACAGCTGCCACAATGAACTCTTTAATCACCACATCATATTCCCGCTCAATCACACGTAGTCCGTCATTCATTTGATTCACAGAAAGTTGTGAGCCTACTACATTAAGATAATGCTTGGTCCGGCCGGTGATCTTAATCTCGGCCCGCAACTTGTCGGTAATGGTAACGGTATCGCCGATCATATAGCGCCAAGCCCCGGAAACGGTCGATATTAGTAATACATATTCGATATTTTCCTCTGCCTCAGCCAGCGAATGCACAGTCCCGCCAGGCTTGACGAGTCCATCCTCATCCACATTGTCGCCATTGAACGGGACAAATTCGTAGAAGATCCCATTGTCTGGAAAAAGCGCCATTGAAGAAGTATCCGGCCGTTTTTGTATCGCGATGAAACCTTCGGATGCAAGATAGGTATCGATGTAGATGAGCGGGTGCGCAAACAGTTTTTCAAGACTTTTCCGATACGGTTCAAATGCGACGCCGCCGGTCGTGTACACCATCAGATTGGGCCAGATTTCGTGTATGTTGTTCAGCTTATTGTGACTGATGATCTCTTTCAGCATCAACTCGATCCACGACGGAATACCCGAAAGGCAGCCAATATCCCAGTTTCGTGCTTCCTCCGCAATTCTTTTTACCTTTTCGTCCCAGTCGGAAATTGCGGCGATTTCCGGCCCCGGCTTGTAAAATCCACCAAACCAGGCGGGCAGGTTGCTCGCGCTGATCCCGCTGATCTCGCCTTCCTGGTGATCGTCTTTCCGGATCAGGTCGGTACTGCTGCCCAGCATGAGTATTTGTTTGGTAAAAAACTCACCCGGCAGGTTGAACGCGCCGATCGTGGCGATCTCCGACATGCCCGCTTTACGGATGCAAGTCAGCATTTCGTCGGTTACCGGAATGTATTTACTATTGCTTGTGGTGCCGCTGCTGAGCGCAAAGTAGTTCTGCCCGCCGGGCCAGGTCACATTCTGGTGTCCTTCAAGAAGGAAATGCCACCATTCGTCGTAAATTTTATCGTAGTCGTGAACCGGGACACTTCGCTGAAATGTGGAGATGATATCTTCGCTTTCGAGGATTTCGGAGAAATGGTAATGCTTCCCGAAGGCGGTAAGTTTGGCCGTTTCCAGCAGTTTTTTGAGTACGTTTTTCTGAGCTTCGATCGGATCGGGATCGCTGATGATCCTGCCGGTAAAATCAATCGCTTTCTTGATAAGCTCGCCGATTACAGCCATATATGCACTACTACGTTTTGAATGATGCCTTCGCATATCAAAAAGTCGTGCCATCTGGCCGTAACCGGCGAGCAGTACCTATTTCAGGGTAATGCTTTTGAAATCACGCGTGAGGTCCGTGAGCGATTGTTCGATTCCCATTCTTTCGAGGGAAGATGCACCCACAAAACCGTGAACGTCGGTTCTGCTGAGTATTTGGCGCACGTCGTCCGGGGTATTCACCGGTCCGCCGTGGGCGAGGAAAAAAATGTCCGGATTGACTTCCCGGCCCGCATCGGCGATGGCCTGCGTGCGTTCTACTGCGTAATCCATGGAAACCGCCGCGCCGGTTACACCGATGGAGCCGCCGACGGTTGTGCCCACATGCGCCACGATCGCGTCCGCGCCGACTTCCGCCATTTGCCGCGCTTCATCGGGCGTAGCCACATACACGATAGAGAACAGGTCCATCATTGTCGCCAGTCTGACCATTTCCACTTCTTTGGCAAAGCCCATTCCCGTTTCTTCCAAAACCTGACGGAAATGCCCGTCGACAATGCAGTGGGTAGGAAAATTATTGACGCCCGAGAACCCCATTTCTTTTACTTTCAGCAAATGGTGCCACATTCTGCGCCGCGGATCCGAGCCGTGGACACCGCATATGACCGGGATTTCTTCCACCACCGGCAGTACTTCAAATTCACCGATCTCCATTGCAACCGCATTGGCATCGCCATAAGCCATTAACCCGGCGGTAGAGCCGTGGCCCGACATTCTGAATCTCCCTGAGTTGTAAATGATAATCAGGTCCGCGCCGCCTTTTTCGATGAATTTGGCGCTGATCCCCGTTCCCGCGCCCGCTGCGATAATTGCTTTTCCCTGTTCGAGCGTACTTTTCAGGCGGTCTCTTACTTCCTGTTTTGTGTAAGGATTTCCCTTACCGGTCCATTGGTTCGGCATATTGTATTGGTATGAATACTAAATTTTTTCGATTTCCTTTTGCTGTAAAAGTCCCAGCAAGTTACTAACCAAATGCGCTGCAAATGCAGGATCATTGATATGAAGGTCATATTCGGTCACTTTTACGTGATCGGCAGCACTGGATTTGATTGCATCAAATAAAGCTGTATCCGCCTCCGGCTGGTAAAATATACCGCCCTCCGAGTCGACCTGTGAAATGCCACGCAGCGGGATAATAATGGAGGCCGGTGCTTCCGATGCACTTACCTTAACTGCCAGCCGTTGTCCCAGTATCCTATTTTCTTCCACATTGGTGCGCATAAGCGTTACGTCCGGTGCCCAGCTGTAAAGCTGGCGATCTTTATATTGAGCTGGTACCGTGTCTAAATGGGCAAAATTGACCATATCCAGACAGCCGGGCACTACTACCTGCGGCAAACCCATCTCGGTAGCGGCAGTAAGCCGGGTAGGTCCCGCGCTGCAAATGCCGCCGCAAAGGTCATCGGCCAGCTCAGTGGTCGTCACATCCAATATGGCGTCAAAGCTCCCTTCCCGGATCAGCGCCTCCATGGTTTTGCCGCCTACGCCCGTCGCGTGAAATGCGAGCACTTCGTAACCTGCATTGGTCAGCAGCTCCGTGCATTTATCCACGCAGGCGGTCGTATTACCAAACATACTGATCGCAACACAGCCTTTGGTTTCGCTGTTTTCGGTTTCAGGTACGTTCGCCATCGCGCAAATTGCCGCGGCCGCCTGTGCTACCAGTCTTTTCAGAATATGGTTGGTCCCCGCCACATCCACGACCGACGGCATCAGCGTGATATCCTTGTCGCCGATCTGCCGGGAAAGGTCTTTGGAGGCCACGGTACTGAGGCAAAGTTTGGGGATACCAAAAGGGATCTGCTGCATGGCTGCGAGGGTAATGTAAGTCCCGCCGCCGCCGCCCATTCCGATCGCCGCCTTTACTTTTCCTTCTTCAACCAGCCTCGCCACAATCGCAGCGGCTCCCTGTCCCATGATATCCATCGCTTTTCCCCGGTCGCGGGCTGCCCGTAATTGGGCGAGGTCACTTGCCGCCTCGGCAGTAACTACATCTGCTTCAAAATCCACGGGGAATGCGTCAGTCGTGCCGAATATGCCCGTATTGATGGTAATGACCCTTTCCTGCTGCGCGATAATGCGTTCGCGGAGGAAAGTGAAAACGTCGCCTTTTGTATCAAAACATCCCAGGATCAGAATGTACTCTTCGTTTGAAAACATATTTAAGCATTGAATTTAAACCTCGAAATCAAACACAACTACCCGTTCCAGATTAGGTACAACCACGTCTTTGGCGTGTTCATGCACGGGGTGGGGCAGGTAGGCGTCGCGCGAAGCCGGGCTGTCGAAAGTCATGATAAAACCGTGCGTGAAACCGTCGTTCATGCCCTCCGGACTGCTGTAAGGTCCATGTTCCATGTCAAGCAGCCCGGGAATCTGCCCGACCATTTCTTTCATGGTTTTAAAACAATGTACGATTTGTTCCTCCGTAACCGAATCCTTGAACCGAAAAACCCCGAAATGTCTGACCATAATTTCTATTTTAATGTTTTGATATAAGAAAGCAAATCGGCTACCTGCTTGTCGGAATAGCTGTCGATCAGCCCTTTGACCATAAATGATCGTCCGCCGAGGAAACTCTGGCTTTTGATTGCCGCAGCTTCCACAAAAACCCTGGCACCGCCCATAAATGCAAGCGTAGTACCCTGGTTGTCGCGGTTCACCAGGTAGCCTTCCACGCTGGTACCGTCCTTTTTATTGACCCGATAAACCGCATATCCCGACTCCACAGCCGCATCAGGGTCTAAAATCGCCGTAAGCAACGCCTCATTCTCCCGGTTAGCAGAACCATCTAGCGCAGGCGCGATATTCTGGCCTTTGCTGCCTACCTGGTGACAGGCGAGGCAGGTTTGAAACAATAGTTTTCCGGCCTCAGGATTTCCTCCGTTCTTCTCCGCCACGGTCATGTATCTGGTGAGCTTGCCTTTAAATTCCTTCTTCTTTTCCTCGTCGCGTTTCTTCACGCCTTCCATGATCGCGATGCTGCGTTTGTCGTTTTTGTTTGCATTTAAAATGCGTTCGGCCGCTGGAAGATCGAATGCAGACAGGTCGAGCAGTTTTTTTTCATGCATCGAAACGAGCAGCTCTGCGCCCTGGCCGGAGGAAGACAGGATAGAGGCCAGCTCTGCTTTTTCGGTCTGGTTCAGTTGGGGTACCCATTTCAGCGAAGCCTGTTTGCCCGCGGCGGGATCGGTTTTGGAAAGACTATTCAATGCGGCCGCACGTACATCAAAGCTCATTTTTTTGTCCTGAACAAGCTTGGCAAATACGGGCTGATTTTCCTTCGGGCTTACTTCCATCGCTTTAAGGGCGAGCCGCAAAGTATTGTCAGGCAGCTGGTCGCTGATCATTTCGGCCACCGCTACGCTCGATTGTTCGATCCTGAACCTGCCGATCGCGTCCAGTGCGAGGTCTTTATCCGTTTGTGTATTGCTGGCTAGCAAAGTCTTCACCGGCGCGGCCAGTATCGCAGCCAGTTCAGGCGATTGTACCTGCGACTGGTTTTGCAATGCAAATGTCGTATACGTTTTCGCATTCGCCGGGTCGGCTGAGCGCTGCTTCATAGCTGCATTGATTTCGCCGTTTTTGAGCATCGCCGCCATACTTACGAATGTCGATTCATCTAGTATCGTCATATTTGCCTTTGGCCAGAATTGAAGGAAAGCGGTTTCGCGCTGTCCGTCCGGCAAAGCCTGTACCGCCCAGAGCATATTGATCGCCGGCACATTGGCCGCGGCGGGGGAATTAATGAATTGCTGCAATGCCGCGGGCGATTGCTCCAATGCTTTTCTCGCCAAAAACCTTTCAAATCGCCGCTCGTAACTGCCGCCCATCGCATTGCCGGGAAGTTCGGGCTTACAAGCTTGAACCAGGATTTCAATCACACTTTGATCCGCATTGCCAGCGTCAGTCATTGTCCTGATCACCTGCGAGCGTACCGCCGGATTTTTGTCTTCGATCAGATTTTTAGTCAGCGCAGCGATTTCCATTGGTTGCAATGAAAAGCTGTTCAGCGAGCGGATTGCCTCGCGTCTGAGATCGGATGAAGAAGCTTGCAGAAGTTTCGTCATCAGCGCCGCATCGTACTTTTTAATACCTTCCAGCGACCACAATGCATGAATGCGCGCAACGGGATCAGCTGTTTCGTCTCCTGCAATAGCGATCAGTTCCGGTGCGAGTTGGGAAGTTTCGGTTACAGGCCGGTCGGATATCTGGTGCCAGGCTGCACGTTTTTCCCAGAGTGAAGGCGATTTCAGGTAGGCAGGCAGGTCTCCGGTTTTTATTTTGTAAAAATCAGGTACCTCGCGCGGTTGCTGACTCACGTGCCTGATCCGCCAGATCCTTCCGTGCGTTTTGTCGCGGTCGGGGTGGGTGGTCGGCAGTTCGTTGTGCGACACGATTTTGTTGTACCAGTCGGCAATGTAGAGGGAGCCATCAGGGCCGAACTCCATATTCACCGGCCTGAACCAGTCATCTTCCGAGGTAAGCAGATCAGGTAAGTGGCTGGAAGTGACGGTGCCATCTTCATTCCGGACCATTTTCACGGCATTGATCGAGCTGGTAATAGGGTTTGCCAAGAAGGCGACATCCTTGTATTCAGCCGGAAAAGTACCCGAAGCATCGTCGGGAAAAGCGGTGCCCGAGATCCCTGTTCCACCTACTCTGAAAGTATGCAGCGGTGGCATAAAAGGTTGGTAAGGCCGCAGGCGGTCATTGCCGATGCCCGGGAAACCCACGCCTGGTTCCAGCTGCACGACGGAATAGCCGAGGTCATTTGCCTCAGAACCATACCATTGACCATTATGCCGCAACTGAAAACCCCAGATATTATTCAACCCGGAACTCACCAGCTCTACCTTTTTTCCATCCAGTGAAAACCGCGCGATCTTACTGAAATCGATCTTCGCTTTCGCGTCGCTTTTAAGCGAAGTTACCTCGCCTTTGTTCAACCCGCCGTGACTGAAATGGATCCAGTCGCCGGGCCCGCGTACCAGCGTATGCGCCATGGTGTGCGTGTCGGTGAAACCAAACCCGGTGAGCAGCGGGTCGCGCTGGTCGGCTTTTCCGTCGCCATTTGCATCATTTAAAAAGAACATTTCCGAACCCTGGGCCACATAAACGCCCGATTTGTAAGGCAGGATGCTCATTGGTATTGTCAGTCCGTCCGCCCAGATCGTCGCCTTCGCGGGTGTCTTTTTATAGAGGTCGGAAATGACGATGATTTTGTCGGTACCCTTTGTTTTTCCCTGATACAGGTCGAGAATGCGCTTGAAATTGGGGTGCGTTTTCTGTTCTTCCTGGTTGTCCATCAGCCGGAGCAGGTCATTCCACTGAATATCGGCAATAGGGTCAAGCGGGTACATTCTGGCGGTTTGAGTCCAGAGCCGTCCCGCGTCATCGAAGGTCAGGTCGACGGGGTTGATGATGCTGTCGCGTTCGCTGGCAACCAGCTCGATCACAAAACCGGGAGCAAGCTTGAAGCCGGCCATTTCCTGCTCGGGGGTGTTAACTTTGGTTCTTACCGATTGCGTTTTATCTCTTTTCTGCGCCTGGCTGCTGTCGGGCAGACCGAGCGCCACCATGACCACGAATATCGCAGCGATTTTTTCAAGCCTCATAAATGAATGGATTTACTGTTACTAGGTCTGATTTTGTCATAGCTCGGTGAGCACCAGGTCTTTAAATTCGACCTGGGCTACGCCGCCGCTGTGTATTTGTACTGCTATCACGCCCTTTTGGGGCATTTTCTGGTCTTGCTCGGTGTAATCGCAGGTTTTGACACCATTGATATATAGCTCGTGCCGGTTGCCTTTGCAGCGGATGATGTACGTGTTCCAGCCGTTTTCTTTCAAAACGTGGCTTAGCGTTTTCAGGTCCCCGCCGATCAGCTTGCCGCGCCGGTGCTCGTCGTAGATATCGCCCCAGTAACCGGTGCCGATATCCGCCTGGTACCCGACCATTTTACCGCCCTCGATCACCGATCTGTATTGAATGCCGCTGTTGATCATACCCGTTTTAGGGTCTCCGGTGAGTCGGAAAAGGCAGCGGAATTCGAAGTCGCCGTATTCTTTGGTCGTGAAAAGGTACCTGTTGGCTTCGATCTTGTTTTTGCCGTCGCCGCTTTTCAGCGAGCTGTCCGCCGCTGTCCAAAGCTTCATTTCGGCGGGTTCTATGGTTTTCCAGCCCGTCAGGGTTTTTCCGTCAAACAGGGAAACCGTTTTTTTGGCAGACTGACCGGATACGTTGCAGCAAATGCAGGCAAGCACCAGTTGCAGCAGCAAACTTTTATTTTTTAATAAGCTCATTTTCAAAAATTTTAATTGATACTACCACTTCGGATGCTGCACCAATGTGCCGCCTGACTTATCTATTTCGGATTGCGGTATCGGGAAAAAGTCATGCTTTCCATCTACATATTTGAAAAAATTACCTCCCCACTGCGGGTTGATCTTCGTATCGTTCTGCCAGCGGTCCTTTGATCTTAAAAAGCTCCCGGCAATACCCCATCTACGCAAATCGAATGCAATTTTTCCCTCGAACGTAAACTCAACCCTTCTCTCGTGCCTGATCGCCTCGAAGACCTGCGCCTTGTTCAGGCTCGTAGCCAGCGGCGGCATATTCACCGAAGGCCGTGCGCGCACCTGGTTAATATAGGGTACTGCCGCTGCCGGACTTCCGGTTTCGTTTAGTACCTCGGCGTACATCAGCAGTACCTCGGCATACCGGTACAATGCGAAATTCGCGGAGGTGTGCCAGGGGTGATTCTGCTCGATTTCAGCACCTGTCTTTCCCGAGATCACCCATTTTTTTAATGCAAAACCGGTCCCGTTCACGACATCCTTGAATATCTGGCCTTCAAAATTGTCGCCTTTGCGGAAGATGGAATAGGTGAGCCGGGGATCTTCTTTTGGTGTTTTTTCAAATTCATTGACCAGGTCCTGGGTAGGCCGGATCCAGCCCCAGCCGCCGCCGGGCACATATCCTTCTCCGTTTGGCGCACTGTAAGTGGTTGAGAAGTTGCCCAGGTTTTTACCGGTATTCGCCTTGTACTGTATTTCAAAAATAGACTCACTATGGTTTTCAACCGAGCCGTCGAACAATGCGGAATACGAATCCAGCAGTCTGAACTTGCCTGATTTGATCACAGTTTCGAGAAGCGGCCTGGCCTGCGCCCATTTTTTCTGCCACAAATAAAGCTCCGCAAGAACCGTTTTGGCGGCGAATGAAGTCGCGCGGCCGAGGTTCGCATCGTCGTAAGTATCAGGCAGGGTAGAGGCTTCGAGCAGGTCCTTTTCAACCTGCGCAAACAACTCCGCCTGTGTTGATTTTGGTACGAGAAGGTCGTCGATACCCAGCGTGGTCGTCACGAGGGGTGCGTCTCCGTACATTTTGGCGAGGCGCAGCATCCACCAGCCGCGCAGGAAGTACGCTTCTTTAATGAGCCTTCCTTTCAAAGCTTCGTCCATTTCAATAGCGGGGATCTTTTCCATCGCCTGGTTGGAACGGTAAATGCCTTCGTAGATCTGAAACCATTGGTTCGACAATTCCCCGTTGTTGGGTTGCAGGGTATATTGGTAGATCTGGTTCCAGGCCACGCCGTCGGGGTGCGGCTCGGCGTCGGAGCTCTGAATATCTCCCCACATATCCATTCCCGTCACATTGCTCGTACTTCCTCCGGTATGGTAGGCGAGTATGGCATTGTAGCAGGCCACCACAGCGGCATTCGCGTCGTCGGCGGTGGTATAAAATCCGTCCTGTGAAACCGAGCCGATCGGTTCGAGGTTCAGTTTGTCGTTGCAGCCGCCAGCCAGCACAGCCAGCAGCGCGATCGTAAGAGATAGTTTTTTCATTCGTATATATTCGGATACGTAGCTGATATTTATTTTCTAAAAACCGAGGTTCAATCCCATGTAAAGCGAGCGGGCAATGGGGTAGGCGGTTGCCGTTGTTTCAGGGTCAAAACCGGGGTATTTGGTAAATGTGAACAGATTTTGTCCTGCTATAAATAACCTGATCTTGCCTAATCCTGCCTTTTTGATGGCGTCGCCCGAAAAGTCATAGCCTAGCTGGACGTTCTGAATGCGGATGTAGTCCTGGCTTCTTACCCAGAAATCCGAAGAACGCGAGTTGTTGTTGGGGTCGCCACCGATAATGCGCGGCACATAGTTGCTCGTGCCCGGACCAGTCCACCGGTCAGCCCACATGATGTTGGTTGACTCCGCCGCACGTGCCGCCGCAAATCCGCTGGCGAAAATGTTCTGGTATCTCCCAAAATCACCGGTTACCGAAACGGCCAGGTCGAAGTTTTTGTAACGCGCGCTGCCGTTGAAACCGATGATCTGCTTCGCCAGGAAGTCGCCGATATAGGTCCTGTCTTTGTCATCGATGATGTTATCACCATTCAGATCTTTGAACCTGATATCGCCCGGCTGCGCATTGGGCTGGAATGGAGAAGAAGCTATTTCATCATTCGTCTGGAAAATGCCGTTGTGCACATAACCGTAAAACGAATTAATACCGTGACCCTGTGAAGTGCGCGTTTCAACACCGCCCTGGCCGCCTCCTGCCTGGATAATATCCAGTCCCTTGTCCAGCTTGGTCACCTCGTTTTTATTGATCGTGATATTAAAACCCACATTATACGTGAAGTCCTGGTCCAACGCAGTACCGCGGTAATCGACTGTAAACTCCATCCCGCTGTTCCGCACGCTGCCTACATTCTGGTAAGGATAAGTGGCCAGCCCGGAAATGCTCGGAAGTGGCACGCGTACCAGTACATCGGAAGTGCGGCGGTCGTAGTAGTCGATAATAAAGCCCAGTCTGTCCTGAAAAAGGTTGAACTCCAGCCCGGCGCCGGTCGTAGTCGTTTTTTCCCAGGAGATATTCCGGTTGGCCAGTGCAGTAGGGCCAGCTCCGGAGACTACGTTTTGTGAGGAACCGAAATTGTAAAACAGGCTGTAATCGATCAGCGACTGGTAAGGATAGATCCCCACGTCCTGATTTCCCAGCACACCGTAACCTGCACGGAGTTTCACGTAACTCACAGGCCCCAGTTTTCCGGCAATGAAATCTTCATTGGAAAGTACCCAGCCTGCTGAAACAGAAGGGAATATACCGGTTCGGTTGCTCTTTTCAAAGCGCGAAGACTGGTCGATCCGGATACTGGAAGAAAGCAGGTATTTTTCTTTGAATGCATAATTGAGACGACCTAAATACGATTGCAACGCCCACTCGGTATAGTTGCCGCGGGCCAGATCGTTGGAGGTAGCCGCGTCCAGCACTTGCAGGTTCTCGTCGTTCCGGCTGAAAGTGTTCCGGAATGCACGCACAAATTCATAACGCTCATTCTGAAAAGTATATCCTGCCATCAGGTCCAGATGGTGGTTTGTACCGAAGGTTTTGCCGTAGGTCAGGATGTTATCGATAATGTAGTTTTTCGTACTGTTGATCTGCCTGTTCAGCGTCGCGATGCCGTTGGAATTACCCAGCCCGAAGTTGTAGGAGGGGACGAAATTCTTGATATCCATATTGATATATTCCGCGCCGATACTCGTCTTGAATTTCAGACCGGGGATGATCTCGTACTCGGCATATAAATTACCAAGGAGTCCAAGCCTGTTTTCGGCATTTGTACGCTCGTAAGCGTACACGAGCGGGGCGGTCATCGTCGTGGGCTGGCCGGCGCGGTCGGCGATCCCGTAGCTCCCGTCTGCATTGTAGGGCAGAACATTAGGGGCATAAATCAGCGATGCATTTACAGCACCCTGCGGGTCGCCTTGCTTCAATGCGCCATAGCTGAAACCAAAGCTGCTGCCTAGTTTCAGTCCTTTCAGTGGCTTGATATCATTGTTTACGCGGAAGTTAGCGCGGCTGTATTTGGAATTCAGCACAATACCGTCGCCTTTGTAATAGCTCATCGTGATCGCATGCAGGTTCTTTTCGGTACCGCCGCTGAAAGACAGGGAGTAATTCTGTTTGCCGCCGGTGCGGAAAATCTCATCCTGCCAGTTGGTCCCTTTTCCGAGTGAAGCCGGATCGGCATAAGGCGCTTCCTTTCCCTGATTTACGTAAAAATCGTTTACCATCGCACCATAAGTAGCCGCGTCTACGGTACCGATCTTGTTGATCGGCCGGTCGAAACTATACATGGATTGAAAGCTGATCACTTCCTTTCCGATAGACCCTCGTTTGGTAGTTACCAGTACCACACCATTCGCACCACGAGAACCGTAGATGGCTGCCGAAGAAGCGTCTTTCAACACAGTTACCGATTCAATGCTGTTAGGATCCAGGTCGGTCAAGCCGCCGCTTGTGATAATACCGTCGACTACCACGAGCGGTGACGAGCTTGCGCCGAAACTGCCCATTCCGCGAATGCGTATCTCCGCACCTGCACCCGGCCCGCCGTTGGTTTGCCGCACATTCAGTCCCGCTAGTTTGCCCTGTAATGCCTGCGCAAGGTTTGGCACCGCCTGATTTTCAGTTTGTTTGTTCGAAACAAGTCCTACTGCACCTGTCAGGTCGGTTTTCTTCATCGTACCGTACCCGATCACCACCACTTCGCTCAACGCCTTGACATCAACGAGCAGCTGTACATTCACTTCCGTGCGGCTTCCCGCAACGATTTCCTGGCTGGTATAACCTACAAAGCTGAAAATCAATGTCGTATTTTCATCATCTACTTCCAGGCTGTATTTTCCATGTGAATCGGTGGTAGTGCCGCTCTGCGTGCCTTTCAGTAATATACTTACACCCGGCAGGCCTTCACCATTATCGTCGGACACTTTGCCGGTAATCGTGTGGCGGATCTTTTCAGGCGCCTCCGGAACAGCCATGCTTTCCTCTTTCGTCCGCACTTCTTTCCGGAGCACGATGCTTTTGTTGAATATCTTGTACGAAAGCGGTACATCCCTTAGTAACTGATTCATAGTCTTGTCAATCGAAGCGTTCCGGATGCTCAGACTGACCTTTAGACCTTTGGGAATATCGAGTTTATCGTACAGAAAAAGGTAGTCGGTCTGCTTCTCGATCGCTGCGAGCGCAACTTCCAGGGGAACGTTTTTCTCGTTCAGCGAAATTTTCTGACTAAATCCATTGGCCGCGACCTGAGAAAGCGTGGCCACCAGCAGAAACGTGATTAGTTTCATCGTCAAGATCAGTCCGGGAGGCACGGATATGAAGCTGCATCCCCCTTTCTGTGGTAAAAGGTTTAATTGCATATATTTGTAAGGTTTAGATAAAATGAAACAGACTTGTCACAAGGTTTTTTCGCACTTTCTGAACTTACCAGGGGAGATGTTCGCAGCATCTTCCCTTTTTTATGTCCGGTAGTGCAGGTCAGGCATTCATGGTGGTGCTTTCCTCCGGGCTTTCATAGGTTTTGGATTTAGGAACAGTGGGTAAATTGTATTAACGATATAGTGTATACGCTTCTTTTGTATTACATTTTCACGATGACATTGTTCTGCTCGATTTTGCAATTCACTCCGGCATAGCGTAGCATATTCAGCAGCTCTGAGATATTGACATTCCGCGAAACCTTGCCGGTAAATTGCCGCCTTGGGATCTTCCCTTCGTAGCTCACTTCGATATTATACCAGCGGGCCGCCTGCCGCATGATTTCCTCGATGCCGAAGTCCCTGAAAAAGAACAAGCCGTTTTTCCAGGCTATCTCGCGTTCCGTGTCTACCTGCGCAGTACGGATCGGGCTGCCCGCCTGAATCGTACCCTGCTCGCCCGGTTTCAGCTTTTTGAATTCCTTTCCGTTCTTTAATTTAACCGAACCTTCCACAAGCGTCGTTTTGGAAGCTGCTTCATCCTGGTAGGCCATGATATTAAAGCTCGTGCCCAGTACTTCCACCTCAGAAGTGCCGAATCTGACACTGAACGGCCTGTTTTTGTCTTTTGCCACTTCAAAATAAGCCTCGCCTGAAATTTCCACAATGCGGTTATTTTCTGCAAATACGGTCGGGAAGCGAATGGAGGAAGAGGCATTCAGCCATACTTTGCTTCCGTCGTGGAGTGTAACCTGGTATTGTCCGCCTTTCGGAGTGGAAAGGGTATTGTTATGTAAATCAGCTTTTTGTGATGTTTTAGATACAGCAACGTTCAGCGCTCCGTCACCAATTTTAGTGAACCGGGCTTCTCCGTGGCTGCCCAGTAATCCGTCGGCTGCGCTATCCAATACAATCTGCCGGCCGTCCGACAAGCTAAGCATTGCCCTGTTGCCACCGGGCGGTATATCAGTGACCTGCCGCCCGGTGACCGCAACCTCCGGGGTTTTAGCGGGGCGATTACTCAGCCAGTAAAGCGAAAATCCGGCGATGATCAGGATAGACGCTGCCGCATAACGCAGCCACCACAATGGACGAACATTTTCTTCTTCTTCATGATCAATATCTTGTTTTTCAGCTATTTGTAAAATGGAATAGAGCATTTTCCCGCTCTCTTCTTCCGAAAACTCCTTTTCATCCGGATGCAGGTTTTCCCAGGCATTTTTGATCAGGCCCGCCAGTTCTTCGTCATCTTCTGACATTCTGATCAGGTGCATCAGCTCGTTTGTTTCCGCATCTGTTGCCCGCCCTGCATAATAGCGGCTGAACAAAAGCGCCAGCCTGGAAGAGGATATTTCCATACCAAAAAAGCATTTAGATCTGTAAGAAATCGGTCTTGTAGCTAAGACAGGAAAAGTAAAATAAAAGGGGGTATCGATTTTCGAAAATTTTCAAAATAAAAATAACGAGCAAATAAGTATGCTCACTATCAGTTTCTTACGAACATAAGAGGTGATGGATTCAGAAGATATCTGCAAGTATTTTTTTACCGTTTCCCTCGAAAGGCTCAGGCGGGCGGCTATCTCTGTGTATTTCAGCCGCTCGTGCCGGCTCATGAGGTAAACCTGACGCTGTTGCGGTGGCAGGCGGTCAATGGCTTCGTCGAGCAAAAGATAATGCGCGTTCTCCTCTTGCGTTTCGTCGGTCCCGAAATCCAGGTTGTCGTCCAGGCCGGTGGTGAGTTTGTTCTGGATCGCATTCGTTTTCAGGCAGTTCAATGCATGATTTTTTGAGATCACATATAAATAGCCTTTGAAGTTCCGGACAGAAGCAAGTTCTTCCCGGTTAAGCCAGATCTTCAGAAATATATCCTGTACCACTTCCTGAGCCAGTTCGTGCGACCTGGTGATACGAAAAAGATGGGCCCCGAGGCGGTTATGGTATTTGTTAAAGACAATCCTGAAAGCCTTCTCATCCCCCTGCGCAACGAGCTGAAGTAAATCACTGTCTTCGTCTTTAATGGCTAAGTCAGACATTTTGAAGCAGATAAACCGGTAGTTCTATACTCTGCAAACACAAAGCGATGGAAATTCTACTAGAATAAATGTAATTTATTTAATGAGTGTCTGGAAGTATCCATTCCTGCACCCGGCCTGCATCGTTGTTTTTTGGATTTCGTCATGAGAAATTTGTATCGCCGCACTGGCTGCATTAACTTTCCTCACGAAGATGTTTTGACGGAAGAGATGTTGCTGCCGGAGCTCTCATCTTTCGATATTTAAATGGAAAACTGGAAAGCCTTTGCCTTTTTACTGGCTTCGGGACAGGGTTTTGTCCTCAGCCTGTCGCTGATCGCACGTGGCGCAAAAGGCCCGCGGGCTGGGTTTTTTCTCGGGCTGATCCTGTTCGTGCTTTCCCAGGAGCTGTTGAATGCGTGGGGTATCCAGGTACGCTATCACCAGCAGCCCGGCGCGATCCGGTTCTGGAATTACCAGAGTTACCTTGTTCTTCCGCTGGCGCTCTGGTTCTTTGCGCGGCTCACTACTTCGCCGGATTATAACTTTAAGAAACACTACTGGTTATTTTTCCTTCCTATTGCCGGGGAAATCGCTTTCCGGTGTTTCTGGCAGACTTACGCGGGCTCTCTGCATGTGAAGCGGGCTTCCTTGCTCGACAATCCTTTCTGGTTCTTCTGGACTGAAATAATGCCCATCTTGGGAATGGTGGGTGTTTTATGGATTTATGCACAGAAACTTTCACGATTCAGGATCGCATGGCGGAAGCAACTTGACAGCCTTAGCCTGAGGCAATATGTACGTTTATACGGACTATTCAGCTTCATGCTTGTATTGACGGTACTCTGGTTTGCAGGTGTAATTTTAAAATGGCCGATTTTTACCGGGGTTAATTATATGCTCACCGCTTGCTTGTTTGGCCTGGGTTATATTGGCTATCTCAATCCGTCCTTTTTTATGCTGCCCTCGCTGCACAAGCCCAAAGCGGTCGACAAGCCCGAATTTATCCAATACGATGATCTGGTCGAATTGCAGCGTCTCCATGCCGCTTTCAGTCAGGATGGACTGCATACCAGATCGCGGCTGACGGTCGAAGATGTAGCCGCGCATTTGAATCTTCCTTCCCGTTATGTATCGTACCTCGTGAATACGCACTGCGCTTCCAATTTTAACAATTTTGTTAACGGGTTCCGTGTAGAGGAAGTGATCCGTAAACTGGGTGATCCCAAAGAGCAGCATAAGACCGTTCTGGCGCTGGCTCTGGAGGCGGGTTTCAATTCTAAATCTACGTTTAACCAGGTATTCCGGCAGCATACGGGCAAATCTCCTTCTCAATATCTGCTCGTGCGGAAATAACCTGAAACGGGCAGTCTTCCTGAGCCGACATCATTGTCCGGAATCACGTTTCCGGACGTCCGGAAATGCGTTGCAGGGCGCTTTCTGATTTCACAGGCGCTTTTTTTGTGTTTTCAAAAACATCAAAGCTGTCGAAAAATGAATGCAAAATTGCTACCGCTGATTCTCCTGATCTGGCTTTCTTCCACTGTCTGTAAATCTCAAAGCAGCGACAAAACCGCGGGGGAATTTGAAATACAAATCAATAAAAATGTGGAGCTGCTGGGCTTCGTTTATTTCCTGGGTTATGAAGGAGCGCAGGCTGAAACCAGCGATTATTCTCCCCGGACGAAAGCGCGCTACGCTTACGGACTGAATTTGTACCGCCAGTATAAATCCTTTGAAAACAGCAAAAATCTGGCAGTAGCGGTTGGTTTTGCGCAGGATATCTGGCTGGATTACTTCATCACTCTGCTGGTCCAGCTCGACGATTTTCCCCATGCAAAGCTGCACGACGATATTGATCCCGCCCATTATCTCCGGTTTTCTTCAAAAAAGGATACAGCAGAAGCGAAAACGAATGCAGTAGCATTTATAGCGGCGATGAACGGGTTGTGGCAGGAAGTAGATTTCGACATTTACCTTAAACAAAATCGGCCGAAATATGCCAATGCGATAGGACAGGTGAAGAGCGGTTTGCCCGACAGTAGCTTCATCTCAACCATGGAAAAGTTTTACCAGGCGCATCTGGACAGCTATATCCTGGTTCCGAGCCTTACCATTCCGCCGGGAATGGGTTTTGGCATCAGGTATTCGGAGCAAGGAAAAAAGTACGCTTTCCATGTATTCGGCGCGTTTCATATACCCAATTTCAAAGATTCACTGAGACTTGATATGGGTTTTGACGATCAAAAACATCTCCTGGAACTGAGCACGCATGAATTCGGGCATTCGTTCGTGAACCCGGTGATTGATAAACTTCCCGGAAATATGATTTCCGAAACGAAAAGTCTTTTTGAGCCAATTAAGGAGGTCATGTCCAACCAGGGCTATACAGCCTGGAAAGCCTGCGTTTACGAACATTTCGTGCGGGCGGGCGAAATTATGATTTCACGAAACCGCGGGAATGCAGCCGATACCGAGCGATTGAGAAAGCATTACGAGGAAGACCGGAAATTTATTTATCTGCCGCTGATATTGGCGGAACTATCGAAATACGACGAATTGAAAGAAGTAACGTATAAGCAAGCTGTCCGCAACGCAGTGGAAAAACTGGTGGAAAAGGCCACTCAAAAACAAGGTAATTAAGCAGGGTCTCTGCTTGGTTATTTGAAGAAGTTTCAATCCGTTTCGCGCATCAGAAACGCCGCACTTTCATTCCCTAGTCGCTCTTGTCTTTGAAATAAGACCGGCTGGTATCCCGAAAACTGTTTGAATTCTTTAATGAAATGCGATTGGTCCGTGTACTGCAAATAATGCGCGACTTCTGACAGGTGCGGATAATATTTGCACAGTACCAGTTCGAGCGCCTGCTCAAAGCGGATGATGCGAAGGTAGGTTTTCGGTGAGACACCTATCGATTCGCTGAATTTTCTTTCCAGGCTTCGTTCTGAAATCTCGTACCGGTTCAGGTATTTCCCGACCCTGAAATTACCACTTTCGGCATCGCGGTGAATGATGTCATTAATGACCTTATCTTCGAATTTTGTTTGGTTCAACCTGTTGACAAAGAATTGATTGAGTTGCGCTATCTTTTCCTGCGGCGTTTGTACCTCACAGATTTTTTCCAGTGTGCCGGCCGGAATAAAAAGCGACAGGTCAACGGTCTGGTCTACCAGTTCACAGCAGTCGATATTGAAAAAAACTTTTAACGCCTGAGGATAAAAACTGGCGCCAATGTGCGCGTATTCGCCGCGGACCTGATATTCTGTTGCTTTGGTGTCAATGCCGGAGAGATAGGATCCCGGTAATTGTATATTGTCCTCACGCCGGGTCACGGTGCTCTGCCCAGGCTCTCGCACGACAAGTCGGGGGTAGCGATCGGCAAAGCATTTCACCGACTTTTCAGCGGCCTGACAGTCACGGAAATCAATGATACTGTAATACCGGATATACTGCCTCAAAATTTCCGGCGCGGGGATCAGTTGACAATTCATGTTTGTAGACGTCATTTTTGACTCACAAAAATAACATAACTGCCCCGGATCCACTTATCTGTAGTTACCGGGGCACTGCCGCAATTCCTGTCTATTCAAATTGACCAGGTTTATAATTGCCTGGTACACTGCCTAATGCGCGCAACACCCTGTTCCAGGTATTGATCTGGCTGACGGCCAATATCAGGTCGGCGATTTGGGATTTGGTAAAGAAGCGGTCGAGGTCGTCGAATGCTTTTTGTGGCAAATCCTGCACATTGATATTGGTGAGTGCCTCTGCAAATGCGAATACCGCGCGCTCCGTTTCGGAATAGTAAGGCGCTTCCTTCCAGGCAGCCATTCCATGTAACCTTAAATCACTCTCGCCCAGACGTATCGCTTCTTTGGAATGCATGTCCAGACAATAGGCGCAACTATTGATCTGCGATACCCGATATTTCATCAAAACGATCATTTTAGGATCTAATTCTGACTTTTTGAGGAACATTTCATTTTTCCAGAGACCGTCCATAAGACCATGGCGGTATTCAGATTCTGAGATTCTTGGATTCATAATTCACTCTTTTGTTTCAATATTTAAACAAACCATTCCTTTTTACGCACAAAAATATAAACCCAAACTGAGCCGGAATAGTAAAAAACCGACAAATAGCGGATTGTCGGTTTTTTACTATCCTGCTGTGAAACAGCGTCCTAGTTTTGCAATATCTATTTGGTTAAAATTAAAATCCATGAAACGCCTGTATAAATACTCGATTATAAGTCAGATGGTTTTTGCCATTGGACACATTATTTACACTCCGATAGCGCATGCCAGCTTGAATGAACCGGCCGTCTGGTTTTTTTCAGGCGCTTTAACCTTGCTGTTGAGCGGATTTTTGAATTATATGAACCTTGTTATCCCCGATCGTATACTTTATCGTGTTACGGCGCTGGCGAATTTTCTTTTGGTGCTGTTCACTTCTGTGCTGGCATTTGTAGTCCCTGAACCGCAATGCATTGCGCTGGTTTTCGCAAATATTTTATTATTGATTTTTGGGTTGACCGGTTCTGCTTTCAGTCGGCCGGAAGTGAAAAGGTTCTCCGATTTCCAGTAAACAAAATTTTGATAGCCGGGATTTTCAAATAGCTTTGTCGAAACTTTAGGGGTGTCCCGATATGCGGACTGAGATAATACCCTTTGAACCTGATGCAGTTAGTACTGCCGAAGGGAAAAGTAAGAGATACTGCTATTGTATCTCAATGTATCTTTCCAAAGGTCCATTCCTGAAGTTTTTCTCACAAAACGTTTTTCAGAATGGAAATTACCGTCAACGATCAATCCAGAGAAATTCCCGACCAGTATTCGGTACAGCAGCTTTTGTCAGGTCTTTTCCCTGATACGCTCAAAGGCATTGCCGTCGCGATCAACCAATCGGTGCTTGCGAAGTCGGAGTGGGAGGGGTACCTGCTCCAACCCCACGACCGCATTACCCTGATCAAAGCCACGCAGGGCGGCTAGGGGCATTTATCAAATTAGTCAATTGAAAATATTCACCGCACCGCGCCATTCTTCGGCCGCGGCCTGCCCAAAATCCTTATTTTATGAAAGTCGAAAAAACGCCCGAAAGCGGCGTGATCACCAGAACCCCGTTCCCGGCGTCGCGGAAAATTTATGTACCCGGAAAACTGCACAACATCTCCGTCGCCATGCGCGAAATAGCGTTGCACGATACTAAAATTCACGGTCGCAACGGTGCTGTGGAGCCAAATTCGCCTGTTACCGTGTACGATACCAGCGGGCCTTTCACCGATCCCGACCTCGAAATTGATGTGAAAAAAGGACTTCCGCAGCTGAGATCAGAGTGGATTAAAGCGAGGCAGGATGTGGAGCAGCTGGAAGCGATTTCGTCGCAATACGGTCAGCAGCGGTTGGCTGACCAAAACCTCGATCAACTGCGATTTGCGCATATCAGCAAACCGCTTCGCGCGAAAGCCGGACAGAATGTTTCCCAACTGCATTATGCGAAAAAGGGCATTATCACGGCCGAAATGGAGTATATCGCAATCCGCGAAAACCAGCGTATCGAGCAGCATTTTGATACATTAAAAGAGAAATCGAACGCATTGGCGCACCAGCACGCGGGTCATAGTTTTGGCGCGAATACGCCTAAAAACTTCATTACGCCCGAGTTTGTCCGGCAGGAGGTGGCGGCGGGCCGGGCGGTGATTCCGGTCAATATCAATCACCCGGAAAGCGAGCCGATGATCATTGGCCGGAATTTTCTGGTCAAGATCAATGCCAATATCGGTAACTCTGCGGTTTCGTCGAGCATTGAAGAGGAGGTTGAAAAGGCTGTCTGGGCTTGCCGCTGGGGCGCAGACACGATCATGGACTTATCGACCGGCAAGAATATCCATGAAACGCGTGAGTGGATCATCCGAAATGCTCCGGTACCAATTGGTACTGTACCAATTTACCAGGCTTTGGAAAAAGTAAATGGAAAAGCCGAGGACCTTACGTGGGAATTGTTCCGTGATACGCTGATCGAGCAGGCCGAACAGGGGGTGGATTACTTCACGATCCATGCGGGTGTTTTGCTCCGTTACATTCCGCTGACGGCTAAAAGGCTCACAGGGATTGTGTCGCGGGGCGGCTCGATTATGGCAAAATGGTGCCTGGCCCATCACAAGGAAAACTTCCTTTACACGCATTTTGAGGATATATGCGAGATTATGAAAGCGTATGATGTAGCATTCTCACTGGGCGACGGGTTGCGTCCGGGCTGCATTGCGGATGCAAACGATGCTGCTCAATTCGCAGAACTGGAAACGCTGGGCGAGCTGACGAAAATAGCCTGGAAGCACGATGTGCAGACGATTATCGAAGGTCCGGGGCACGTGCCGATGCATCTGATCAAAGAAAACATGGAAAAGCAGCTGGAACATTGTCAGGAAGCGCCATTTTACACATTGGGACCGCTGACAACAGACATCGCGCCTGGCTATGACCACATTACATCCGCAATCGGCGCGGCGATGATCGGCTGGTTTGGTACAGCCATGCTTTGCTACGTGACGCCGAAGGAACATTTGGGGTTACCGAATAAGAAGGATGTGAAAGACGGAGTGATCACCTATAAGATCGCTGCGCACGCAGCAGACCTTGCCAAAGGACACCCGGGCGCGCAGTACCGCGACAATGCATTGAGCAAAGCCCGGTTCGAATTCCGGTGGGAAGACCAGTTTAACCTATCGCTCGATCCGGATACTGCCCGCGAATTTCACGATGAAACTTTGCCGGCCGAAGGCGCCAAGATCGCGCATTTTTGCTCGATGTGCGGACCTAATTTCTGCTCAATGAAAATCACGCAGGATGTGCGGGACTATGCAGAGGAAAACGGGCTGATGGAAGAATCGGCGCTGGCGGAGGGTATGCAGGAAAAGGCGAAGGAGTTTGCGGAGAGAGGCAGTGAAATTTATTTGTAATGATATGAAAATCATCGTCATATCCCGGTCAGACTTCTTTTCGAACGAAGCAGCAGCTATTAACCAGCTTTTCGCAGATGGATTACAAACCCTGCATCTCAGAAAACCGGATTGCGCAAAAGAAGATTTGCGGCAGCTGATAAAAAGCATTGAGCCAGCGCATTACGATAAACTGGTATTGCACCAGCACCACGATCTGGCAGAGGAGTTTGGCATTACCGGACTTCATTTTCCAGAAAATCACCGGCGTCTGACTACCGAAAAGTTATGGCAATGTCTGAAAACAAACGGTTACCAGCTGAGCACTTCCATTCATGATCTGTCGCAGCTGGAAGAGTTGTCGGATGCATTCAGTTACACGTTTTTCGGGCCGGTTTTCGATAGTATTTCCAAGAAAGGTTATGCTGGTGTTTTGGATGAAAATTTCATTTTAACGAAAGATCGGAAAGAACCGGAAGTGATCGCATTGGGAGGAATTAATGCTGATAACATTCAAAAAATCAAAAGAATGAACTTCGATGGTGCGGCTCTGCTTGGAGCAATCTGGCAAGAAAATCAATCACTTAAATCAATTGAATTTGATGAATCAAATCAATTAATTGACTCAAATAGATCAATTCATTCATATAATCTGGAAACCGGGGGCTTAAGCCCCCGGCAATTGATTGGGGCTGAGCTGCGCCAGCAGCATCTTGCTACTGGCGCAGCCCCCAAGCAATTTATTGCAAATGGGCAAAGCCCAAAAAAATCAATTGCCGGGGACTTCAGTCCCCGGACCCAGATAGGGAAGTTGCAGTTTATATCAAATGAGAATAGGGGGATGTCTCATATTCAAAGCATTTTATTGGCATTGGAGGCTGGGTGTAAATGGGTTCAGTTGCGGGTGAAGGATCGGGTGGAAGCAGAGGTTTTGGAGCTGGCTGTTGAAGCTAAGTCGGTGTGCGAAAGCTTTGGTGCGCAGCTGATCATCAATGATTTTCCAGCCGTGGCCAAAAGTGTGAAAGCTTACGGTTTGCACCTCGGATTGGACGATATGCCTTTGCCCGAGGCAAGAAAAATCGTTGGAAATGAAATGATCATCGGCGGCACAGCTAACACTTTCGAGCATGTGGTGCAGCGGATTGAGGAAGGGGCGGATTATGTCGGGCTGGGGCCTTACCGGTTTACCACTACCAAGAAAAACCTGAGCCCCGTTCTCGGCCTGGAAGGTTACCGGCGCATTTTGGAAATGCTTGCGGCCCGAAACTTGTCTGTTCCGATTGTGGCGATAGGCGGTATCCAGCAGGAGGATATTGCCGGTTTGAAAGCGGCTGGTTTGCACGGTGTGGCGATGTCTTCTGCATTGCTCGATACACAAAACAGGAAAGAAGCAGTACTTGAAATCCAGAAATTACTATGTTGAAAATAGCAGATCATTTATTCAATTCCCGGCTTTTTACGGGTACCGGAAAGTTCAGTTCTTCCGCTTTAATGGAAGAAGCGCTGGTGGCTTCGGGCTCCGAACTGGTTACGGTTGCGTTGCGGCGCGTGGACGTTGAAAATACGCAGGATGACATTTTGCGGCATTTGAATCACCCGCAGATCAAACTTTTGCCTAATACCTCAGGTGTCAGAAATGCCAGGGAAGCGGTTTTTGCGGCACAACTGGCGCGGGAGGCGCTGGAAACGAACTGGCTCAAACTGGAAATCCATCCGGATCCCAAATACCTCATGCCCGACGCGATTGAAACCCTCAAAGCGACCGAGGAACTCGCCCGGCTCGGGTTTGTGATCCTGCCTTATATGCACGCCGATCCGGTTCTTTGCAAACGACTGGAAGAAGCGGGCGCCGCGGCGGTAATGCCGCTCGGCTCGCCGATTGGAAGCAATAAGGGGCTGAAAACCATTGATTTTTTGGAGATTATCATTGAGCAAAGCAAAGTGCCCGTCATCGTCGACGCGGGCATAGGCGCGCCTTCGGATGCTGCCAAAGCCATGGAAATAGGTGCCGATGCGGTGCTGGTAAATACCGCTATCGCCGTTGCGGGAGATCCGGTGGCGATGGCGGTTGCATTCAAAATGGCAGTTGAGGCGGGTAGGATGGCCTTTGAGGCGAAGTTAGGAACACAGGGAAATCTGGCAGTTGCCAGCAGCCCGTTAACCGCATTTCTGGATGAGCTTTAAAGAGGTATTTGACCAGTACAGCTGGGACGAAGTGCGGGAAAGTATTTATTCAAAAACCGCAGGAGAGGTCGAAAAAGCACTTTTTGTACAAAAACGAACACTGGAAGATTTTAAAGCGCTGATCTCTCCCGCCGCTGCTGCCTACCTGGAACCGATGGCGCAGCTGAGCCGGAAACTGACGCAGAAACGGTTTGGAAAAACAGTGCAGATGTATATTCCGCTCTATTTGTCGAACGAATGCACGAATATCTGTACCTATTGCGGTTTTAGTCTGGATAACAAGGTTAGGCGGCGCACGCTGAACGACAAGGAGCTACTAGAAGAGGTCGCAGTGATCAAGGAACTGGGTTATGATCACGTTTTACTGGTTACCGGCGAAGCAAATCAGACGGTTCATGTCGATTATTTCAAAAGGGTACTGACACTGATCCGGCCTCATTTTTCGATGGTCTCGATGGAAGTTCAGCCGCTTGATACGAACGAGTATCAGGAGCTGATACCGTTGGGCCTGAATACCGTTCTGGTTTATCAGGAGACGTATCATCGGGAAGATTACAGAAAACATCATCCCAAAGGCAAGAAGTCGAATTTCAACTACCGCCTGGAAACGCCCGACCGACTTGGTAAGGCCGGCATACATAAAATGGGACTTGGTGTGCTGATCGGGCTGGAAGACTGGCGAACAGACAGTTTTTTTACCGCACTGCATTTAAATTATCTTGAAAAAACCTATTGGCAGACACGTTACAGCCTTTCATTCCCCAGATTAAGGCCGTTTTCCGGCGGGCTGGAACCAAAAGTTGAGATGACCGACCGGGAGCTCGTTCAGCTGATCTGCGCCTACCGCATTATGAACGAGGAAGTGGAGCTTTCGCTTTCGACCAGGGAATCTGAAAAATTCCGGGACCATTGCATTTCGCTGGGGATCACTTCGATCAGCGCGGGAAGCAAAACAAATCCGGGCGGGTATGCGGTGGCGCCGGAGTCGCTGGAACAATTTGAGATATCCGATGAAAGAACGCCCGCACAAATTGCCACACTGATCCGCAGCAAGGGATATGAGCCGGTTTGGAAGGATTGGGGCCGTTTTTTGTGATTCAATATTGCCTAAACCCGCTTTGTACACGTCAGTATGGAAAAACCCCGCTTACACCTAAAATGGCAATTGATATGATTCAACCAGTGAAAACTACAATTCAGACTTAATACCGTTTTTCCCGGTGTGCCCATTTGAGATATTTGACATACAAAATAACACCTATTAGCTACGTCAAATAAAATCACTTTCAAATGAGAACATCTGTTAGCCATGATTATTTCGCTGACCAGCGTCAGCTCAATGAGTTTCACGAATCGAATGTAATTGTTGTATACCACCTGGGAAGGGCATTAACTATTGCCGGGCGGGATGTTGCCTACCTGGAAGGGGTTGGTAATTATACTTTCGTATGTACGGCATCCAACAGGTACCTGGTGGCCAAATGCCTGAAAATCGTTCAGGAAATGCTCGGCAGCGACTTTGTCAGGGTTCACAAATCGTATTCTGTAAACCGCCACCACATTAGGCAGCGCTGGTTTGATAATATCCAGCTGCATTGCGGCAAGAGTCTTCCGATTGCCCGCCGACGCCTGAGCAGCGCGCACGAAGCGCTTTCGGCGACGTTTATTTCCCCATCCAGTTTTTAAACTCGTTCACACGCTCCCTGCTGACGATCGCTTCTTTTTCGAAGGCAGGTTTGAGCGTCAACGCCAGGCGGTTATTGTAGTATGGCTGCATTTGCATAACCGCCTGGTGGGTGACGATAATACCTCTGTTAATACGGAAAAAGCGGGCAGGGTCTAGAAATTCATCAATTTCTTCCATTTTGTAGTCGATTACAAATTTCTGGCCCTGCTGATTTTTAAAAAAACACAAGCCTTCTTCAATGTAGAAAAAAGCTATTTCGGAAGTTTCCAGCGAAAGCATCCGCGCTCCCTGCTTCACCAGGAAGCGCTTTCTGTATTCTACCGGAGGCTGGTTCAGCTTTCGCAATATGGTCTCAAGGTCCGTCGGCAGAACAGCGGGTGAGGGGCCTGTCCGGGCGCCTGTGAGGTCATAGTATTTATTGATACTCCGCAAAAGGTCCTCTTTTTGCACTGGTTTCAATAGGTAGTCAATACTTTTTACCTTGAAGGCCTGCAAGGCATATTCATCATAGGAAGTAGTGAAAATGACCGTGCTTTTGATGTCGATGCGGTTGAATATCTCAAAGCTCTGTCCGTCGGCCAGTTCGATGTCGAGAAAAATAATATCCGGCTCGCTTTGTCCTGCGGCCCGGTTTTCTGCGATCCATTCCACGGTCGCTTCGATGCTCGGTGTGGCCCCTTTGATCACGAAGTCGGGCGCAACTTCTTCCAATAGCCTGGTCAGTTTGCGTACCGCCAGTTTTTCGTCTTCAACAATTAGGATATTCATCGGTTCTCTGGTATTGCAGTGAGTAGGGGAAGCTGAACGGTGAAAAAGTCAGGTCCCGCGTTGATAGCGGGCTGGTTTTCTGATAATAGTTCGTATTTGGCTTTGATATTGGCCAGTCCGAGCCTGGTAGACAAGACCGGTGTGGATTTTTCCAAAAGATTGTTTTTCACTTGCAGTATGTTGTTACCAAGTGAGCGGATTTCGATAAAAAGGGGATTTTTTTCAAGAATGGTATTATGCTTCACGGCATTTTCGACCAATAGCTGTAAAGTGAGCGGGGGAATGAATTTATCAAAATCCGCGTCATCGATGGCAATGATCAGTTCGAGGCCCTTGTCGTGCCTGGTGCGCAGCAAATGGTAATAGGATTTGATAAAAAGGATCTCCGCCGAAAGGGTAGTGAGTGCTTCCTGATTGGTTTGCAGCAGATAACGGTACACTTTTGCCATCTCGTCCACGAATTGCTCAGCCCGTTCCGGCTCGTCGACGATCAATGCGGAAAGGGTATTGAGGCTGTTGAAAAGGAAATGCGGGCTTACCTGACTTTTCAGACTTTGCAGCTGCCCCTGCAATCCCGCTTTTTTAATGGCTTCTTTATTGGTTTTTATTTCCTTCCATTTGGTCAGCGAATAATTGACTTCGTAAAGGCAGGTCAGCAAAACGATGGCTACCAATTCAAAAAGGTACACATTCACCATTTTCCCGGGATCCAGTTGCGCATTGAGGGGGTGAAAATACATGATGAGCGCGCCGTAAACCGTCACGTACACGCCGGTAAGTACCAGAAACGACAATGCTGTATATGCAGCCCTTTTCAACGAGGAATTGAATGAGGGAAACCTGCGCGCAATGTATTGTGCAGCCCAGTCGTGAGGTATGAATGCCAGGACGGTCATTGCCAAAACCATCAGTGTGCCGAGGAGAAAGTTGGTAATGCTCGCAAGGTAAGGCGGACCAATCAGCAGGTAACTGATCGTGGGGACAAACCAGGGTACCAGAAGTACAAATATCCATCTGCCGAATAAACTGAGCCAGATCAGCCTCCCAAGACCACTGAAATTGTAACTGGCTCTCATGTGTAAATCAAAGGCAAGGTAACTGTGAAAAAACCGCCTTCTTCCCTGATCTGGATCGTGCCGGCCTGGTTGAACAGCAGCCGGTAACGCGAGATGAGCGTTGCGAGGCCGGCATTGCCGAACGGGATGCCGATAACACGTTTCTGCATATTGTTAAAAACTTCCAGCTGCCCCGTCGGCGTGGTCCGGATAGTGATCCGCAGTGGAAGGGAAGATGAGACGATGTTGTGCCTGATTGCATTATCCAGCAGCGTTTGCAGCGTAAGCGGCGCCAGCTGGCCGCTCAGGTATACTTCGGCGATTTGCACGGTGACATCGATGCCGTGTTCAAACCTTGTCTTTAAGAGATAGATATAGGATTTGACAAAACGGACTTCCGTTTCAAGCGTCACCAAACTGTCTTCCTTATCTGGTGCATTTACATTCAGAAGGTAGCGGTAAACCTGCGACATTTCGTCGACAAACTTTTCGGCCACATCCGGCGATTCGTAAATAAGAACGGAAAGCGAGTTCAGACAATTGAAAAGAAAATGCGGGTTAACCTGCTGCTTCACCACTTCCAGTTCAGTTTGCAACTGCTTATGTTCCAGCTGCTGCAATTCATGCTGATTCGTTTTCCATTGTTCAAATGCATAAAAAAGCTCCGTGAGCCCGGCAGTAACCAGCGAGCCTGCCAGCAGCGAAAGTGCCAGCCACGAAGCAGTTACCTTTTCAAATTGATACCCGAATACGTGAAAAAAGTGGTAAAGTGCGAGGCTGACAGTCAGCAAAGTGATATTGACGACCACATACAGGCCGAACCAGAAAGCAACGCGGTGAATAGATTGGTAAGTATCGGGATAAATCGCAGGAACGAGGCGGGATCCGCTGAGATTGAGAAGGTATGCAGTCAAACAAAAAAACAGGTTCAGAATGCTACCGCCGACCATCACTGCCGGATCCGAAAAAAACTTGTTACCCCACAACGCAAAGCCCACCACCGGCAGAAGGCAAACCATAACGCCGGTGCAAATGATATAATGCAGGCGATTCCGCCGGAGAGAATCCGAATACTTGTCAATAAGACCGAAACGCCTGCTCATGCCATGTTGCTGTGGAGGCTGCTTCCACGTTTCTGTTATGTGTTTATTTTCAAAAGCTGACATGCAGGGATTGCTCCCTAATATTCTGGCATTTTTTTAACCGGCCGGCTTTGTGTCAAATTTACACGCCGTGCAGATTCACCCGTTGTTTTCCTTTGTCAATTGTCAGGAAAGCACATTCAATCGTCAGATTAAGCGGGTGAAATGTTAGCCAGGTCCAGGTCGATCGCGCGCGCAACATTGATTTCTTTCAGAAAATATTCGTCGTGCGAGATGACCAGGAGCGTACCTTCGTACTCATTCACTGCCGCCGAAAGGATTTCAATATTCTGAATATCGAGGTTATTGGTCGGCTCGTCCAGTACGATCATATCGGGTGCATGGTTACTTACCGCAAGTGAGCAGAGGATGAGCCGCATTTTTTCACCTCCGCTCAGTGCGCTGCAAGGTTTTACCCAGCTCTCCTGTCCGAATAGATAGCGGTTAAGCCGGATCTTGATCTCGTGTTCCTGCAATGCCCCCGAATTGAAGCGTTGTACCTGTTCATAAACCGTAAGTGCGGGATCAATCAGTGAATATTCCTGATCAATATAGATTGCGTTGAAATCCATAATTTCCAGTAGTCCTGCCGAAGGCTGCAACGTATTGAGTACCATTCTTATCAGCGTTGTTTTACCAGATCCGTTCCGGCCTTTGATCGCAATTCTTTCACCGCTGACAATCTGAAAATCGAGGGGGAGTTTCCACAGCTGCTGACCGTCATAAGCAAAATTGACTTGCTCAGCCTTCATCAGGATCTTTCCTTTATGCAGGCCTGAATGATCAAAATCCATTTTCATTTTACCAACCTCAGGAAGCTCGCGGCGCAGGTGATGTACTTCCTGTGCGATCGCCCCGGTTTTCTCTGCGTGGACGTTTTTTATTCTGGAAGTACTTTTCTCGGCGTTATTTCGAAAGGTATTCATCGAGATGGTCGGCAGTCCTGCTTTTTCCTGCTTCTTTTTGCCTCGGGCGTCGAGCTTTTGCTGTCTTTCCACCGACTCCCGTTCTATTTCCTTCGCCTTGCGCAACGCTCTTTCCTTGTTTCGGATGTCCTGGCTGAGTGCTTCGTTCTCAATTCGTTTTTGTTCGAGATAGAAATCATAGTTGCCTCCGTACAGCGAGATACCTTGCCTGCTCAGCGCATAAACCGTTTCAGGAATGTTGAGCAACTGTCTGTCATGGCTCACTATGACCAGGGTTTGCGGGGTATGCTGCACATACTGATAAAGCTTTTTTCTGGCCGCCAGGTCTAGGTGGTTGCTGGGTTCGTCCATTAAAACAATGTCGGGACTGTGAATGTCGATTCCTGCCAGAAATACCTTCGTTTTCTGACCGCCGCTTAGTGTTTGCATGCGCTGGGACAGGTCAGGCAGATCGAGTTCCCAATTGGCGAATGCTTCCGCGCACCGCTCCTCAACCGACCAGTCGTCGCCCACGGATACCAGGTGCTCATCAGTAACTTCACCGTTGAGAATCTTCCTTAAAGCGTTGATTTTCTGATCAATATATAAAGCCTGTGCAATAGTTAGGTCGTTCGCCTGGCCAACGAGCTGAGGTATGTAATAGGGTATGGATTCGGACTTGATCAGGCCGGAAGTCGGCTGTAATACGCCCGCCATCAATTTTAGCAATGTAGACTTGCCGGTACCGTTGTGCCCGATCAGGGACACTTTTTCATTTTTATTTATGGAGATATTGATTTGCTTCAACAGCATATCCCGGTTGGGATGCGCGTAAGCGACATCTTGCAAAAAAAGCATAATTTCTTTCGTGGAATGAGTGATGAGTTGCGGGCGCAACCATGCAGGTGCCCGTTTATCTGATCTGAAAGAAATTGCTTATCACATGTAGCAGCTTGTTTATTTGAGGTTACAAATCTATTAAAAAACAATTTGACAACAAAAAATGCCTGCACATCATTCTTCCGCCAGCTCAATCCATACGGGAGCGTGGTCACTGGACTTTTCCCAACCCCTCACTTCCTTATCTACTCCGGCGTTTTGAAGTCTGTTTTTAAAATGCGGGCTCAGCAGGAAATGGTCAATGCGAAGGCCTGCGTTGCGGCCGTAGGCATTCCGGAAATAATCCCAGAAAGTGTAAATTTTCTCGTCGGGATACAGCGTCCTGAGGGCGTCTGTCCATCCCTGGTCGACCAGGGATTTGAATGCGGCTCGTGTTTCGGGGCGGAACAGTGCATCGTCCAGCCAGCGTTCTGGTTTGTAAACGTCCAGTTCGGTGGGCATCACATTGTAATCTCCGGTCAGTATCACAGGTACATCGTGGCTGAGCAATTCTGCTGCATGGTTCGCCAGCCGTTCAAACCAGCGGAGCTTGTAGTCGAATTTCGGCCCGGGAGCGGGATTTCCATTCGGCAGATACAGGCATCCGATCAGCATGTTATTAATGATAGCTTCAATGTACCGGCTGTGGGTGTCCTCCAAATCTCCCGGCAATTCGCGGCGCACTTCCTGGATCTCCAACCCGCGCGCGAGTATTGCCACGCCGTTCCAGCTTTTTTGTCCGTGCCAGATTGCCTGGTAGCCTGCATCTTCGATTGCTTTGAAAGGAAACTTCTCCTGCGGCGCTTTCAGTTCCTGAAGGCATACCACGTCAGGCGCGGCTTCCTGTAGCCAGCGGAGCAGTACCGGCAGCCTGCCATTGACGCCATTTACATTATAGGTAGCTATTTTCATTCTGATATCGGTCATGGAAACACGAAAGCATATTAAAATCAGGCCCTGCCTGACAAAAGCTATTGATCCAATCCCTGACTATAAGCAAGTAACCTTTCCAGATCATCTTCCAGCGTAAAATTGACGGGATTCTCCTTGAGATACTGGCTTATCTGGTTCTTGTACTTAGGGAAAAGTCTGACAATACTATTTTTGCCGGGTATCAGATAACGGTCATTTTTATCAACAAAAAAATACAGTGTGCGATGCCCGAAAATAGCTTCTGTATCCATTTTAAGTTTTTTTCCAGCTGGTGCATTTGCGTTTGCATAAGAACTGTAGGTAGTCACGGAAGAGGCTGTATAGGAGATACCATAAGGTCCGCCCTTTTCGTCTCCGATCCTCGTCAGGGCATGTTTCTTGGATAGTTTAATACCTCCGTAATTGGATACCATCTCACAAAAGCCGTATTGTTTATCATTATAAAAAATGGCCCCCTGAATGTCCACTACCTTCACCAATTCTTTATCAAGCAGTTCCAGCGTGTCTTTATGATCTTTCAGGAAAAGTATTTCGCCGCTCAGATAAGAGTAATTCAGCAACGCCTCCGCCATGCGACCGCCATAGAACAGCACTTTTCCTTTTTTAAATTCCGGGTACTGAAACTGTGCGGCGACCGGAATGACCTTGTCGGGATAATCCCCGGCCTTTACCTTAAAAGTAGGATTGTCTTGACCGAATGCTCCGGCAAAAACGCCGGCAAGGCAAAGTAATACGATACCGGTATATATTGGTATTTTCACTTTTGATGATTTAAAGGGTAATTATAAAAATGCTTTGAAAGGACAATTTATAGCAAAATCAGAGAAAAGCGTTATGGGACAGGCGACAGTGTCTAGTTCCTGCTGGTTGAGATGATGTAGGAAATCGGGATTCCGAATGCAATGATTAAGATCGATATTCCGAGCAGGGCGGCTTCCGGGTCGGATGGCAGCTTGGCGGAGAAGACGATCCGCAGCACACCCAGGTTCATGACCAGCCACACAAAAATCCCATACAATATCCCGCTGATCAGCCGCTGTTTTTTCAAAAATTCGAGTCCGGGGTAAATGATGTAGTAGAATGTGGAAAACAGGAATGCGATCAAGTAATGCAAAAGAAGACCAGCCAGTACCATCAGGCTACCGCCTGAAAACGCAGCTTTGCCAAATACGCCGCTGGCGATGGACATCAATATCATTGAGGGGCTTGTTTGCTCAAGCACAATGGAATAAACCAGGATAGCCGCCAGGATATCCAGCGTACCGGCAATAAATGTGGCGGCAAGAATGACGTTGATGGCTTTTTTTCGGGATGCAGGCATGGTAGAAGATGATTGATGTTCAAGTTCATTTCAGAAAAACAGACCTGGTCGGGATTTCGTCGGCGTGCGCAAAAGGCAGTTTATATTGCGCTGCGTACCTGGCAGCCAACTGGGCATTTCCCTGTGCTTTCGCAGTTTGGAACAAGCCAATCAGCGACCATCCATTTCCCGGATTTTTAGCGAGATCCGCGCGGTAAACCTGGCCCGCCAGTGCCGTCTTGCCGCTTTTTAACAAAATATGCCCTAAAAACTGCCTGCTGGGTAACGGCCAGTCTTTTGGCTCTGTGTAGACAAGATTGTCTTCCAGCTTCACCGCTGCTTCCAGACTGGCAATTGCTTTTGCCTGATCCTTTTGCGCATAATATACAACTCCGGTAAGGATCTTCTCGGCGATCCGCGCGATTTCAACGGGTGAGTTAAAAGGTATCCGTCGTTTCGTCAGAACAGGATCGTTAATCTTTTTTCTAAGACTGTCCAACTCCCGCGCTGCCGATTCGGTGTTATCTGTATTGACAAAAGCAATTCCTTTTGCAAAGTGCGAGAGAATGCCCGCATAAGTCCACCTGGGATCAGCCGCTACCGTATCGTTCAGTATTTCCTGCCATTTGCCCATTCGCACTTGCGCCATAACGGGCAGCATGAACAGATATTGATCATAAGTGGCTTCATAGGAAGGGGTGACACTTTTTCTGGCGCGCTGCGCATAACGCAATGCATCTTTATACATGCCGCCAGTTAGCGCACAATAGGTCTGCACTGCAAAGTAATGCGATGAGTGCTTGTTTAAACCGAGATTTCTGGCCAGCATGTCGTAGCGTAACAGGTTGTCATCGGCGAGATTGTTTACTTCCACTCCTTTATGATACAGTGCATTACGCTCGTATTCGTGGCTGGCCATGTGTACCATGTGCGCGACGCCAGGCAGCAAATCTCTCAGCGTTTCCGCACTGCCCAATGCAACGCCCGGATTGCGCGATGCTTCGGTCAGGTGGATGTGGTAATGCAACGCCGCCGGATGTTTTGGGCTTACTTTTAACACTTTTTCGCAAAGCTTCACAAGCTCGGGCGTCCAGGTTTTTGGCGTTCCGTCCCGGTTCCAGAAGTCCCAGGCATGCAGCAGCATCATGGCGTCGATGTACAGTATTTTGAACTCTTTTTCTTCGGGGTGTGCGGCGACAAGCGACTTTAAGCTGCGGGCGTAGGCGGTATTCAATGCCTGCCGTTCCGCATCGCCGGGGCTGTCGGAATACCTTGTGTTCATGGCTTTGATCAGCTTTTGTTCTTTGTTGGTGGCACCGGCGGCTGCTTCATTCATTCTTGCCAGAACTTCCGGGATTTCGGCGGGTTTGGTATAGCTATGCGCCGCGTTGTAATAAGGTCCCATGGCAAGTGCCTGCCCCCAGTAGGCCATCGCATTTTGCGGGTCAAGCCGGGCGGCTTCCCTGAAAGAAGCTACCGATTCCCGCATATGGTAGCTGTAATACATATTTAAACCCTGATCGAAATAAAATTGCGAGCTGTCGACAGTGGTGGTAACCGGAAAAGAATAAGAACCCCAGCCAGGCAGCACGCCGACGAACTTGCCGTTTTCATCCGCCGTTGAGTTTGCACTGTAAACGGGCCCGCACATGGTTATTTTCTCAGCAGGATTTGAAGCCGGTGTCGCAACAGGAAATAGCTTCAAGGATAAAAGCCCAAGCCAGTAAATGGCCAATGTAATAATGGGGGAAAGGGAGTTCATCGGATATTGCGTGGTGCTTTTCCGCAAAAGCGGGTTGGGAATCCTGAGTGATCATTTTTATCCTGAAATATAATCAATATTCGCTAAAAGAATTTTTGGAATACTCCGGTATCCGCAGTCGTCACGCCAGAGTTTTATCATTCTTAGTAATCATATCTAAATTAATTCTATAAAATATCGATATTTCATCTGTATTTGTAGTTGGTCCGAAAAGTCCGGTTTCAATTCTTGAGTTTACGATAAGCAGGTTACGAAGCGGAGTAGTTAACATGACAACGTATAGGCTGCATGGTGAATATTGACTTTGATTTGGTATTCGATCTGCTGCCGGCACCCTGTATAGTGCTGGAAGCAGATGCGCCGGTTTTTACAGTCCTCGCTGTAAACCGCAAGTGGCAGGAACTGACCGGTACACGTGCGGATGACGTAATTGGAAAAGGTTTTTTTGAATCAATGCCATCGCTGCGGGGAGGCAGCCGGCAGGAGTGGGACAGGCTGTTTACGGAGGTTTTGCACGCAGGAAAGCAACTGCAAATGCAGACTGATCTCTATTTGAATGATCTGAATGGTGCTGATGAGCAGGATATCCGGATACTTTCCGGAAATGTGGCCCCTTTGAGTAGCGGAAATAAGCAATTATTGGTGGTGAGTGTGACGGATGTGACGGAAATAAGAAGAGCCACGCAGAGCAAGGATCTGATCCGTACCATAGACGGAATTGTCTGGGAGGCAGATGCGGATACTTTCAGGGGCACTTTTGTGAGTGATCAGGTTGAAAAGATACTGGGTTATACTGCCGCGGAGTGGCTGGCGGATCCCGATTTTTGGGCCAATCACATGCATAGCGACGACCGTGCAGAAATACCCGCATTGATCCCGGTATTAACCGAACCTGGCGCCAACCACCGTTTCGACTACCGAATGATCCGTGCTGACGGGGAGGTAATCTGGATCAGGGACCTCGTTACCATTGTCGCGCAGGAACAGGGGCCGCTTTTGCTGCGCGGCTTTATGGTCGATATTACTGAAACCAAGCGGTTGGAAGATGTAGAACGTCTGGAAAAGGCGGTGATCGGGTTGAATGCTGAAAAAGACTTGATACTCGCTGATGTGCTGAACCGTTACCTGCTGGGGATCGAGCAGATTTTTCCGGACATGAAATGCTCCATCCTTGGTATTAAGGATAACAGGCTCGTCAATTGGGCGTCGCCCTCATTGCCTGAAACCTATATCCGGCGTATTGAGAATCTGGAAATCGGCGCCTATTCCGGGTCCTGCGGGACGGCAGCTTTTACCCGGAAACTGGTAATTGTTGACGATATCGCTACCGACCGGCGCTGGTTACTTTATAAAAACATTGCATTAGAGGCCGGGTTACTTGCATGCTGGTCGCATCCGATCATTGTCTCCGACGACACGGTAATTGCCACTTTTGCCGCCTATTACGAAAAGGTAAGGTCACCGAATGAGGAAGAATTGAAGCTGATCGATAAGGTCGTTGCCCTTTTAACGGTAATTCTTGAAAGTCGCAGGAATGCGGAATTCGTCGCCGACGCGGCGCTGCTGATTTCGCAGGGACAGGAACTGGCTCGGTTTGGCACCTGGCAGTGGGATATTGGTAACGATGAAGTCACCTGGTCTGATACACTCTATACCATCTATGGACTTGAACGCGACACATTCAAACCTTCGCTGGAAGCCTACCTGGAACTGGTTCACCCAACCGACAGAACGAAAGTGAAGGAAGGCATTCTGAATGCCATGGAATCCAAAAGCGAGATTGAATTCGAAGAGCGTATTTTCCACTCTTCCGGAGAAAGCAGGTATCTGAAAACATGGAGTAAGACCAAGCTGGACGAAAACGGTAAGGTAATCAAGATGATAGGGGCGTGCCTGGATATTACTGCCAGCAAAAAAATACAGGAAGAACTGCTCGCCAGCGAATCGAGGCTGAGGAGCCTGGTTGACTCGCAGACCAATTATGTGGTGCGTACCGATCTGGTGGGAAAATATACTTACTATAATAGCATGTTCCGGGAGGATTTTCGCTGGTTTTACAATGGCGGGGATTTTATAGGCGTAAACTGTATTCTCGTGGTTTGCCATTATCACAGGATGAATGTGATAGAAGTGGTGGGGAAATGCCTGCGTAATCCGGGAAAGATCTTTTCCGTCGAGCTCGACCATGTCCAGCAAAGTGAAAAAGCCAGGACCGTGTACTGGCATTTTATCGCGCTGACGGATTCCGACGGGCAGGCTACCGAGATACAATGCATTGGTATCGACGTTTCGGAGCGCAAGCAGGCGATTGACGACTTGCGGAAAAGCAACGAACGCTACGAACTGCTCAATATGGCCACCAACGATGCGGTCTACGACTGGGACCTGATTAACGACCATATCGAATGGGGTGAAGGATTTTTGAGGCTTTTTGGTTTACAGACCGGCATTGATAAATTTCCGATCCAAAAGTGGGTGGAGCTCCTGCACCCGACCGACCGCGATCCTATCGAGCAAAGCCTGCAGTTACATCTTGCAGACAAGAACCAGAAGAAATGGACCGCAGACTATCGTTTCAGGCGTTCCGATGGAGGTTATGCTTTTGTTGAAGAGATAGGTTACATACGTCGAAACCGGTCGGGACGGGCGGTGCGGATGATCGGTGTGCTCCGGGATATTTCGAGGCAAAAAAAGGAAGAGTACGAATTAAAATTGCTGGGTTCGGTCATTACCAATACCAGCGACGCAATTTTGATAGCAAAGTCTGACCCGGGAGATGCTACCCAGCTACGGATTTTATATGTTAATGCAGCCTTTACCCGACTTACCGGATACACATCCGCCGAAGTGACAGGCCAGAACCCAATGTCACTACGGGGCTTCGATTCGCCTCAAAACGACTTCGGGCGACTCGCCTGGGCGATCAGAAACGTAGCGCCGCTGAAAGAAGAAACGATCCGTTATCAGCAGGACGATAAGCACTATTTTATCAACCTTTCCATTCATCCGGTGGTGGACGGTGCAGGAATGCTGACGCACTGGATATCGATCGGCAGGGATGTGACTGAAAAGCGCCGCTATGTGAGCGAGATTGAGGAAAGGAACCAAAAATTGCAGGACATAGCCTGGATGCAATCTCATGTTATCCGGGCACCGCTGGCCAGACTGATGTCACTGATCGACCTGCTCAGGAACTACGAAAACTCGGAAACAGAAAAGGATGAGCTCCTCGAACATATTCTTCATTCGGCCTATTCCCTGGATGACATCATCAGGGACATTTCTTCAAAAACAGAAGATCTTGCCTAAAAAGCGAACTTCAACCCGATAGCCAGGTTCAGAATATCTCCGGGTGTCAGGAATCCGGTATTCTGGACATAACTGATCAGCATCAGATCGTAGGTGCCCAGCTCGTAATACAATTCCAGGCCGCGCCTGCGCGAGCGCACGGTCATTTCCCGCCCGATCTTACCGCCCGCAAATACACCGGGCCTGAATGCTGTTGCCCACCAGTAATAGCCTTTTGGATAATATGCCGGCCATTTCCAGTCGAACTGCGGCCCGAAAGTATAACTGAGGTACATTCCAATGGAGGCTGGTGCGAGGTAATAGTCATTTCTGAGCTTTATACGCCAGGGCGAATAAGTGGTTTTCCCTGTAATCGTGATCAAAGCATCCCCTCCGAATTGCTCCGGCAGATATCCGAAGAGCAGATCGGTTTCCAGCGTCTTATTTTTTGAATTGTACCCCGGCCCTCCTGATAAAAAGCCCGTTCCGCCTGCAAACTGCAATTTCATGTGGTCGGGCAGGTACCAGTGTTTTGCCTTTGGTCCTTGCTGTGCGTACGTTGTCAGCTGGAAAAGCGTGAGTACGAGTAGCAGATATCTGGTCATTTTATTTAAAATTCAACACGTTCAATTTCCTGTCCGCCTTTCCATACTTTGATTTTCAGATAACCACGTGCTCCCATACTTGTGGTGATGACATAGCGTACACCATCCTCATAATAGTCACCATCGCTGAATGAATGCTGGTGACCGTACAAGCTCAGGTGTACATTAGGGTTTTCGGCGAGCAGCCTTGCGTATTCATTTTCAAGGTTTTTATCAAAATCATGGTCATAGGGCGGGATGTGCGCCACCACGATCATATCCTTGTTGCCGGGGTTATCAGCCAGCTCAGCCCGCAGCCACGCCACATCCGGTACCGATCCGTCGAATGCGTATTCCCTCGAATTGGTATTGATGAATATGAACTTGTGATCGCCGTATTCGAAGGAATAGTTGAATTCCCCGTACATTTTTCGGTATGCATCGGGACCATTAGCAACTACGTCGTGGTTGCCTATGACGGTCATGTAAGGCACATTCAGTTTGGAGAGGATCCGGTTGACCCATTTGAACTCCTGCGAAAGGCCGAAATCAGAAATGTCGCCAGCATGAAGAACAAATGATATGTCGCGCTGCTTGTTGGCACTTTCCACAAAGTCTTCCGATTCGTCGTACCATCGCTGCGAATCGCCCATCAGGATAAACTTCAGAGTGTCCGATGCGGGTATCCTGTTAAGCCGTTCAATGTTGCGGGCATTCAGGTTGGATTCTCCGTTGAGAAGTTTTACCTGATTAGGGTTGTATAGAAAGAGACTGTCACAGGAAGAAAGAAGAAGCAGGCCCGGAATGAGCAAAAAACGTAAAAGGGGTTTCACTTTTCAAGAGTTTGATAATTGATTGATGAAGCATATAGTCAGGTATATGCTCAGATAACCGCCCACCCGGCGGGAAGATTCCCCAAAAGCGGCCTAAAATCGAATGATTAGATCATTTTGCGAAAAAGGATGACAAGAGAACGGGTCTCGGTATACGGGTATGATTTTTGCAATTATCATTTCATTACCTCATCTAAATATTAAAAGCAATGAAAATTACGAATGCAGTAGCAACCCTCGTTTTGACTATGCTGACTTTCTCCCTGTCGGCACAGGTTGTTTCAAATGACTCTATCAACACATTGAAAGAAAGGAAACAAACCCTGGAACTTAGTAAGCGATTGAACGACAATAAGCTGGAATTGGCAAAGCTTGAAAACGAGCTGCAAAATAAAACAGAAGAGGCGGCCAAAGCGGCTGAGGATGCGCAAAAATCAGCCGATGCAAACCGTGAGGCAGCCGAAAAATTGGGTAGTGACTCGCAGAATAAATCTAAGGCACGCCGGGCAAGCAAAAGTGCAGGCTCCGCCCACCGCGACGCAAAAAGAGCAAGACGAACAGCCGATCAGCTGGAAAGACTTAAGAAAGATATTGATAACCTCAGGGATGATATCAGCAAGGATGAAAAAAAACTCTCATCCCTGCAGTCAGGCACCGGCCGGTAGTTATTTCACTGTTATCTGATCCGGCCACGGGACCTGCTTTCCGGTGGCTTTAAAAGTGGGCCATTGCGCGTCCCACTTTTTTAGTTTGCGGGTAAACAGCGCGGCCAATTCTTTCACTTTTTCAGGATTGGAGCCGGCGAGGTTATTTTCTTCACCGATATCATTTTGCAGATCATAGAGCTCCAATGCCGCCTTTTCATAATTGTAGATCAATTTCCAGTTTCCTTTTCTGAAAGCACTCGCATAATTGATGTTAGGGCCATCTTCCGGTGTCCAGCGGTTGGGATGGTGCCACAGGAGCTCGCGCTGTTGGTTTTTCAATGCGGGATTTTTTAGAAGTTTCAGAAAACTCTCGCCGTCAGTTTGCTGCAGCATTTTCTGATTTTTAGCACCTGCCACTTCAAGAATAGTCGGAAAGAAGTCTTCGATAATCACGTATTGCTCGGCGACTGAACCTGGCCTCGTTACGCCAGGCCAGCGAACGAGCATAGGTTCCCGGATCCCGCCTTCATAAACCGAACCTTTCCCTGCCTTTAACGGGAGATTATGCGTCCAGGCTTTGCCGCCCCTGGGAGGAGTGCGGCTCAGCCCGCCATTGTCGGACATAAAAATTACGACCGTGTTTTTTGCGATGTCCTTGTTATCCAGGTAATTGAGCACATCTCCCAGGCTTTTGTCCATTCCTTCCACCAGCGTAGCATACTTCGCCTCGATGCTGTCCAGCCCCATTTTCAGATACTTTTCCAAATAACGCTTATCGGCATTAATCGGCGTGTGGACGGCATAGTGGGCGAGGTACAGGAAAAAGGGCTGCTTTTCCGTGACCGGTTTTTCAAGTGCTTTCAATGCTTCAATGGTAATCGCGTCGCTAAGGAAGACGTCGGTACCGTGATAGGCTTCCAGGCCGGGAACTGCGTTCCGGTTTGGTTTTCCTTTTACAGGCGAATCGTAATTTTTCTGGCCGAGATAGCTCGCCGGGTGGCCGATTGAGCTGCCTGCAATGTTAATGTCGAAACCAAGGTTTTTGGGGTCAGAGCCGGGTGTTCCTGAAGAACCGAAATGTGCTTTTCCACTGTGAATGGTATAGTAGCCGTTTTGACGCAGTACCGCAGGCAGCGGGGTTGCATGAAATGTATGGCCAACGCCAGCCTCCGGGCTTAATCCATTGATATTCCAGTCGACAGGGTTAAAAGTCGCGTCAGGGTGGTCCGTATTTTTGTTTTGTTCGGGAGACGTCCAGTGTGTCACACGGGTACGGGCCGCATTGACTCCCGTAAGCAGACTGACCCTCGTGGGCGTACAAACCGGCATTGCATAGGCATTGGTAAACTTCATACCCTCTTTTGCCAGGCGTTCCATGTTGGGGGTGTGGTAACGTTTATTGAAGTCGGTGGCTTTGTTCCAAAACGGCACGGAAGTATCCTGCCAACCCATATCATCTACCATAAACACAATGACATTTGGTTTTGCAGCAGGCTGAGAATGGCTGTGCAGGTTGGAAATGCACAAAAGGAAAATTACTGCGAACAGTTTTTTCATCGTAAAATATTAAGAGGTTCAGGAAATTGGTGCGACAAAATAAGCCGAATAAGGGCACCGTTCAAGTATAATTTTCAACCATTCGTCCTTTTTTGAAAAAATGGAGTACATTTGCTAAACACTGTTTAGTATATTCACAGCGTATTGTAGAAGTTATGGCGATCAAGGAACGGAAAGAGCGGGAGAAGCAGGACATGAGGAACCTGATCATTGAATCAGCTACTCAGCTATTTTTGAAGCATGGTTACGATAAGACGTCGATCCGTAACATTGCTGAGGATATTGAGTACAGTCCGGCTACCATCTACCTGTATTTCAAGGATAAAGACGAGATTTTCTACGTCATTCATGAAAATGCGTTCGATATTCTGGACAAGCTTTTCCGCAAGCACGATTCGATAGCCAATCCTGTTGAACGCCTGGGGGCATTGGGCAGGACTTATATCAAATTTGCTTTCGAAAATCCCGACTACTACGATCTGATGTTTATCATGCGAGCGCCATTATCGCAGATCAAGCATGAGGAAAAGTGGAGTGCAGGCGAATGCGCATTCGGCTACCTGCTCGAAACATTGACCCAGTGCCTGGACCAAAAGCTGATCAGGCCCGCTGATAAATACATCACTGCTATCTCGGTGTGGTCCTTCGTTCATGGACTTGTCTCCCTTTATATCAGGGAAAGAATGTGTATCCTGGAAATGCCCGACGACATGGTGCGCGGGATCGTTAATGCCTCATTTGAAAATTTTTTAGAAAGCCTGAAAACGTAAAAAAATTTACCCCTTAATGAACACCGTTTAGTAAATAAACATCACTTATTATGAATGCAATGTTTAGGTTGCCCCTGCGGCGACTGTTACAATACGCTATTGTCTTTATTTTCCTGCCAGGCAGGGCGCAGACGCAGGATGCAGTGCTGGAAAACTATATCAACCAGGGCCTGAAAAACAACCAGGGCATCAGGCAGCAGGGCTTCTTGCTGGAAAGAAATTTGTATGCATTGAAAGAGGCCAAAAGCTTCTTTCTGCCCGAGGTTAATTTCAATACTTCTTATCTCGATTCCCGGGGCGGGCGGAAAATCAGTATACCGATCGGTGATTTGCTCAATCCGGTTTACAGTTCGCTGAACCAGCTGACGAACTCTTCGGTGTTCCCGCAGGTCGAAAATGTGAGCCAGACTTTTAATCCCAACAATTATTATGATGCCAAGCTGCGTACCTCGCTTCCCGTCTACAATGCTGAGATCATTTACAATTCACGGATCCGCAAAGAACAGATCCACTTACAGCAGGCTGAGCTGGATGTGTACAAAAGGGAGCTCGTAAAGGACATCAAGCTGGGTTATTATGCGTGTTTGCAGGCTAAGGAAGCCGTTACGATCCTTGAAAATGCGGTGACGCTGGCCCGGGAAAATCTTCGCTTTAATCAGGCGCTCGTGCGAAACGACAAGGCGATCAGGACGGTAGTGAGTCGCTCGGAAAATGAGCTGATCGGGCTGGAAGCCAGGCTGGAAGATGCCAGGAACCAATCGCTGAGCGCAGTAGCCTACTTTAATTTTTTACTTAATAGCCCGCTGGATAATCCGGTAGAGTTGCCTTCTGTTCAACAGGCTGATGTTCCGGCAGGTATTACCGGGGAGGGGAGGCGGGAGGAGCTTGTCAAGCTGGAATCGCTTTCGAGGATCAACGCATTGTCGGAGCAGCTCGCGAAAGCGGCGGCGCTGCCGAAACTGTCTACATTCATCGATCTCGGATCGCAGGGGGATTTTGTGAAGTTCAATAATGATACCCGTTACTACCTGTTCGGCGTCACGCTCGACTGGCGCGTGTTTGGCGGCAACCGCACCCAGCATAGGGCCAAACAAGCGGCGCTGGAAGGTAAGGCGACCAGCCAGCAGATCGACCAGGTCGAGCAACAGCTCGCATTGCAGGTGGAGACGGCCGAAAACAGGCTGAGATCCGCTGCCCGGCTTTTCGAAGCGTCAAAAAGCCAGACTGCATTATCCCTGCAATATTATAACGACCAGCAGAAACTCTACCGGGAAGGCCAGCTGCTTTACATCGAGCTGCTGGACGCGCAAAACCGCCTGATCGGGGACCAGCTTCAGCAGAGTATTGCCTATCTCACTATACAAACCCGATCCGCCGAATTGGAAAGGGCCAAAGCCAGCTTTGTATTTTAAAATAATAACAACATGAAAACAACTATTCAAATTAATCTGATACTGTTGCTCGGCGCAGGATTGCTTCTGGCGGGCTGCAAAGAGGAAAAGAAGCCTGTGGAGACCGATACAACGATTCCAGTGAAAGTGATCAGCTCCGCTTCGCTCAATCAGGCGCAGGCTGTGGAAACCTCCGGGCTGCTGGGCTCGGAAAACGAGGCCAGGCTCTCGTTCAAGGTGGGTGGTATCATAGACAATGTTTTGGTCAAAGAAGGGGACAGGGTTCGGAAGGGACAGGTCCTGGCCACGCTTAACACCACGGAAATGAATGCACAGGCAGCCCAGGCAGAAGAGAATTTCCTGAAAGCAAAACGCGATGCGCAGCGTGTGGGTAACCTTTTCAGGGATAGTGTGAGTACGAAGGAGCAGCTCGAAAACAGCCAGACTACCATGCTGCTGGCAGAAAAACAGCTGGATATTGTCAGATACAATCTTTCTCAGACCCGGATCATTTCCACGACCGACGGGGTAGTAATCCGGAAGCTGCAGAATGCGGGCGAGCAAGTCCAGGGTGGCGCGCCTGTGCTTTTTGTGAGCAGTACCAGCAGTAAGGATTGGGTGGTGAAATGCGGGCTCACCGATAAAGACTGGGCGAAGTTGAAAGGAGGCGAAAAGGCAGAAATTACCTTCGATGCCTACCCGCAAACTTTTACAGGAAAAGTAAGTTCACTCGCACAAGGCAGCGAAGCCGGCTCTGGCTTGTATCAGGTTGAAATCCAGATCAACAAGCAGGATGCGAAGCTGGCCAGCGGGCTTTTCGCGAAAGTGAGCATTTATCCGAAGGAAAAAACAAAAATGATATCTGTTCCGATGGATGCGCTGATCGAAGGAGAAAATGACAGTGCATTCGTATTCGTCGCGGAGGCAAATAAAGCTTTGAGAAAACAGGTGAAAATTGCCTACCTGACCGGCGATAAGGCATTTATATTGTCGGGCATCGATGCAGGTGCGCGGGTGATCCGGGAAGGTTCGGCTTATCTGACAGACGGTTCGGTGATCAGGATTGTACAGTAAACGCAACAGATGAAATCATGAAATTACCCGAATTTGCCGTTAAAAATTACCAGTTTACGCTGGTCGTCTTCCTGGCTGTCATGGCATTGGGCATTTACTCGCTCTTCACAATGCCGCGCAGCGAAGATCCCGACATTCACCCGCCGCAGTTTACGGTGGTTGTGATTTACCCTGGTGCCAGCCCGAAGGATATGGAGCAGCTGGTCGTCGATCCGATGGAAAAAAAGATCAACGAGCTGGACGATATGAAGCATGTGATCACGGATATCAAGGACGGGCTGGCTGTTATGCAGGTCCAGTACAAATACAGTTCTGATCCGGACGATAAGTACCAGGAAGTGGTACGAGAAATCAACAGTCTGCGCTCGCAGCTGCCTGCCGATATTGCCGACATCCGCGTTAACAAACAGATCCCCTCCGACGTAAGCATTTACCAATATGCATTGATCAGCGAAAATGCGACATATTCGCAGTTGAAAAAGCACTCGAAGGAATTCAAGGAGCAGCTGGAAAAAATCAAAAGCCTTAAAAAGGTAGAATATTCGGGCGTTCCTGAAAGACAGGTGAATGTAGACCTGAACCTCCAAAAGATCGCCGCGCAGCAGCTTACCCAAAACCAGGTGATCGCCGCATTGCAGAGTGAAAATGTGAATGTGCCGGGCGGGAGTATCAGTATGTCTAACAAAAAGCTCAATATTAAAACGAGCGGAAATTACCGCACGCTGGACGAAATCGCCAATACGGTTGTGTCGGCAGCCAATGGCAAGATCGTTTACGTAAAAGATGTGGCCGATGTAAAACTGGGCTACGAAGACGAAACACATCTTACCCGCCTGAACGGTTACCGTTGCAGCTTTGTGAATGTAAGTCAGAAAGAAGGGGAAAATATCATCGCAGTACAGGACCAGGTTACACCGGTTGTCGAGCAATTTAAGGCTTCCTTACCGGCAAATATCGACCTGGTGAAAGTCTTCGACCAGGCAAAAAGTGTCGATACCCGGCTATCCCATTTCGCACGCGACTTCGGCATTGCGATCCTCCTGGTACTGCTTACCTTGCTGCCACTCGGTACGCGGGCGTCGGTGGTGGTGATGATTTCCATTCCGTTGTCACTCGCTATCGGGCTGACCCTCATGAACTTATTTGGGTACAATATCAACCAGCTAAGCATTGTCGGCATGATCGTCGCACTGGGCATTCTGGTTGACGACAGCATTGTTGTGGTTGAAAATATAGAGCGGTACCTGCGGATGGGCTATACCCGGGTAGAGGCGGCGGTCAAAGCTTCCTCACAGATCGGCCTGGCGGTTGTGGGTTGTACGATCCTGCTGATTTTTGCATTCCTGCCACTGGTTTTCCTGCCCGAAGGAGCGGGCGATTTTATCCGCAGCCTGCCGCTTTCCGTGATCACGACGGTATTTGCCTCCATGCTCGTTTCGCTCACGATCGTACCTTTTTTATCCAGTGTCATTTTAAAACCCCATATGAACGAAGAAGGCAACTTTTTACTTCGCGGGATGAAAAAGGTAATCCACACTACCTATGGAAGCCTGCTTGACAAGGCTTTGAGACGGCCGGTTGTTACGCTGGTTTTAGCGGGGCTGATTTTTGCAGGTTCTCTCGCACTGGTTCCGCTGATCGGCAACAGCTTGTTCCCGAAATCTGAAAAACCAATGTTTCTGGTGGATATTGAACTACCGCAGGGTACAAACCTGAAAAAAACAGACCAGGTGGCGAAGTATGTGGAAAGTATTTTAAAGCAGGAGCCACTGGTCACTTCGTTTGCGACGAATGTCGGTAAAGGCAATCCCCGGATTTATTACAATGTGATCCAGCGCAATGAAAGTGAGAATTTTGCTGAGATTTTCGTCCAGGTAGAGGGTTTGAAAACCGAGGAGAAAGTGGAAGTGATCGAGCGGCTGAGAAAGAAGCTGGAAGGTTATCCCGGCGCTGAAATCAAAGTGAAGGACTTTGAGCAGGGGCCGCTCATCGAAGCGCCGCTGGCTTACCGGGTTTATGGAGAAAACCTGGATGCGCTTCGAAAAACTGCATTTCGCGTGGCCGATCTGCTTGCCAAAACGGATGGTACGATTTATGTCAATAATCCCTTACTCGTGCAGCCTACCGATTTGCGGGTCAATATCGACAAACAAAAAGCAGGTACGCTGGGCATTTCATCCGCTGAAATTGACCGTACGGTACGGCTGGGGGCAGCCGGACTGAATGTCGCTACTTATCGCGAGGATGTTGGAAAAGCGGATAATTACAATGTGAATGTGTCGGTACCGCGCAATGCTGCGGTGCAGGATTACAGCGTTTTTGATAAATTGTATGTGACTTCCGCAACCGGTGCAAGCATTCCGCTGAAAAACGTCGCTACGATAGAGCTGGAAAGTTCTCCCAATCAGATCCGGCATTACGATAAGGACCGCTACGTAACCGTGTCGGCTTTTGTAAAGCCCGGCTACAATGTGCAGCGTCTCGATGAGGAGATCACGCAGAAGCTCCATGCTTTCAAGTTTGAAAACGGGCAGACTTTTACGGTAGCAGGCGAAAAGGAAAGTCAGGAAGAAAGTTTCGGAGGCCTGGGACTGATCATCCTCGTCACCATTTTCGGTTTCCTGGGTGTGTTGATTTTGGAATTTAAAACCTTTAAAAGCATCCTGATCGTACTTTCGGTGATCCCGCTGGGTATAGTCGGCGGCCTGGCGATGTTGTTCCTGACCGGCGAGACGCTTTCTTTTACAGCCACCATCGGTTTTATAGCCCTGGTAGGTATTGAAGTGAAAAATTCACTGCTGGTCGTCGACTTCACCAACCAGCTTCGGGAGCAGGGAAAGGGTATCGAAGAAGCGATTATCGAGGCTGGTGAAATACGTTTTGTGCCGATATTGCTCACATCGCTGACCGCGATCGGTGGCTTGCTTCCGCTGGTAATCGAGTATAGCGCGCTGTATTCGCCGCTTGCGCTGGTATTGATCGGCGGACTGATCAGTTCCACGCTGTTGTCACGGTTGGTTACCCCGGTAATGTACAAGCTGCTCCCGCCGGAAGTGAAGATCAAGTTGGTAGAGGAGGAAATCCCCGAATTAGAATACTGAAATGCTTATTAATCATCGCGCCGCTACAACTAGCGGCGCGATGATTATTTTATAGGTATCATAGCGAGACCGTGGAGTTGTTCAATGCATTTCTTTCAACAATTTTTTCCACCATTTCGCCGATTTGGATCGGGATCAGGCTGGGGCATTCAACAGGAGGGCCGGGTTTGCTGACGAGCTTTTTACTCATGGCGTCATAGCACCAGCGCGGCACTGCTGCGGTGTCGGTCGCGCTGCCGGAGGCGACCGGATATCCCGGGCAACTGAGCGACCTGGACAGAAAGAAAGCACCGAAGAGCAGCAGGGCTGTCGAGCCGAGAAAAATGCTTCTCCCGTAAAGGTTAGTATTGTAGCGTCGCCAGCGTGCCGACGCACGTTTGGAAGTAGTAGAATTTTTGAAGAGCATGGCTAAGATTTTACGGAACTGAATTAAAATCTAATGTGCTCTAAAAATCATTGCCTGCGAAGGAGCACTATTTATTCTGAGGGTTATATTATCTGAAATGACAAAAGAGCTGACCGGCGCGCAGGCACTCATCCGATTTTGCTGAGAAATGCTTTGATATTATCACGGTACCCACGTGTCCATTTAACCTTGTCTCCGGTAGACAAATGGATGATATACTCCCCGTTAAAATAGGTTTCCAGCTCGGATATATAATTCATATTCACAATATTGGAGCGACCGACCCTGATCATTACGTCGGGATCCAGGCGCGCTTCCAGGCTGCTCAGGCTTTCGTAGATCGTGTAGGTTTTCAGATTGGTAAACACTGAAATGTAATTGCCATCGGCGGAGAAATGGCTGATATCTTCCGTTTTGACCAGATACATTTTACCTGCTTCCTTTACCAGGATCCGTTGCAAATAATTGCCCGGTTTATCCTTTTGTTCGCGGAGCAGGCTATTCACCAGTTCTTCGATCTTCGGCTGCGCTCGCTGGCTCAACCGTTCTTTGGCCCGCCCCAGCGATTGATGAAACCGGATTTCGTCGAAAGGTTTGAGCAGGTAATCGATCGCGTTCACTTCGAAAGCACGGAGTGCATACTGGTCGTAAGCGGTAGTGAACACGACGAAAGGCTGGTGATGCGGCCATATTTCCTTCAATACGCCAAATCCATCCAGCTCAGGCATTTGAATATCAATAAAAATAAGGTCCGGCCGGTGTTGCAAAATTTTCACTACCGCCTCGCTGCCGTTCGAAGCTTCTCCGATTACCTCGATCGAAAGGTCATCATGCAGGAAAGTGCGGATTACTTCACGCGCCAGCACTTCGTCGTCAATGATCAGACACGTATGTTTCATTGGTTGTCGTCATATTGGTTTTGGCATCCCCTTCAAAGCAAAGTGTAACAAGCGTACCGCCGCCAGGCGCTCGTTCAAACGTGAGTCCGGCTTCTTCACCATAAGCCTGTTTCAATCGGGAAGTCGTGTTTTTGAGTCCGAGCCCCATTCCTTCGGTCGATTTTTTTGTTCCGCTGCCATTGTCAAATACCCTGATTTCCAGTCCTCTTGCGCTCACACAGCTGGTAATACGGATCAAAGCATTGGTTGTCAGATCGGAAATGCCGTGGGTAATGGAATTTTCGACCAGCGGCTGTAAAATGAGCTGCGGTACCGGATAGAGTTCGGAAGCCGGGTCAATTTCGTATTCCACCTGTAACCTGTCCTGAAACCTGATCTGCTGTATACCCAGATACTGCCGGGTCAGTTTAAGCTCTTCCTGCAGCGGAATGAAATCTGCCTTTTGGTTGATCAGTACTGCGCGCAAAAGGTCGCTCAAAGTAGTGATCATCACGATCGCCTTGCGGATATCGTTTTTGATCATCAGGCTCACCACCGCATGGAGGGTATTGAACAAAAAATGCGGGTTAAGCTGCATTTTGAGTGATTGCAGCTGAGCCGTCGCCAGTTGGCTTCGTAGTTGCTCGTTACTCAGTTCAGCCTCAAAATGCTGTTGTTTCAGTGCCTGGTAGCGGTAGATATAGGAAACGGTATTGAAACCAACTACCAGCAGCAGGTACTGCGCAAAGCTTCCGGTGAATGCGAAATAGAAGGAAAACAGGTAGCTTTCAACTGGAATTGACGTGCCGACCAGGCTGAACATCAGTGGGTTAGTGATGTAGTAATGAACCAGGTTTACAAAAATATTCAGGAATGTAACGATCAGCAGATGGATGAGCGTGGCCTTGAAAAGCGAACCTGGCGTGCCTTTGAATACAAGCGGGAATTTCAGTGAAGCCCAGAGTACAAGCGGCGTGGTCGACCACCAGAAAAGACCGTCGAGCAGCCAGATGAACATTTCATGTGGCCTGAACGAGTATCCTTCGCGCATGGGCCAGAGCATGGCAAGCTGCCACAAGGTGATTATCGCAAAAAGCCCCCAGTAATAGAAGGAGTATTGCCAGAGATCTTTCTCGGACAGCGGCAGCCGGGACTGATCGAGCAGTCGCCGGAGGAAATTTTTCGGTTTATCGGGCACTTTGTTTCAATAGAGGATGCGTATCACAAATTTACATTCAGGAAAGCATTGATTGCAGGGATTTTACGTAAAGCGTGGCCTTTGTTATCTGAAATGCATTCGCGGCCGCCAGCAAACAAAGCCCGGTTAAGCGATAGTATGTTTATTTTTTGAAATAATATAAAAATTTTTTTGCGAAAACTTTTTTGTTTAATCGATTAAATTTACATTTGAACACTTTCTTTTTCTTAAAAGGGATTTTATTGTAAATATTAAAGAGAATTTCTGATTTAATATTGAAGCGCCGCCTCCGGCCATACCAAATACCGAAACGTTCTATCATCATTTATCAAATAACCTGACTATTTAAATTCGATTATCAGTCGTATTAAATATTTAAAACTTGCTTAATCGTTTAAATATAGATCGGTAACAGTTTAGGATTTCTTCCGGATTGATTTAACTCTGGTGCCTCTCATCCGCATACGGTTTGATCGTTTGCGTGAAAGGAAAATCATTTGCGTATATAGTATATAGTTCGCTTCGTAATGAAGTCGTGTTGTCATTTTTTTGCCTATTCCTAATTCTTACAACCTGCATTCGCAGGCAAGCTTTGTTGTTCGATAGTTCACGTTATAAAACTGCTCACCAAGATGGGAAAATGTTTTACGCTTGCTATGCTGCTGTCGTTCCTCATTTCAGGTATTACCAGCGCTCAGAATAGCAGAATTACAGGAACAGTGACCGGCCAGGAAAAAGAGCCCCTGCCGGGTGTCAACATTCTGATCAGCGGTTCTTCACAGGGTACCGTTACCGATTCGGAAGGGAAATTTGTTTTGGAAGCGCCTGCTAATGCTACCCTGGTTTTCTCCTTTATAGGGTATGTCAGCCAGACGGTCAGTGCAGGTTCACGTTCAGTTATCGATGTGCAGCTTGCGCAGGAAGAGAAAAACCTGACAGAAGTAGTTGTCACCGCCCTGGGTATCAAACGTGAAGCCAAAACCCTGGGTTATGCCACCGCTACGGTGAATGCAGATCAGATCTCGACAAACCGTACGCCCAACGTAGTCAGTTCGTTACAGGGGAAAATGGCAGGGGTGAACATCTCTTCTCTGTCAAGCGGGCCGGGGGGGACGGCCAAGATCCGTATCCGCGGACAGTCGTCATTCAGCGGGCAAAACAATCCGCTGATCGTCGTGAATGGTGTGCCGATTGATAATTCCAACTTCGCAGGCGGCGGTGATTTCGGCAACCGGGCGATGAATGCGTCGGACGGCGGCGACGGGCTTTCGAGTATCAATCCGGACGATATTGAATCCATGACCGTACTAAAAGGAGCCACAGCCGCCGCACTGTACGGATCGCGTGCAAAAGACGGTGTGGTGATGATCACGACCAAATCGAGGGGAACAGGGCAGGGGATAGGGCTTGATTATAATATCAATTTTACAACGGATACGCCACTCGACTTCACCGATTTTCAGTATGAATACGGCCAGGGGGAAGGCGGTAAACGTCCCACCACGAATAATCCGACATCGGGTGTATGGAGCTTTGGTGAGAAGTTTGAGCCGGGTATGACGCAGACTTTATTCGATGGTGAAATCTGGCCTTATGAGCCGGTGCGTAACCGCGTAAAGCAGTTTTACCGCGTGGGGACCAATATGACCAATACAGTTACCGTCTCTAATAATGGCCCGAATGGTGGTTTCAGTCTGTCGCTGGCCAACCAGACGAACAAGGGGATCGTTGAAAATAACAAGTTTGATAAGAAAGTAGTGAACCTTGGATTTACACAAAATATCTCGAAAAGGCTGACTGCATTTGGTAATATCAACTATTCCAAAGAAAAGAATATCAATCCGCCGCAGATCGATACACAGGATTTTGCGATGTCGACGGTGATTTTCACGCTGGCCAATTCAATGCCTTTTGATGCTTTGCGGCAGAATCAGACTGATGCGAATGGGAACGAATTCGTTTTTTCGAGGTTCCTCGTTAGAAATAATCCATACTATTCGATGAACTACCACTTCGAAGAGATCAAGCGCGACCGGCTTTTCGGCAATGTGGCATTGAAATACCAGTTCACCGACTGGCTTTACCTGCAGGGCAGGATCGCCCAGGATTTTTATGTCCGTAATCAGGAGTACAACATCCCTAACGGTTACGCCCCGATTCCAAAAGCGCCTACCGGCTATGTTAACGGCTCATTTACACAGGATGTAAGGCGTAATACCGAGCGTAACTTTGATTTTATCCTTGGAGGTAACCATTCTTTTGGAAACATTGGCGTCGATGTAACATTGGGCGGTAACCAGCGGTATGCGAGAATGGACTATAATAGTGTAACTGTGCAGGATTTCATTCAGCCGGGACTTTACACGGTCATGAACGGGCGTGTGAAAAACCCGCTTTACAGTCTTTCCGAGAAGAAAATTAATTCACTTTACGGAGCGGCCACCATTTCCTGGAAGGAATTTATTTACCTGAATGTGACTGCCCGCAACGACTGGTTTTCAACGCTCGCACCCCAAAACCGCAGTATTTTGTATCCTTCTGTCACAGGTAGTTTCATATTCTCCCAGGCATTTCCGAATCTGCCGGCATGGATCACTTTCGGGAAGCTGAGGGCGGCGTATGCACAGGTAGGGTCCGACAATGTGAACCCGTATTCCAATGCACTCTACTACTCGGTTGACAACAATTCATTCCCCAACCCGACAGGCCAGCTGGTGCCGGTAGGCGGGATCAATGCTTCGACGGTACCTAACAAAAACCTGCGGCCGCTTCGGATCCAGGAGGCCGAGGGAGGTTTGGAAATGAAATTGTTCAACAATCAGGTCGGCTTTGATTTTACTTATTACCATAAAACAACTGACGATCAGATCCTTGCAGCACAGATTTCCGACGCATCTTCTTACACGGCACAATTGATCAATGTTGGCAGAAGTATGAACAAAGGTGTTGAGCTGCTGCTGACAGGCTCGCCGGTTAAAACCAAAGATTTCAGCTGGGATATCAGCGTGAATGTTTCGTACAATACTTCGAAAGTGCTTAAACTCGGACTGGCCGAGAAAGATACCGTGATCACTGTGGGCGGAGGCGGTGGCCGGACACTGAACATGGTCGTCGGAAAGCCGCTTGGCCAGCTGTATACGTTCATGTACCTGCGGGATGAACAGGGCAGACAGGTCTTTGATAAAAACAGCGGAATGCCACTCAGAAACAATACGTTAAGGAATGTGGGCGGCGCGCTGCCCAGGTATTTCGGTGGTATTACGAACAGCTTTACGTACAAAGGGATTTTCCTGTCTACGTTGATCGACTTCAAGCTCGGGCACAAAATGATAGCAGGACGGAACATCAATTACCTGCGTCACGGCTTGTCGAAACGCACCTTACCCGGTCGTGCGGAAGGCTTTGTGATCGGAAATGGCGTGAACCCCGACGGGGAAGTCAATCAAACGAAAGCCGCCGTGCAGCCTTTTTATGAATCGGTCAATCCGCTGGCTGTGAACGAGGATTTTGTGTCAAATGCAGGTTTCTGGAAGTTGCGCCAGATCACGCTGAGCTACGATATCAGCAAGCTGCTGCCCGAAAAATCCTTTGTGAAGGGACTTAGGCTGAGTGCGATCGCCAACAATGTTTTGGTATTGAAAAAATGGACGGAAAACATGGACCCGGAAGAAGTGCTCAACTCTTCGGATAATGCGACAGGTCTCGACTTCTGGCCCGGGCTGCCTCCGACCAGGAGTATCGGTTTCAATCTGAATGTGAAGTTTTAGGTTTCATTTCAAAATAAAAAAACATTTTACAATGAAAGCCAAATCAAAATATATACTTACTATCCTGCTGTCAATCAGTTTGATAACCGGTTGCGATCAAGGTTTTGACGAGATCAATACGAATAAAGTAGATCCTACATCGCTCGCGCCGTCGCTGATCCTGAACAAAGCAATCATTGCCACGACTTACCTCGATGGTGTCTCTACTTTGGGTATGCTCACCTATAATTTCGGTATTGTTCAGCAGATCATTACGCCGTATGGAAGCTCGCTTTCGGGCGGTAATTATAACCAGCTCAACAACTCGAATACGCCGGTTGTCTGGGTTAATTTTTACCGCAATGTGATCAAGCAGGTGGTAGCCGTAGTGGACCAAACGAAAGAAGATCCGATGCAGGCGAATATTTACAATGCCGCCCGTATCTGGAAAGCATACGCATTCATGATCCTGACAGACACGTACGGCGACATTCCATACTTTGAGGCAGGGCAAGGGTATATCAGCGAGGTGATCAGACCGAAGTATGACCCTCAGGAGGCTATTTACAAAGATATTTTAAAGGAGCTGGACGAAGCTTCCGCGGCATTAGATAAGAGTAAGGACGCCGTGACAACGGACATTTTATACGGGGGCGATGTGCCAAAATGGAAGAAGTTGGGCTACTCGCTCATGCTGCGGGCGGCAATGCGCCTGACGAAAGTCGATCCGACGACTGCGAAAACCTACGTCACGAAAGCAGTTACAGGCGGGCTTTTTGAAAGCAATGCGGACAACTCGATCATCCGACACACGGCGATTTACAACAACTATATCGCCAATCACCTGGCTGCGCGGGAGAAAACGAATTTTTACCTTGCCGAGCCTTTTGTGGATTATTTAAAAACAAACAATGACCCCAGGCTGCCCGTTTTTGCGGTAAGGCATGTAGGGGCGAAGGGCGGACCTGAGCAAACTCCCGCAATAGCTTCTTCGGACCCGAAAGTACAGATCGGTATGCCGATGGGGTATAACGACGTGACGATCAACAGTGTGCTCGCTGCCAAAGGTGTGGTGAGCTTGTGGGATTTTACGCAGGCCAACCTCCGTACCGTGCTCAAACTGGACTCCCCTGAATTCCACGTCACACACGCCCAGACCCAACTTTTACTCGCGGAAGCGGCTGTGAGAGGCTGGGTTACAGGCACGCCGTCGGAGTATTATCTGAAAGGGGTTCGCGCCAATCTGGAACAAATGGCATTGTACGATGCCAGCGCGGCGATCAGCGAAACGGCCATTCAGGCTTACCTCACTGCGCATCCGCTGGTGACAGCGACGGCCCTGGAACAGATCAATACGCAATACTGGGTAGCCAGTTTTCTGGACGGCAGCGAATTATTTGCCAATTTCAGAAGGAGCGGATTTCCGGCTCTGAAGAAAAATCCATATCCCGGAGCCGAGATCACCGAGGATTTCATCCGCAGAATGCCTTACCCCGACAGTGAGATCATCGTGAACCTGCAAAATGTGAACGATGCCAATGCACGCCAGGGTCCGAATGACCTCAATACAAGGGTTTGGTGGGACAAGAAATAATCTTTTAATCAATATTCATTTTACCTGAAATCCTATGAAAGAAAATGGAATAACCCGACGCGAAACGATGAAAGCACTGGGCCTGAGTGGTTCAGCAGGCTTATTGGGCTTGTTCGGCGGCGTTTCTGATGCGAAAGCACGCGAGGAAAGAGAGACACCGCAGTATGCAAAAGCCATGAAGCCAGTGACCATAAAAAGCGTGAGGGCTATCGCCACGGCACCGCAGGGCTCCAACCTGATCGTTGTGAAAGTGGAAACTTCGGAACCGGGTTTGTATGGTCTTGGTTGCGCCACTTTTACGCAGCGTGCGGCGGTTGTTATTGTCGCCATTAACACTTATCTGAATGAATTTTGTGCCGGAAAAGATGTGGACCAGATTGAGGATATGTGGCATGGGGCGTATGTGAGCTCCTACTGGCGCAATGGTCCGGTACTGAACAACGCATTGAGCGGGCTCGACCAGGCGCTTTGGGATATCAAGGGAAAACGCGCCGGAATGCCGCTGTACCAATTGCTGGGAGGAAAAGTGCGCTTCGCAGTGCCTTGTTACACCCATGCGAACGGCAATACTCCCGAGGCTACCGTGGAAAGTGTAAAAAGCATTCAGGAGCGCGGGTTCAAATACATCCGTATTCAGCAGGGTGGGTACGGAAATGTCGGCAGCACGAAAGAGCAGCCTGATTTTAAGAAGGAAAATTTCGGCGGGCCGACCGACAATTTCATGAATGAGGGCAGCTATCTGAAAGCGATACCGAAGCTGTTCGAAGCAGTACGTAAAAACTGCGGAGATGAAATTGAGCTATTGCACGATATCCACGAGCGCGTGCAGCCGATGAATGCGATTAACATGATTAAAAAGCTCGAAGAATTTAATCCATTTTTTATCGAAGACCCTTTTTCGCCCGAAAACATGAAGTGGTTCAAGCAGTTGAGGCAGGTTACTTCGGTACCGATCGCCATGGGTGAGTTGTTCAATAATATCAATGAATTTCTTGAACCAATGGCCAATCAATGGTTCGACTATATCCGGATACACGTGTCGCAGATCGGCGGGGTGACACCGGCTATGAAAGTAGCGCGGCTGGGCGAGTGGTTCAATGTGCGCACGGCCTGGCACGGTCCCGGCGACGTATCTCCAGTTGGACACTCGGCCCACGCACATATTGACCTGGCGGTCTGGAATTTCGGTATCCAGGAAGCAGTATCGTTTAATGAAAAGACCCTGGAAGTATTTTCCGGCTGTCCGACGATGAAAAATGGCTATATGTCTGTAAATGAGGTTCCTGGTATCGGAGTGGATATTGACGAAAAGGCGGCCGCCAAATATCCGATCACCACGAAATCAAACTGGCAGGTCCGCAAATTCGATGGTACGCTGGTCAGGCCTTAATTAGTTATTCTTCCTAATTTTTTATTCAAACAATATGAAAAAAACATCCCTGAAAGACATAGCGCAGCAAGCGGGTGTTTCGACGGCACTGGTGTCCTATGTATTGAATGGGAAAGAAAAGGAAACGCGGGTTGGTGAGGTTATTGCGAAGAAAATCAAGCAGATAGCCAAAGATTTGAATTACCAGCCTAATCATTTGGCCAAGAGTTTGAGAAGCGGAAAAACGCACACGATCGGGTTGATCATTGCTGATATTTCCAATCCTTTTTTTGCCAATATTGCGCGGGTGGTCGAGGATGAAGCAAAGCGGAACGGGTATACTGTGATCATCGGAAGCTGTGATGAAAATGCTGAAAAGTCCTGGGATCTTTTGAATGTATTGATCAACCGGCAGGTCGACGGCTTCATCATCGTTTCGTGTGAGGGTTCTGAAAATCAGGTTATTTATCTGAAAGAACGCAATATTCCCTTCGTGCTGCTCGACCGCCATTTTCCGGATATTCAGACCGATTTTGTCGCCACCAATAATTACAAGGCATCTTATGACGCAGGTGTTCATCTGATCAAAAGCGGCTATTCCCGGATTGGTATCATGGCATATAAATCGACAATGTACCACATGGAAGAGCGGGTCAGAGGATACAAGCATGCGTTGCTGGATAACCAGATTGCGTTTCAGGACGGCTGGCTGAAAGAGGTACTATTTGATGCAATGGAAGAGGAAGTAAAAGTAGCGATAGATGAAATTCTTGCCTCTGACAACAGGGTGCAAGCCTTGATATTCGCGACTTACGGACTTGCTATCAATGGATTGAAATACATCAACGAGTTGAGATTGAAGGTGCCAAGTGATCTGGCGATCGTGAGCTTCGGGCAGGCGGAAGTCTTCGACCTCTATTACTGCCCGATCACTTATCTTCGGCAGCCGCTTGAAATGCTTGGAAAAACGTCCGTCGAGTACCTATTGAAAAAACTTAAAAATCCGGAAGAAGGCATGAAGCAAATCCTGATGGAAGCCAGGCTCATCACGAGGGAGTCTTCGGGGGTGGGGGTTAAGTAGTATAGGGATGGTTATGGTTGTGATTGGTGGTCATTGGTTGTCATTGATAGTCATTTGTGGTCATTGATAGTCACCAGTGGTCATTTATTGTCTTTTTGTGATTGATGTTGTATGGGGTGTTTATTGTTTTACGAATACCATCAGGCAAAGCTCGGAAGCAATAATTCCCGCCAATTCCAACCAAACCGAACCACCCTAAACAATATCCAGCAACCAATGACCACGAGTGACAATAAATGACCATTACTGACCACCAATGACAACCAATGACCACTAATGATCACAAACACCCCTTCACGTCCTAACATTCCCCTAACCAACCCCAATCCCCCATGCAAAGACGAAATTTTATAAAAAACGCAGTATTAGGATCGGCTGCCGTGGCTACCGGTCTTCCGTTATTTAAGGCTGAGGCTGCATCCAAGATGAAGATTACAAAAATCCGCTACTATGCTGCTCCGGGTTATAATAAGCCACTTTTTAATCAGGCGCGCGGGATTGTAGAAATAGAAACCGACGGCGGGATCATCGGTATCGGCGAGGGCGGCTCCAGGGATATGATCGAGCAATGCGCACAGATGATGATCGGCGAGGACCCATTCCGGATCGAGCACATCTGGCAGAATGTGTACCGGGGGATGTTTTACCCGCCGGGACGCGAAAAGCTGCATGCACTTGGCGCGCTTGAAATGGCGCTCTGGGACATCAAAGGCAAAGCATTGAATGTGCCGGTTTATGAGCTGCTCGGCGGCGCGACGCGTGATTACGTGGAATGTTATGCGACCGGTTTCCGCGCTTCCAAAGCCAAAACCGAAGAAGAGCGCGCGCGGGATTGTATCGAAGCAGGACTTAGGTCGTACCGGATCGGGCCGACAGGTGGCAATGGTGACCAGCCATTTGATTTTTATGAAAATGTAAAAAAGACCATCGAGTTCTGTAAAAGGATTGATGAGGCAGTAGGAGGGGGCGGAAAGTGGGCGATTGACCTGCACACCCGCTTCGACCTCACGGACGGCTTGAAGATATGCACGGCGCTCGAACCGCTTGAACCTTATTTCGTAGAAGATATTGTCCGCTCCGAAAACCCGGCTGTCTACCAGAATGTGCGCGCGATGACCAAAGTGCCTATCGCTGTGGGTGAACAGTTCGGCGACCGGTGGGATTCCAACGAATTCATTGAAAAGCGCTGGATCGACTACACGCGGTTTACTTTACCGAATACGGGCGGAATAGCTGAGTTCAAGAAGCTGGCTTCGATGTGCGAAACGCATTATGTGGGCATGATCCCGCACTTTACCGGTCCGCTGTCCACGGCTACGCTTGTTCACGTGCTTGGTTCGAGCAGTCCTGCGCGGGCGATGATGGAACTGGGCGGGGGCGAACCCGAGCGGCCGCCTTATTTCAATGAAGATTTTATCAATTTCAAAAACGGTAAGCTATACCTCAACGAAGCCCCTGGACTCGGCGTAAAGTTTGACCCTAAAAAAGCCACCTTCGTGATGGAAGTAAAAGAAAAAACCAAATTCCCGCACCCGATTTTGAAGGCCCCCGATGGGTCGATTCATAATTGGTAGAAGTGAATGATTGAATGAATGAGTGAGTGAGTGAGTGAGTGAGTGAGTGAGTGAGTATTTCAAGACTAGAACACCGGATTACCTCAACCAACACCGAACCACCCCGAACAATAAATGACTACCAATGACTACCATTGACTACCATTGACTAACAATGACTACCATTGACTACCCATACCCCAATCCAATCCTTAACGATGAAAAATCCGTCCAAATCTTCCGCGCTTTCCCGTCGCAGCGTCATCCAATCACTGCTTGGTGTGGCAGCGACAACAACGATGGTTTTGCCCAAATCTTCCTATGCAGCACCGGTGATGCCTTTTCGGGAATACGGCAGCGTGAAAATCACCAGGCTGGAAACCTTTCTGGTGAAGCCGCGGTGGATCTTTTTGAAAATACATACCGATGCGGGAATCGTAGGTTTGGGTGAGCCGCTGCTGGAAGGCCGCGCGTTAACGATTAAAACTGCTATTCAGGAAGTGGAACCCTATCTGGTCGGAAAGGATCCTAGGGCTGTGGTACATCATTGGCAGGCGATTTACCGCCATGCATTTTATCGCGGCGGACCGATTCTGACCAGTGCATTGAGCGGGATCGATCAGGCTTTGTGGGATATCAAGGGAAAGCTGCTCAATGTCCCGGTTTACGAACTGCTGGGCGGCCCTACCCGTGACAGGGTGCGTGTATACGGCCGGGCGGCGAATGCGGAGGATATGAAGAAACGTAAAGCCGAAGGTTTTACGGTAATTAAAACAGGGGTAGCGAAAAAGAATCCCGCCAATATCGTCGAGAATCCGGCATTTATTAAATATGCTGCGGATAATTTTGCTTCATTACGCGAAGCCGGCGGGCCGGAAATGGATATTGCAATTGACTTCCACGGAGCGGTACCCCAGCAGACTTCCAAGGTTCTGATCAAGGAGTTGGAGCAATATCAGCCGATGTTTATCGAAGAGCCCTGCCAGGCGCAGAATGTAGACACGCTGGTGGATATTGCCCGCGGCACCCACATTCCGATTGCGACGGGTGAGCGGATTTTTACTAAATGGGGTTTCAGGGAAATTCTTGAAAAAGGCGCCGCCAGCATTTTGCAGCCCGATTTGTGCCACGCCGGCGGTATTACAGAAGGCAGGATCATCGCAGGAATGGCCGAAGCATACTACATTCCGATCGCGCCGCATAATCCGATGGGGCCGATTTCGCTGGCTACCGGCCTGCAGCTCGCTGCAAGTGTGCCCAATTTCCTGGTCCAGGAGCAGGTTTCGCTGGGTGAGGGTTATCTGAAAGAACCTTTTAAACTGCAAAAAGATGGTACCGTGATGGTGCCGACCAAGCCCGGACTGGGTGTGGAGCTGGACGAAGATAAGCTCAAAGATAAGATCGGGCACGACTGGAAGAATCCGGAACCCTACAATGCGCTCGACGGCTCCGTCGTGGACTGGTGACAGTATAAGCCCTTCTGAATTCGCGATTTGATGGATTAACCTGCCTGGCAGGATTGGATGCCTATGCTTACTGAATTCTTTAAGTAGTATTTTCTTAATTTTTAATATAAATATATTTAACAAAACCATGAGAAAACTTTTAGGTTTAGCCATGACATTTCTGGTTCTCAGCCATTGCGCAGCGATAGCCCAGAATGGAAGGGTAGCAGGAAAGGTAACCGACCAGGACAACGTCGCATTACCCGGGGTGAGCATTTTGATCAGCGGTACCTCGCAGGGGACCGTTACCGACGCAGATGGAAATTACGTTATTAATGCACCCGGCAGTGGCAATCTGGTATTTTCATTTATCGGTTACACCAGCCAGACTGTCGCGATCGGGAACCGGTCGACGATCGATTTGCAAATGGTACAGGAGTCCAAAAGTTTGGGTGAGCTGGTCGTGGTAGGTTATGGAACGCAGAAGAAGACTGACGTAACCGGCGCGTTGTCGGTGGTGTCGACCAAAGAATTTTCGCAACAGCCGATCACACGCCTCGATCAGGTATTGCAGGGCCGCGTGGCGGGTGTGCAGGTTACCCAGGCAAATGGTGCGCCCGGCGGTGATTCGCGCGTCAGGGTGCGTGGGGCCAACTCGGTTTTAGGAAATAATGATCCGCTGTATGTCATAGATGGCTTTGTAGGAGCGAATTACAATCTCCTGAATCCCAATGATATTGAATCGCTGCAGGTGTTGAAAGATGCGGCGTCGACTTCGATTTACGGTAGTCGGGGGGCGAACGGGGTCGTGATCATTACCACTAAAAAAGGTGCCAAAGGCATTAAGGTATCTTACGAAGGCCAGGGAAGTGTTTCTAATGTGATCAAAAAATTTGATATCCTGCCCGCGGGAGAGTTTGCCGAGATCGTAAATGCGCGCGCACTGGCCACCGGCTCTAATCCTCCCTTTACCAGCGAGCAGATTGAAGAGTACAAAAGAACAGGCGGCACCGATTGGCAGGACCTCATCTACCGGACCGGCAGCGGCCAGCAACACCAGGCCACGATTTCGGGAGGTAATGAAAAAACCTCTTTCCTGGTTTCGGGCAACTATGTAAACCAGCGGGGCATCGTGGAAAATACAGGTTTTAAACGTTACATTATCCGCACCAATCTTTCGACGCAGGTGAACAAAAACCTCGCATTGAAGTTCAACATTTCCGGTGCACGCACCAATAACCACAATACCGGCGGCGGCGGGCCGTTGATCGAAGCTTTGCAGTGGGCGCCGACAACACCGGCTTACGGCGCGGACGGACAACCGACTTTCGCAGATCCGATCGGCTCGGTTTCGAGAAGCCCGATCGACCAGTTGTATGATAAATCGTATGACGAAGCCCGGTGGAATATCAATGCAATCGGCGGGCTGACCTACCAGCTTCCGATCCGCGGACTTTCGCTCGACCTCCAATATGCGATTAATTACCTGGACCTGGACAACAGGAATTTTACCGGCAAACGGTTGTCGAATAATAACCCGAATGCAAACCGGTACGCTTCCGACCAGGTGACTTTGCAGAATACCAATTCGCTGAACTATACGACAACGTTTGGTGACCACAGTATCAATGCAGTGGCGGTTTTGGAAACGCAGCAATTTACCGATCGAAACTTTACAGCGACCGCAAACGGACTGCGTTTTCCGCAGCTGGGTTATGACAATATCGGCGGTAACGCTGCGGCCACTGTCAGCTCGGGCTATTCAAAATGGACCTTGCTTTCGCTGCTTGGCCGCGTTAATTATGCATTTAAAGACAAGTACCTGCTTACTGCGGCAATCAGAAGAGATGGTTCTTCAAAATTCAGTGAAGATAATCGAAACAGCGTTTTCCCGTCGATTGCAGTGGGTTGGAGACTCTCGGAAGAGCAGTTTATCAAAAACCTGAATGTGTTCAGCAATCTAAAACTCCGCGGAAGCTGGGGTATTACGGGTAGCCAGGCGATCAATCCTTATGCAACCTTATCACCTTATAACTCAACTCAGGTTGCATTCAACAATACTGGCGTGACTGCCGGTGTAATCCAGGGAAATCAGGGTAACCGGAATTTGAAATGGGAAACAACCAAACAAACCGATGTAGGGTTGGAAATGGAGTTCCTGAATGGCAGGATCCGCCTGGAAGCAGATTATTTCCATAAAAGAACGACCGATCTGCTGTTGAACGTAGCTCTGCCAAATTATGCCGGCGGCGGCACGCAAACGCGTAATGTGGGTGAGATTGAAAATAAGGGTTTCGAGTTTTCTCTTGGCGGTAGTCCTGTTGAAACCGGCAAATTCAGCTGGGAAACTAACCTGAACCTGGCGACACTTAAAAACCAGGTAGTAAGTCTGGGCGGATTACCCCGTCTCGGCGCAGGTACCGGCGCGGGCGGCGGGATGTCGATCACCAATGAATTTATGCTGATGCCCGGACAATCGCTGGGTTCTTACTGGGGCCTGAACTATCTGGGCACTTTCAAGCCGAATCAAGCGGATATTGCCGCCCTACAGGGCCGCGTTCCGGGCGATCCGCGTTATCAGGATGTAAATGGGGACAATGCGATTACTACAGATGATTTTCAGATCGTTGGCCGGGCATTTCCAAGAATGACGGGTGGCTGGAACAATACATTCACCTATGCCGGACTTACATTGAACGTGTTCTTCCAGGGCGCTTTTGGTTTGGATAAACTGAACTATACCCGCGCAGGCGCGATGTCAGGATCGGGCGAGGCAAGACAATTTTTGCTGACGGAAATTCGCGACTACTACCGTCCAGGCAATGAGGATTCGGACATTCCTGCATTCACCAAAACGTACCAGCCATTCACGCAATCGAGCCGGTTTATTGAGGATGGAAGTTTTGTTCGTTTGAAAAATATCAGCTTGTCGTACAATGTACCTACCTCCATTTTCCGGGACAAAGCGACCGTGCGTGTATTCGCTAGTGCTACCAATGTGCTGACGATCACCAACTATTCCGGTCCCGATCCCGAATCCAGCAACGTAGGTTCGAATACGGATACTGCAATGGGAATTGACAGAGGTTCGTATCCGAATGCAAAGGTGTATACGGTAGGGATTACGCTGGGGTTTTGAGTGAAGCTGTTAGCCATTAGCTGTTAGGTATTAGCCATTAGCCATTAGCTATTAGCTTTTAGCTTTTAGCCCTTGCGAGAACTTATTGCTTCGTTCAAGTCTCAGAGTCGATCTTATTATTAAATTTTAACAAAATATAACCAATAGCTAACGGCTAACAGCCAACAGCTCAGTTCAAAATCCCTAATCAATCTTGTCATAAAATCTTAAAAATAAACCGGCCAATGCCAAGGGCTAATAGCTAACCGCTAACAGCTAATGGCCAAAAGCCAACAACCAACAATGAAAAAACTAACAACATACCTGCTTGTCGCTTCCCTGCTTACCGGTACGGGATGCGAAAATTATCTCGAAGAAGATACTACCGGGCTGCTCTACGGGGAGAATGTGCTTTCTACTCAGGAAGGCCTCGAATCTGCATTAACGGGCGCTTATAAAGGCCTGGCCAACCAGTGGGGGTACGGATTTATCCACCCTTCCGCGAATGCCGCCACGCTGGGCAGCGACGACGTGACCACGCACCCGGCCAGTAACAAGGCCGACTGGCGCGAATTCGACCAGTTTAATCCGTCGACAACCAACCAGCGTTCCAATGCCGTTTACAACGGTTGCTACAAAGCGATCCAGGGGGCGAATAATGTGATCAATAACTGGGAGAAGACGGTTGGTACCAAAGCTACGATCGACATTATCGTTGGTGAAGCGCATTTTGTGCGGGCGTTTTCCTACTACTGGCTCACGCGCTTTTGGGGAAATATTCCGCTCGTTACGACGGGAGAGTACTCCGACGAGTTGCTGACGATCGGAAAATCGAGTCCGGAAGAAGTATACAAACTGATCGTGGCCGACCTGCTAGTAGCAGAAACAAATCTTCCCAATGCAAAACGAGACCCGGGGCGGCCAAACAAAGGATCTGCGAAAGCATTTCTGGCCGATGTATACCTGACGATGGCAGGCTGGCCGCTGAAACAAACGGACAAATATGATCTGGCCGCGGCCAAAGCCAAAGAAGTGATTGATAACAAGGCTGCATACGGTTTTGAATTGCTGCCCACTTTTGCAGCCGTCTTTGAAAATGACCCTGCTTCATCGGGAACGCGCGAGGCGGTTTATCAGATCAGTGGGTTTCTGGGCGGAAGCGGGACGGCCAATGCGACTTATGGCAACACGACCATGCCAGGCGAAGAAGGCGGCTGGGACGATATGTTTGCGGAGCTGAATTTCTTCCGCGATTTTCCTGCCGGGCCTCGTAAGGATGCCACATTCAGGACAGAGTTTGGGTTGGGAGATAAAAAAATTCCCTGGCAGAACAGTCTGACCAAACATCCGTACTACCTGAAATGGTACATCAAAGGTAATGTAGTCACTTCCAGCATTTCACTGCCGACGGTCATGATGCGCTACCCGCACGTACTGACCATCTACGCAGAAGCCAAAGCCCGGGGCACCGGCGGTCCCGACCAGGCGGCTTATGATGCATTGAACCAGGTAAGGTTGAGAGGCAGGGCAGCCGGTACCAAGCCGCTCGCGATTGCCGATGGACTTACCGCAGCGCAGTTTGCCGATGAAGTAGTGCAGGAACGTGCCTGGGAGTTTGCCTGCGAGCGTACCCGTTGGTTTGACCTCGTTCGTCTGGAAAAAGTAGAAGAAGCGAATGCCAAGAAAAGCCCGGACGATTTGCAGCCGATCAAGCCGATCACGAAAGCCAATTACTGGTTTCCGCTGCCTTACACCGATACTTCCATTAACCCGAATTTGAACTAAACGATTTATATGATTCTCCCGTTGAGCGAAGCCGAAACGCGGCTTCGCTCAACGGGACAACCTAGTTGCCAGTACATATTAATAACACATTTTGCCCGTGAACCGAAATTTGTTACGATCTGCCGCCCTTATTTTATTGCTATCCAATATCTCGTCCTTTGTTGGTGTTGTCACCAACGGCAATTCGCGGCACAGTGCCACGGCAGAGGATTGGCCTACCTATGGCGGTAATAATGCCGGGAGCAGGTATTCGCCTTTAAGCCAAATCAATAGTGGAAACGTTCAGAACCTGAAACCGGCCTGGACCTACGATACAGGCGAAAATAACAATCCGAACGAGCGCGGCATGGATATGCAATGCCAGCCGATCATCATCGATGGCATTATGTACGGCACGACGCCCCGTTTGAAAGTTTTCGCTATCGAGGCCGCTACCGGAAAAGAGCTCTGGAAATTTGATCCTTTTGAGGGAAAAAGACCACGTTTTCACCCGATGCGCGGCGTTGTTTATTGGAGGGAGGGAGATGATAAAAGGATCCTATTTACGGCAGGCTCCACACTTTTTGCGATCAATGCATCAGACGGAAAACCGGTGAAGTCTTTCGGGACCAATGGCGAAGTAGATTTCCACAACGGGCTGGGAGATGAAAAGACTTACGGTTATAACCTCAATAATTTTAACATCAGAAATACAACTCCGGGGATTATTTATAAAAATCTGCTCATCACCGGATCCTCCGTTTCAGAAGGAGGAGATGCGCTGCCGGGACATATCCGGGCATTTGATGTGAAGACCGGAAAAGTCGCCTGGACGTTCCGTACCATTCCGCTTCCTGGCGAATATGGATATGAAACCTGGTCAAAAGATTCCTATAAAAAGCTGGGAGGTGCCAATTGCTGGGCCGGAATGGTGCTCGACGAAAAGCGCGGTTCTGTATTCCTGGGTACCGGCTCGCCGTCGGTTGATTTTTACGGCGGGGCCAGAAAAGGGACGAACCTGTTCGCCAATTGTGTGATCGCACTCGACGCGGCAACGGGCAAACGAAAATGGCATTTCCAAACTGTACACCACGATCTCTGGGACCGGGATATTCCCTGTCCGCCTAATCTGATCACTGTCACACACAAAGGGAAAAAGGTCGATGCAGTTGCGCAGGCGACCAAAGACGGTTATATTTTTGTATTCGACCGCGACACCGGCAAGCCCCTTTTTCCTGTTAAGGAAGTGCCTGTTCCCGTGAAGAATGCATTGCCGGGCGAAGCGCCGTGGCCTACGCAGCCTGTTCCGGTTAAGCCTGCACCATTTGCATATCAATCAGTTACGGAAGCCGATATCACCAGCCGCACACCCGAGGCACGCGCGTATGTACTCGATCGGTTTAATAATAGTACAAAAGGTCCTAAAAATCAGCCTCCAAGCATTACAGGCAGCTTGCTTTATCACATAGGCGGAGGGGCGGAATGGGGTGGTGCAGCTGCTGATCCGAACGGGATTATGTACGTAAATGGGAACAATATGCTCTGGTGGCTCAAAATGCGGGATGCGAAAGACAAGCCGCAGGGACAGTTATTGTCGAAAGGCCAGGTTTTATTCAATAATAACTGCGCCGCCTGCCACGCTACGGACGCGAAAAATGCAGTAGCGACGACAGATCAGGCTTACCCCGTTTTAAAGGATATCGGTAAAAAAATGTCCCGTGACCAGATCAATGCATTGCTGGAAACCGGCAGAAACCGGATGCCTTCCTTCCAGCACCTTTCCAAAGAAGACAGGAACGAAATCATCACATTTCTTCTGAATATGGAGGCAAAGCCTGCGGCCAATGATATCCATGCGCAGACTGCCGAGGTAACTCCGAAGAAGGTCAGTGACTTTCCGTTTTCGCCTCCTTTTATCAATAATGGTAATGTACAGTTTCGCGATCAGGATAATTATCCCGGGATCAAACCGCCCTGGGGAACGTTGAATGCGGTAGATTTGAATACGGGCGAGTATTTGTGGCAGGTAACTCTCGGAGAATATCCCGAACTGACCCGCCAGGGAGTGCCACCGACAGGGACCGAAAATCACGGCGGGCCGATCGTTACAGCCGGTGGATTGCTCTTTATTGCAGCCACATACGATGAAAAACTCAGGGCTTTTGATACTAAAACCGGAAAGATAGTGTGGGAATACAAACTACCCGCAGGCGGTTTCGCGACGCCGGCTACTTATATGGTTAACGGGAAGCAATACATTGTGATAGCAGCCGGTGGTACCAGATATGGATTGAAGTCGGGCGGAAGCTATGTAGCATTCGCATTACCATAAGTTCAATTTGCTGAAAGCCGAATTTTTTAAAATAAATCAACCCGGAGAAATGAGTGCATGTATATTAAGTTGTGATTGGGGAACAACTTCTTTCCGGTTGAGATTGATCAGGAGTGCTGATCGGGAAGTGTTGGGGGAGCTGGTTTCCCGGAACGGCGTGAGCGACACGTTTTCGCTTTGGAAAGAACAACATGCCGGTTCCGTCTCGCGTATCGATTTTTTTAAAAACTATCTTAAAAAGCAGATTGAGAAACTAGGCAGTACGGCCGGGATTAAACTGGATGGTATTCCTGTCATCATTTCCGGAATGGCTTCCTCTTCGATTGGAATGCAGGAAATTGCCTACGCGGAAATCCCTTTCGCCCTCGATGGAAGCGATATTCAGACAAGTTATCTGGAAGAAGTACCTGGCTTTCCGCATGAGATCATCCTGCTCTCGGGGGTACGTAGTGACCATGATGTGATGCGCGGGGAAGAGACGCAGCTGATCGGTTTGAACGAACTGGTGGCGCTGCCGGCAGGGGAGGAGGCTATCTTCATTTTCCCGGGGACGCATTCCAAACATTTGTATGTAAGCGATGGAAAACTGGTCGGTTTCAGGACTTTTATGACGGGGGAAATTTTTGATATTGTGGCCCGTCACAGCATTTTGAAAGACTCCATTGAACCCTATCAATCTGCCGGTTTGCCTGCTCCGGCCTGGGATGCTTTCCTGAAAGGCGTGCAGGAATCGGGGGCAGGTGTTATTTTAAATTCACTTTTCAAGGTGAGAACCAACCAGCTTTTTGGTTTATTGGACAAGGAACAGAACGGAATGTACCTGAGCGGCCTTTTGATCGGTTCGGAAATGCAGACACTTGCTGCCGGGGGAAACAGGCAAGTTGTGCTTTGCAGCGGAAATAATCTTTTCGAACTATACAAAAACGCGGCGAATGCATTGGGATTGGTGGGCAAGACCATCATCGTTCCGCCTGACATTATTGACAAAGCAGCGGTCGCCGGGCATCTCCGGGTTTTCGGGCGCGGCAGTTTAACATTGAACAAATCAAATTATGAGTAAAGAAAAATTTTCGGACAAGCTGTTTAAAAAAGCCCCTTTGGTTGGAATTATCCGCAACGTTTCACTGGAAGATGTAAAGCAGATCCTGCCGATTTACCGGGAAGCGGGGTTGACGACAGTAGAAATCACGATGAATACTCCCGACGCAGCTGAAATGATCAGTTATGCGATCGCCCATGAAAGTGCAGGGCTGAATATCGGAGCGGGGACGGTCTGTACTGAAAATGACCTGAAAGCTGCATTGGAAGCGGGAGCACAATTCATTGTTACCCCGGTAATTAATAAAAAAGTAATCAAATCGTGCGTAAAAAAGGGCATTCCGATCTTTCCCGGCGCCTTCACGCCGACTGAGATTTACAATGTATGGACGCTCGGCGCGACGATGGTCAAAATTTATCCGGCCACTTCCCTTGGCCCGGAATATATCAAAGACCTGAAAGCGCCCATGAACCAGCTCAAATTGCTGCCGACAGGTGGCGTAGGACTTGAAAATATGAATGCTTTTCTGCAAGCCGGGGCAAACGGTTTGGGTATAGGCGGGCAGCTTTTTGATAAAAAACTGATTCAAAACAAAGATTGGGCAGGCTTAAAGGCACATTTCCAGCAATTTGTACATAAACTTTCTCTCTGATGAACAACTCCTCTTTCAAAGGTTACAGGTGGATTATTGTGGTCCTGCTATTTCTCGCTACAACGATCAATTACCTTGACAGGCAAATTATCGGGTTGCTGAAACCTATTCTGGAAAAGGAGTTTGTGTGGACGGAGACCGATTTTGCCCGCATTGTCATGGCATTTACCGCGGCTTATGCAGTCGGTTTGCTTGTGTTCGGCTGGCTGATCGACAAAATCGGGACTAAAATCGGCTATTCATTCACGATCGTTTTCTGGAGTATCGCGGGCATGCTGCATGCCGTAGCGAGAAGTGCGGTCGGTTTTGGGATTGCTAGAGTAGGATTGGGGCTGGGTGAAGCGGGGAATTATCCGGCCGCGGTAAAAACGGTTGCGGAGTGGTTTCCTAGAAAGGAACGCGCACTTGCGACCGGGCTTTTTAATGCGGGAACCAGTGTGGGGGTGGTGGTAGCATTACTGCTTGTTCCCTGGATATTAAGTGCATATGGCTGGCAGGAAGTGTTCTGGATCACCGGTGCGCTGGGATTTGTCTGGTTGATTTTCTGGTTGATCTTTTACGATATTCCCGTCAGACAGAAACGTTTGAGTGCTGAGGAGCTGCATTACATTACCAGCGGGCAGGATCAGGACGAGCATGAAGCGGAAAAGCAGCCGGTGAAATGGATCAAGCTTTTTACCTTTCCGCAAACCTGGGCATACATCACCGGGAAGGGCCTTATCGACCCGATTTACTGGTTTTTTCTTTTCTGGTTGCCTTCCTATTTCGCATCCACTTTCAACCTGGACCTTAAAAAATTCAGTCTCGAATTAATGATCATCTATACCGCAACCACCATCGGGAGCATCGGCGGCGGGTATCTCTCGGGCTGGTTGATCAAAAAAGGCTGGCCGACATTAAAAGCGAGAAAAGCAGTTTTACTTGCCTTCGCCGTGCTTGAATTGTCGGTAATCCTGATCCAGTTTGCGGGTAATGTGTGGGTAGCAGTCGGGCTGATCAGTTTTGCGGTGGCATTGCACCAGGCCTGGGCTACCAATGTATTCACGCTACCTTCGGACCTGTTTCCGAAACAGGCAGTGAGCTCGGTCGTGGGAATCGGCGGAATGGCCGGTGCGGTCGGGGGAATTTTGTTTCCGATCCTGATCGGCAGCCTGCTGGATTCGTACAAAGCCGCGGGGAATCTTGCCGGTGGCTACAACATCATCTTCACGATCTGTGGCTTTACGTATCTCGTAGCGTGGTTTATTATACACTTACTGACTAAAACACCGAAAGTCGTGGAGCTGGATGAATTGCGGTAAGAATGTTCAAGCAAACCCTCCGTCATTTTCCTCAAAGCTGTGCCTGCGCCTGGGCTTGAATTTGTTTTTCCACGATTCCCAGAATGTTTCCTTCCTTTTTTCGATCTGCACGTAGGGCGTGATTGTCATTTCTCCTATTTGTTTGTGAAAGGGTTTTTTGCGCAACTCTTTGTCGAAAACTACTACGCTGTCATAGAAGGAAATGCAGCTGATATTTCTGGTAATATCATTGAAGGACAGTTGATTATCGTAGTGGATGTGACTCTCGTAAAGGGTGTCGATCAGATTTTTTGAATGTTCGATAAAACTACCCGGCTTCCTTAATCCGCCATAAAACTCGGTCCAGTAGGAAGTGTGCGTGTCTTCAACAAGATAAACCCCGCCCTGCTTTACTTTGCCGAAAAGCGTCTCAAAGGATATAAGCTGCTGGTCCATCATGTGACCGCCATCGTCGATGATAATGTCCAGATCGGGGATCTGGCTGGCAACATTTTGAAGGAAGCTTTTGTCGCTTTGCGAGCCGATAAATATGGTCGTATTTTCCTCTTCGAGTTTTTTACAATCCTGGTTAATGTCGATTGCGTAAATATGTAGGCCTTCACCAAAGTATTTCTTCCAAAGCTGCATGGACCCTCCGTGCGAAATCCCGATTTCAAGGATATTCACTTTTTGTCCTTTGTACCTGGCAAAATGCTTTTCGTAAATATCAAAATAATGGTCCCACTTGTGAATGAGGTTCCCCTGGTGGGTGTAAAATAGCTCGCGGATATTCATTTGTGTTTTGTGTTGTGTAAATATCAAATGGAAGTAAGAATCATTTGCCGGTAATATCTACCCTTACTTGTCTTTTTATTTCGTATTGCCTATTTTCAAACGAACAACAATGGTCATTCTTTTGAAATCAGCGTGGCAGCATGCATAAAATAGTACGAACAACTTCTGAAAACCCGGATTTCGTAACCCTGGTGAAGGCGCTTGACGCTTATCTGGCGGTAACTGACGGAGACGAACATGCTTTTTACTCGCAATACAATAAGATTGCAAAGCTCAGGCATGTGATTGTGTGCTACGAGAATGGCATACCGATCGGCTGCGGGGCTATGAAAGCTTTTGGTGAAGATGCAATGGAAGTAAAGCGGATGTTTGTGGCTCCTGAGGGTAGAAACCGGGGAATCGCGACGCTGGTATTAGCTGAGCTGGAAAAATGGGCCGCCGAACTGGGTATGAGCCGCTGCGTGCTGGAAACAGGCAGGCGGCAAATGGAGGCGGTGGCCTTCTATCAAAAGAACGGGTACCAGGCTACACCCAATTACGGGCAATATATAGGGGTTGCAAATAGTGTTTGTTTTGAAAAGAACCTGGCTTAAAGAGCAGCACAATGCCAAAAACGGGACAAAATGACTTTTACGGAGACCAGGTCGTGAATTATCTCGGAGCGGTTACGGTCGTAGTTTCGAATACCCTGAACGTAATCGGACTAGCACTTCCATTGCTATATTCGCTAAGTCGAATATTCAAGTGGACGCTGGTGACTGGATTTTTTGAAGCTATCGGCAAGAGTTGGACACCCTTCCAATTCATTGTCTTCATGGCATCACCATTCCTTCTTTCGGCACTAATCAGAATACTTCCTTCTCTGGTTGGTAAAATCCGTAAGTCATGGCTGTACCCGAGCGGATCATTCACGCAGGAGGGCATAGGCAGGCTGATCGACAGATCCAGCAGAAAAGGCCGGAACGGGCAAAGACTTCATTTCCTAAGGATCGCTCACCCGCAGGATCAGTCGGGTGTGCAGGTTGAAGTCGATGAAGAAACCTATTTCCAACTGCGCGACGGACAAACCCTGCGCGTACGTTACCATCCGGAGAAAAGAGATATGTTGTATCTAAATGTAGCAGAAGTAAACACCATTTTATAATGTATAATGCTTTTGATACTTTTTTGATGTAAAGTAAGTATTAAGCATTTTTCTCAAACCAGCTCACAATCTCAGGATACAGATCTGCTAATACCTGTCCCTTTTTGCGGTTTTTATACAGCCTTACCAAAAACTGGTCGAATGCGGCAAATTTCTTGAAACCGCGCAGGTTGACCATCATATCCTCGGTTCGACTGATTAATTTCCCCTGCTCGGCTTTGGGCGCGTAGTCGGCATAACGCAGGCAGACCAGCGCCCAATTCATGTATTCGTTGAAGGAAGAATAGCCGTCAGCATAATACTTGGCCGGTTTTTGCATATCATTCCAGACATTCAGATCGGCAAATGCTTTATTTATCCTGGCCGCATATTCCGGCTTTTCACTTTCCGGATTGATGAATGCGTGGTTAAGCTCAGTGAACAGAATGCTTCCTGCTTGTACCAGAAACGCTTTTTTTGAATATTCTTTTGAGCCGATACCGTCCATACGCGGAAAATTGACGTGCGCCTGTGCTTCTCTGAAACCGTCGTAGTCGAAGCGAGTTGCAGACTGATTACTGCTTACCAGGGGAGAAAAAATGATCTTGAATGAATCGTACCTGGTGGAAGGGAAATTGACCGTCAGCCAGTTTTGCATTTCCTGCACGCCGATCGAATCCCGGTAGCTGGCGATCAGGCGGTCGTAGTATGGTTGATGTTTTGCGTAAAAATCGGAGAAATTGCTTTTTTGGCCAAAATCCTGCAAGCCGGCAATCTGATGTTGGAGATTATTGCCATCCGAAAACCCCAGGCGGTCATAAACAGGGCTTTTGACGACCTTTTCACCACTTAGTTCGAATGCGTAGGCGTCCATTTTCAATGCGTGATAACCATCCGGGCTTTTCAGGTCTGCATTGATGCGTTCTACCACGGGCTCATTGCGATATTTATCGAACCATTGCAGTACCTCGGTATAGTAGGGGATCTTTTTATCGATCATCCCATTATCTTTCCTGCCTTCGGTCGTCAATGCAAAAACGATATTGACCAGCTCGTAAAATGGCGGAACCTCGACAAAAGTTTTGCCGGTATGCGATTTTTTATAATCATCGGTGAAATGTGCGCGGGGAACAAAAGGAAAACCTTTGATCGCAGTGAGGGCACTGTCTTTTCCGTTAACCAGTATCACAAAATCGTAATAACTGTCTGGTTTGATGAGAAATCGGATCGAATCCTGGTCGGTGATAAAGGTGACCGGCGTGCCGGCGGGTTCTACGTATATATCAAAAACATCTGGTTTGAGGGAGGGGTTGATATTCCAGGATCCCTGTTGCAATTCGTTTCCTACCCGGATGTTTGCCGAAGATTTCGCGGCCCTGATGACGGGTAACTGCTGGGCTATGCCTAATAGGGAATGAAGGATCAGAAAAGTAGCTGCTGCGAAATGTCTCAGTGGTACGTGTAGCCTCATGCGTTTGTCTGTATTTTTTAAGCGTTTGGCAAAAAAGTCAGCTGTTTCAGCTTTTCTATTCTTATTTTGACAAAAAGTTTTATAGCCGGCACCCTGTCAGGGTTCGACACGTAAGGCCTTAACCAAACGAAATTATTTCATGGAGAACATTTTCCTTCCCGAAACCGCTGCAAACCTGATCGCCCGGATCAACCATCTGACGCCTGAGACCAAGCCGCTCTGGGGCAAAATGAATGCGCCTCAAATGTTGGCGCACGTGAATGTAGCTTACGAAATGGCTTTTGAAAACAAACACAAAAAGCCTGGTGTATTCATGCGTTGGATGCTGAAAATGTTTGTGAAGGATACGGTGTGCGGCCCTAAACCCTACAAACATAATTCCCAAACAGCACCGGCATTTCTGATTACTTCTGATAAAGATTTTGGAACTGAAAAAAATCGACTGATCGGCTATCTGAACAAATCAGTTGAGTTGGGGGAAGATTACTTTGATGGCAAGGAATCACTTTCGTTCGGCAAACTGACGAAGGAGGAGTGGAATGTGATGTTTCATAAACACCTCGAGCATCATTTGTCGCAATTTAACGTCTAGGTCAATTCTGCTGGCAGGTGCATTCAGAGGAAAGCCGGGTAGTTGCTCCGGGTAAAATTGCATTGGTAACCGCTTTTTTACCAATGAAAAAGATAGCAGTACTTGCTTTTATCTGGGCGACACTTGCAACCCCGCTTTTGGCGCAGGAGACAAAGATCATCTCCGACGAGGACCTGAAATTCCTCAGGCAGCTCACCGGGGATGTGCTTGATAATTCACGGATCCGCGCAGGCCAAAGTTTGCCCGCCCCTTATGGGAAAAATAACACCGGCGGAACGCTCATCCGGCCGGGTGGGAGGGATACTTACCCTTCCTTCTGGATCCGCGACTATGCGATGTCGCTCGAAACGGGGCTCGTTTCAGCAGCAGAGCAGAAGCATATGCTCCTGCTAACTGCCGCTACGCAATGCGATCAAACGTGGATCACGAAAGGAGGCAGCCTGGTGCCGTTTGGCGCGATCGCCGACCATATCCGTGTCGATGATAAAATGCCGATTTATTTTCCGGGTACTTACGATTATCTCGGGCAGGGTACGGAAGAGTATGGGATGACGCCACCTTACTGCGACCAGTTTTATTTTATAGAAATGGGGTACTATTACTACAAAAGCACCTCTGATATTGATTTTTTTAAACAAAGTACTAACGGGAGTACTTTGCTGGAACGACTGGAAAATGCGTTCCGCGTGCCACCGACGGATATGACCGATCACCTTGTCTTTACAACCGGCAATTTCCGAGGCGTGGATTTCGGGTTCCGGGATGCGATCAGGATCACAGGAAAGCTGGTATATCCTTCATTATTGAAATACAGGGCCGCAAATCAGCTGGCCGAACTCCTGGAAAAATCCGGGGAGAACAAGAGGGGTGCGACCTACCGTGAGATCGCTGAGCTTATCAAAAAGACAATTCCTGCAATATTCCTGGACACAAACGGAATGTTGCGTGCTTCGACAGGCAAGAGCGGACAGCCGGACGTGTGGGCGACGGCACTGGCTGCTCATTGGGGAATATTGGACAAGAAGCAAATAGAAGCGGCGAGCAAATTTTTTGTCTCGGCTTTTAAAAATGGTACACTGTCTTACCGCGGAAGCGTGCGGCACGTGCTGACAGATCAGGATTTTGATAGCAACACGGCCTGGGAAAGCGCTATTGTGCCAAAAAACACTTACCAGAATGGCTCTTATTGGGGGACACCAGTCGGCTGGGTTGCATTACTGATCGGGCGCACTGACATGCAAGCAGCTCGGAAACTTGTTTCGGAATACATCAGCGAGCTGCGGGAAAACGATTTCAGGAAAGGACCCGGTTTTAGTTCGCCGGTCGAGTGTTTTACCGACAAAGGTATCCGCGGACCCGTCTACCTGACGACAGTCAGTTGTCCATTCATTGCATTGACAAGCGACGAACGATGATCGGATTTACAGAGAGATAAAAAAAACGGGATTGATTTGTTGGCTTTTGACAAGTAAAGATGCCCTTACGCGTATTTTTAACAGCAGGAATAGATTTAAACCAGAGCATATGACTTACCAGAACCTAAGATCCGGTGTATTCGGCGGAATGGCCGTTTTGCTGTTAACTTTTATTATTTCACAAAAAAGCATGGCCCAAAGTAAAGAAGAAGCGGAAGTTGCAAAAGCGGTAGAGTCGCTAAAAGCATTGCTCGTTGAACCCAATCAGAAAGGTTTGGAGGAAATTTCCTCCAAAGACCTGAGCTACGGCCACTCGAATGGGCTGGTTGAAGATCAGAAGACATTCGTGGAATCGCTGGTTAGCAAAAAGTACGATTTCGTCACGATGGACCTGACCGAACAGACGATCAGGGTTGTAGGTAATGCAGCCATCGTGAGGCATATACTGACCGCGAAAACCAACGACGCGGGAAAGGGACCCGGAACGGCGAACATTAAAGTATTGCAGGTTTGGCAAAAACAGGCAAGCGGTAAATGGATTATGATCGCGCGGCAGGCAGTAAAGATTCTCCAATAACGGTAAATACTAATAAACCTCTACCAATATGCTTGCAACGCTATTTGCTTTCATGGGGCTGGGTGGCGCCGAGGTGGCTATCGTGGGCCTGCTGATTCTCGGTATGGTCATTTGGGCCCTTATCGACGTGATCAAGTCTGAGTTTACCAGGCCTAACAACAAGTTTGTCTGGATCCTGGTCATCGTATTCATGCCGATCCTGGGATCATTTTTGTACCTGATCATCGGCCGGGGACAGCGCGCGACCAGGTATTGATTTATCTGCAAGGCAGCTGATGCTAGCGGCCCAATTTGATCCCGAAAGAGACATAACCAAGGTTCCCGGTTTTTCCTGGTGAAAAACCGGGATTTTTTGTGTGGGTACCATTTAACTGCCGCGTTTCCAGGGGTACATATTGCGGATAATACAGGACAAACAGCCCAATCCATTTGTAGCCGATTTCCGCCAAATAACTGAACCCGAGCGTGTGTTTCTTGCTGAAAACACCATGACCGGTCCCCGTCGTGATCGGACCATCATCGTCCCCAGCCGTCGGGCCGGCGTTACTGATAATGATGACCGCATTGGAATATTGTGATGGGCTTGCGTTCTGAAAGTTTCTGTTGTAGTTCAATCTGGCACCCACATTGAGATAAAAGGTCGACAATCCATTCCTGTTCTTCATCGCAAGTCGGGGCGCAATTTGTACAAAGCTTTGAAACGCATTGAAATCCGACTTCAAAGGCGTAATCTGGTTTTCTTTCAGCAATTCCCTTGCACGGTCAGTTACCTGTTTCAGATCCCCATTCGACACGGACTGAACGCGGTTCCAGTGCAGATACCTTTGAATATTCAATCCGATACCTGCTCCATAACGGAAGGAAATGGCATATCCCGGCCGGTCGTTCAACTTCATATCATGCACGACCGACAAGCTGCTGGTCATCTGATTTTGCATTACAATATCATTCGTCAGGGTGCCGGTAGGGTGGTTCATCAGCGCGGGCGGGGCCTGGAAAAAGGTGTATCTATTGACATTGTATCCCACTCCAACATGCAAATTCAGGAAGGTATTGGCCAGGTATTGCTGTCTTTTCGTTGGCTTGGCAGGTTCGGTGATAAATTCTTTATTATTTAGGTTAATGAATTGTTTATCAGTTCCTTGTGGGTCAGCTTGTGCCGCATTTAACTCTTTCAGGATTTTGTTGAGATCGATCGTTTCCAGCTTTTTCAGATCTGTGGCTGATTTTCCGTAAAAAATAATTTTGCTGTCATTTCCGGCATTGAGAATAATCGTATCGGCGGCGGCCGTTGCTGGGGCCGGAAAAATGACCATCGAGAGTGTTAATAAGAGCATATTCATGGCTAATGGATTGGTTTATTTGAGCTTTAACTATTGATTCGGCTTTTTGGGCATTTGGATTACGGGAGGTTTTTCGACGAAACTCTGATGTACAAATGACCATAATGTAAGTTTACCGACGTTCCTGTTGAATTGCAGTCGCATTTTCCTTGCCTCCCTGTCCTTCTTTACCTGATCAAAAACGCGCTGCAAGCCGGATTGCTGAACCGTTTGTTCGTCAGGCAAGTCAATGTGGGCCACCAGTACCTTCTCGCTTCTTCGGGCCGGGTTCTCCGTTTCTTCTGATTGATTAATGATTGGATCCTCACTAATTACAGTTTGATTTTCCGCAATTCCGGATTGGTGAAGTTGCAGATCTTCCATGCCAGTATCGATACGGACTGTGGCTGGCGCGGCCTCTGGTAATTTTGGGTCAATTGTATTTCGGCTATCAGTACTCCTGTCTGAGTCTGGTAATTGGTGCGTTATGGGAAGGTTTTCGGTTTCCCCTTCAATCTGTTCCAACGGTTTTTGGCTGGCTGCTGGCAGGCCGGGCTTTTTAATGCTCACCACCACATTCTGCTGCTTAGTCTCAGGTATGTTAAGCAGCACGAGCACAGCAAGCACAACCGAGGCGGCAGCATAGTGCCACCATAGTGTGCGCGTTTTTTTTGCCTTTTGCTGAATATCCGACCAGATCTTGTCCGGATCATATTCATCCGTCCCTGTTGTCTCCGTCAGGGCCGTTTCTTTTATTTTTTCAAATAATCTTTCGTTTCGCATAATCCGGGTCGAGTTCGATGATTTTTCTTTGCAGCATATTTTTTGCCTTGCTCAACTGGGACTTGGAAGTACCCGGACTGATTCCCAGCAGCTGCGCAATCTCTGCGTGCGTGTAACCTTCTATTTCGTACAGATTGAATACGGCGCGGTAGCCCGCAGGCAAATCTTCAATCAGTTTAAAAATCTCCGCGGCGGTTAACTGTTCGACGGTCGCGTCGTCCAGCACATGGTTGTCACTATCCTGCTCGTTGAGTAAGTCAAAACGTTTGTCTTTTCTTAAAATATGGAGGCATTCGTTCACGACAATTTTCCTGATCCACATTTCAAATGGCGCTATTGCCTGAAACTGGCAGCTTCCCATTTTTTTGAAAATAATACAAAAGGATTCCGAGACGGCGTCCTCGGTCTTGGCATTGTCGACCAGGTACCGTTTTGCAAGCCGGAACAAAATCCTTCCGTAACTGTTGAAGACCATTCGCTGGGCAAATGCATCTTGTTGCTGGGCCGCATGAATGATTGAAAGGTTTACCAAGTTTCCAATGGGTGAATCGCTATTATAATGAACTCATCTGTCAAACGGTTGCCTGGCCGGTCAATTTCTTTTTTAATAAAAAGTGGAGATAGCTTTTTTGTGTGGGTAAGGCATAAAAATGGCGGTCATTTCTGACCGCCTGCAACCCACAACAAAGAGTGGCACAGCATTAATCTGCGATTACTTGATTGTAGTCCTGGACTAATCTAAGGTTTGTTGAAAACCTGTATTTGTGTTCAATCATCATATTATTCTATGGAAAACAGCAATTTGTCATTGCTTGCAAAATAACCGATGATTATTTTGCGTCACGTCGAGCGCGATTCCTGTAATATGATAACAGAGGTTGCACAGCTAAACTAATGCAAATCCGGTCAACGGCAAAATCTGAAATCGAAATAGTTGTCAGTTATCAATGGCTCAGTCGGCGACTGTCAGGTTTCAACTGCCATTTAGTAATCTCAGACGTTCTAGTTGGACACATCTTAGCGTTTTGCCCTTTAATTGCCTTCTGGCACAGGTTTTGCGGGCTTTTAAATGCCTATGGAAAAATTATCACAATCAGGTAACTCCGGACGATTAATCATAGTTGCTTATCGATTACCATTTAAGCTGGTCCGGGAAGACGATCAGGTCCAATTGGTCCAGAATTCAGGAGGGCTTGTTTCTGCGGTGCTGTCCCTTGTTAAGGATCCCCGAATGCCTAAGTTTAATGCGAGCGAAAAGATCCAATGGGTCGGATTTTCGGAAAATACCGCCGAAGAACTCGAAGGACAATCACTTGCAAATGAAGAGTTTCAAGCCCATCCGGTTTTCATTTCCGAAGAAGTCAATGAAAATTACTATGAAGGTTTCTGCAACAATCTGATCTGGCCGTTGTGTCATTATTTTCCTTCTCTCGCCCGTTTTGACGACGCATATTACGAGGCTTATCAAACCGCAAATCAGTTGTTTTTTGACAAGCTGGACGAGATCATACAACCCGATGACACGATCTGGGTGCAGGATTACCAGCTGATGCTATTGCCGGGAATGATCCGCCGGAAATATCCCGAGAACAAAATCGGGTTCTTTTTTCACATTCCGTTCCCTTCCTATGAGCTATTCAGAATGCTTCCCGTAGGATGGAGAAAGGCGATTGTCGATGGTATTTTGGGAGCTGATGTTGTTGGATTTCATACAAATGATTATGTCGAATATTTTCTGAAAGCTGCGCGACTGGTCTCGGAATATGGGAACAAACTTCACTATATCAATATGAGTAACCGTATTGTAAAAGTCGATTCGTTTCCGATCAGTATTGATTTTGAAAAATTCAATGCTGCATTTGATGCGCCGGAAGTTGTTCAGGCAAGAAACGACGCCAGGCAGTCGCTGAAAGAAAAAATCATCTTTTCTGTTGACAGGCTGGATTATTCAAAAGGCATAATCCACCGGTTAAGAGGATACCAGCGTTTTTTGGAAAGGTACCCCGAGTGGCATGAAAAAGTGTCGTTCGTTATGGTTGTGGTGCCTTCCAGGGATACCATCGAGCATTACCAGCAAATGAAATCGGATATAGACCAGACCGTCGGCAAGATCAATGCGGACTATGGGAATATCTACTGGCAGCCGATCATCTACCAATATCGTTCAATGCCCTACCACGAACTGGTTGGCATGTACACCGCCAGCGATGTAGCACTGATCACCCCTGTCCGGGATGGTATGAACCTGGTTTGCAAAGAGTATGTGGCCAGCCGAAAGGATCGGAAAGGAGTGCTGATACTCAGTGAAATGGCGGGGGCGGCGGCGGAACTCGGAGAGGCACTTATAATCAATCCATTAGACGTACAGGATATTGCAGACGCGATCAAAATCGCATTTGAAATGCCGGTTGAAGAACAAACCAAAAGAATGGACGCCATGCGTGAACGTATAATGGATTATGACGTTTTCGCCTGGACCAACGACTTTTTTACCCAAATGACAATGCTTGAACTTGAACACGACCGGTTGCGCCAGGTATTCCTCAATAATAAAGGGATCGACGCGATCAGGAAAGCTTACGAAGCTTCCGGCAACAGGATATTATTTTTTGATTACGACGGTACACTTGCACCTATCGTGGCGGATCCGGCGAAGGCGATTATCTCTGCCGATGTCAAAAAGCTGATAGGTGAAATTGCGCAGCGGGATACTGTTGTGATTGTGAGCGGCCGGGATAAGGATTTCCTCGATAGTTTGTTCCACGATCTGCCGGTCCATATTATCGCTGAACATGGCGCTTTGATAAAAACGAAAGGCTCGGAAAACTGGGCATTGAATGAGAGCTATGAAGAAGGCTGGAAAGAAAGTATCCGCCCGATTATGGATTTATACGCGAAACGGTGCCCCGGCGCTTTCGTAGAGGAGAAGGAAACCGCACTTGCCTGGCATTACCGCACCGCCGACGAGAAGGAATACGCTACCCGGCGGGCCCAGGAACTACTTTGGCAACTTAAAAACTACATTCAGCCTGAGTTGAATTTGCAGGTGATTGACGGAAATAAAGTTGTGGAAGTGAAAAAAACCGCATTCAACAAAGGGACAGCCACACGGATGTTTGTCGACAACGGTAATTACGATTTCATTCTGGCGATCGGTGACGATACTACGGACGAGGATATGTTTGAAGCTTTGCCGGACACCTCGTTTACCATCAAAATTGGTGACGATCTGTCCGCCGCCCGCAACCATATCAGAAGTCAGGAAGAAGTCTTTTACTTTCTGTCTTTTATGGTGTCTGCTATCTCGGAGTAAGCAAAAAAAAGCCTGCCGCAGTTTAATGCGGCAGGCAAATAAAATTAACCGAACAAACTCAGGCTACATTAACTTTCGAAAAGTCACTCCCTTCATTAAGGTTCTCTAACTTCACAAAATGGCAGACATAACCTGCCGAGCGGAGTGTAGCCTGGATCAGGGTGAAGTCTGAAAGTTCTGAGGTCAGTGTCAATAAAAATTCCTGAAAGTCGTAAGCCCAATGTTTAACATTAAGCTGTTTCAGGCAATCGTGCAGTCGCTGGAAGGACTTGTTATTTTGTATTCGTGTTCTGAATGAGATTTTATACTTACTGGCCATTGTTTGATGAAGGATTCTTTTGATGAAACTGGCTTTCGCCATACTACTCTGTAATGCTAGGTAAATATCATACTTATTTATAATAATTCCAAATAAGTATGACAACTAAATCGCTTTTACGTAAAAAAGCTCTGCAACCGGATTCTTTCCAAAGTTGCAAAGCTTTTTTGATATTCTTTTTATTATATTATTAAGAAAATATTAGATTTTATAAATTCCCTCTAATCTGCATTTAAAAGTGTCAGGCCCAGGCGGAATTCAGAAATTTCACCCAGTTTTTCCACATTATTTTTTCGATATCACCAACCGAATAACCACGGGAGGAGAGTAGTGATGGGATTGTCTGAAGGTCTGCAATCGAATCAAGATCACCGGGCGACTGTTCTTTTCCGTAGGCTCCATCCAGGTCCGAACCAATACCAACATGATCTGCATTACCGGCTAACTGGCAGATATGGTCGATATGCCGGATAATGTGTTCGATTTTCAGGCCGGTACTTTCCGGGGTTGATTGACCGCGAACCCAGCCAGGGATCATCATCCACGCATCGAAAGCCATCCCGATCACCGCATTTCTTTCGAGCAGGGTTTTAATCATTTCATCCGAAAACTGCCGGTTATGCGGTGTTATCGCACGGACCAGGTTATGGCTCGCCCAAACGGGTCCCTTATAAATATCCATTGCTTCCCAAAATGCAGTATCACACAGGTGGGTCGCATCCAGGATCATATTCAGGTTGTCCATCTCGCGGAGCAGATCTTTGCCTTTCTGCGATAAAGGCGCATCCGAATCAGTACCGTATGCGTAAATCCCCGGCCCGTAGTGGGCAGGACCGATGGCGCGCAGGCCGTAGCCATAGGCGATTTCAAGATTTTTCAGGCTGATGAAAGAGTCGGCACCTTCCAGGCTTAGTATGTATCCCATCGGCAGATTTGCTGTGGATTCAGCGTTTTGCCACATAGCGAGGTGGCTGTTCAAATGATCAAGCGTTGTGATCTGTGTCATTTCGCCTGCTTCTTCCATTGCCTTGTACCAGGCAATTTGCGCCTGACTTTGTGCCCAGGCTTGGGCCTGAGAATGCCAGCCGGGTATTTTGCTGTCTGGCTTCACGAAACGGGCAATTTGTGTGGCTACACAAATTCCAATATTGCCTTTGCGCATTTCAGGAAAACTGACGACGCCTTTTCCGCGGTCGGGTTTGTCTGTCATGTTGCTTTCCCGCTCTCTGATGGAATAAAGCTCCTGGGTCAGGTCACGGTTCCATTCCACTGCATTCATGGAAAGGTCAAGGTGTGCGTCAAATAAAAACATTTTATTGATTGATGTGGGTTATATAGTCAGTCTTCTGTTGCGGGCAACAATTTTCCACTCGGTTTTAACGTCGCCATTTTCCACAACCGTCGCAAAATCGTGCAGTGCAACGCTGGGGCAAATGTGGTAGGGTAGTGCGTAAAGAACATCCCCGATATTGACATTTTCCCAAACCTCGGGAGAAACCTGCAATACACCGTGCTCCTCGCTTTGCCCGGTTAAAGTGTAGCTATTCAGGTTGAGGAGGCGAAAGCGGTTTTCAATGGGATTTTCGGCGGCAATTGCTTTATGGCCCAGGTCAATGGTCACTATTCCGGTGGCAGGTTTCGAAACTACGCGGGTTAATATCAGTGCAGCATGTTCGAAGGGCTGGCCATCAAAGCGGTCGCCATAACCCGAATCCCAGAGTACATTCGTTCCCGGGCTGAGAAGCACGTTGTCACGCATCGCGTGCACGGTAAAAGAAGGAGATCCGCCGGCAATAATCACCGGTTCGCTGCCAATATCATTTTTCACAAAATCGATCAGCGGAAGAACCGTGTTGAATGCTTCGTCTGAGGCAGTTTTCCGATCCGGGAATTCAGGGTTGCGGATGTGGCCGTCATAGATATGAAGACCACCGAATTCAATATGTGATAAAGTACTCACATATCTGTAAAGGGAAAGTAATGTTACATCCGTCGGATGTCCTGACCGGTTCATACCATTGTTTACATCTATGAAAACAGAAGCTTTCAGGCCTGCGGACAATGCAGCCTCATTCAATTCATCGGCAGATTTTTCATTATCTACCAGTGATGAAAATACCACGTATGGGAACACTTCTTTCAACCGGAATAACCTGGCAACATTCGGTCCGACCAACTGGTAAGAGATCAGGATCCATTTGGCACCGGCATTAGCGAGCATTTCCGCTTCCGCTATGGTGGCACATTTGAACTTGCTGATTCCCTGTTCGAGCTGGATCGCAACAATTTCCGCACACTTATGGGTTTTGATATGTGGCACCAGCCTGTTCGCATCACCTGCCACATTGATCATGCTGGTGACATTATGCCGTATCCTGTCCTCGTAGAAAAGCAGGGATGGCGAGATTACCTCTTCGGGTTTGTTAAGTTGATACCACATGGATTAATGAGTGAATGACTGAATGATTGAATGACCGTTATTCAATCATTCAAAATTGTTTACTTCTCTTCCAGCTCAAACATCGCCTCAATCTCCACCGGGATATTGTCAGGCAGGCTTCCCATCCCGACCGCGCTTCTTACGCCTATCCCGTTTTCTTCTCCCCAAACTTTTGCAAACAGTTCACTGCATCCGTTGATAATGAATGGATGTTTCTCAAAATCCGGTGTGCAGTTAACAAGTCCTAAAACCTTAATGACTCTTTTGACGCGGTTCAGGCTGCCCAGGTTTGCTTTCAGGGTAGCAAGAATTGCCAGTCCTACCTGCCGGGCGGCCAGTTTACCCTGGTCGGCATCCATTTGGCTTCCGATGCGGCCAATGATCAGTGAGCCATCGTCCTGTACGGTACCATGGCCGGATACGTATACCCAGCGTTTGTCGACGATTAGGATCGGTTTGTAAACGCCAACCGGTTTGGGGGCGGGAGGAAGGTTCAGGCCAAGGGCTGCAAAGTTTGATTCCGGCGTATTTTCCATAGTGTTGAAATTATCCGTTCGTTGAAACGAACGGGTATTGATTGGATTAAGGTTAATTATTTGTTCGTTGAAACGAACGGGTATTGATGAATTGATGTAAAATTCTGTTCGTTGAAACGAACGGGTGGATTCAATCATAAAACTGCCAATCTCGCCGCCCGGTCAATACCCGTCCGTTTCAACGGACGGACGTGCCCGCCTGCCATGGGATTGAAGTGCCTGCCCTCGCTGCAAAACGTGGTCAGACGATCAAATTTAGCACCAAAACGCCCAGTAATCCCATTATAGAGACAATTGTTTCCATAATTGACCAGGTAAGGATTGTCTCTTTGATGCTAAGATTAAAGTATTCCTTAAAAAGCCAGAAACCACCGTCGTTGAGGTGGGAGAACATTAAACTACCTGAACCAATGGCCAGTACGATCAGTTCGGGAGCTACCGGAGCACTGACGAGGAGTGGCGAAAGTATGCCAACAGTGGTAAGCCCTGCGACAGTCGCTGAGCCGACGCAAACGCGGATAACCGCCGCAATTCCCCAGCTAAGAAGCAGTGGAGATATATCGATGCCCGCCAGACTTTCTGCAATGTAGGTGCTTACGCCGCTGGCTGTCATGATTTCTTTGAAAACACCGGCACCGGCAATGATCAGTAAAATCACCGAAACGCCTTTGAATGCTTCTTCCATTGATTTACTGATCCCTTTCATGTTCATACCCCGCCGGACACCCAGCGCATAGGCTGCGAAAAGGACAGAAACCAGCATGCCGAAATAGGGTTCGGCCAGTAATCCGATTATCTTGTTGTCCGGATAAATGCGCTTGATCCCCGACATCACTGTGAGCAGAAATACGGGAAGCAAGGCTGTAATTACACTTATGCCTAATCCCGGAAGTTCGGCTGTGGGCCTTGGCGTTACATTAAACAGATCTTCGTCCGGCTTGGGTCGGAATCTTTTCAAAGTACTGCCGAAAAGTGGCCCGGCCACTGCAATCGCAGGCAGCGATACAATGATACCATACATTAAAGTTTTCCCAAGATCCGCCTGCAACTGGCTGGCGATCGCAGCGGGAGAAGGGTGGGGCGGTAAGTATCCGTGCGCAACCGATAGTGCAGAAAGCATTGGAATTCCTACATATAGTAAAGGAAGACGGGCGGTAGCACTGATCATAAATATCAACGGGATCACGATCACGAAGCCTGCATTATAGAATAGCGGAATACCGATCACGAATCCGGCCAGTGCCATTCCCCATTGAATATACTTTTGTCCGAATAAACTGATTAATGCGTCTGTGATCCGCTGCGCGGCACCGCTGTCGGCAACCAACTTACCCAGCATCGCACCGAAACCGACAATAAGAACAAGGTCACCCAGTGTGCCGCCCACGCCTTTCTGAATTGCGGTACTGACAGTAGCTACATCCAGGCCGCTCGCCAGGCCCAGCCCGATAGAGACCAGCAGGAAGGATATGAACGTATCAATTTTTAACCAGGCAATCAGTGCGATAAGTGCCAGGATCGCAATAAAAGTAAGTAATAAGGGCATAATTGAAATGGTAGGAAAGTAAGCTTAGCGTAATAAGGTGGAAGAAAGAGATTTTTAATGATAGATGCCAATTTAGTTTTAAATGAAGCAGTTTTTGGCATAAATGACAGCATATCATGCATATAGAAGAGGCTCGCCCAAATAGCATAAAAGATAGTTGCTAGAATGCTTTAAAATCGCGAAATTTGACTTTTTGCAAACGGTAATATTGTATTAATTCACTGAGTAGTTGAATATTTTCAATCTCTCATTTTAACTAATTTCGATTCTTTTCTAACACTTTATGGCAGAATCTTCTGGTGAAAACATTATCCCGATTAATATTGAGGATGAAATGCGTGGGGCTTACATTGACTATTCGATGTCCGTCATTATCTCGCGCGCATTGCCCGACGTCCGCGATGGCTTGAAACCGGTTCACAGGCGGGTTCTCTACGGAATGTCGGACCTGGGTGTGAATTACAACCGCGCTCACAAAAAGTCAGCTCGTATAGTAGGGGAGGTTTTAGGTAAGTATCACCCGCATGGTGATTCATCAGTATATAACACCATGGTGCGGATGGCCCAGCCGTGGTCGCTGCGGTATCCGCTGGTTGACGGCCAGGGTAACTTCGGATCGGTTGACGGCGATAATCCGGCGGCGATGCGTTATACAGAGGCCCGTCTTAAAAGAATTGCTGACGAGCTTTTAAATGACCTGGGAAAAGATACAGTTGATTTCCAGCCTAACTTTGATGATTCGCTGAATGAGCCTTCGGTTCTTCCCGCGAAATTTCCTAACCTGCTCGTAAACGGATCTTCCGGTATTGCGGTAGGTATGGCCACCAATATGGCGCCTCACAATCTTTCCGAGGTGATAGATGGGGTGCTGGCTTACATTGACGATAACGAAATTACCATTCCGCAGTTGATGGAGCATATCAAGGCTCCCGATTTCCCAACAGGTGGTATTATATATGGTTACAATGGTGTGCGTTCTGCCATGGAAACTGGTCGGGGCAGCATTATTATGCGTTCCAAGGCTAGTTTTGAAGTTTCGAAAACCGGCCGCGAACAGATTATCGTTACCGAGATTCCTTACATGACGAACAAAGCGGCGATGATCGAAAGGATCGCGGCTTTGATCAACGATAAAAAACTGGATGGCATCTCTGATATCCGTGACGAATCGGACAGGGACGGGATGCGCATTGTTTTTGATCTGAAAAAAGATGCGATACCTAATATCGTATTGAACCATTTGTTCAAATACACGCCTTTGCAAAGTTCTTTTGGGGTAAATAACGTGGCGCTGGTAAAAGGCCGCCCGGTATTGCTGAACCTGAAAGACCTGATCAAGCATTATGTAGATCACCGGATTGTAGTCATTACCCGCCGGACAGAATACGAACTGAGAGAAGCTGAAAAGCGTGCGCATATTCTTGAAGGTTTGATTATCGCACTGGATAATCTGGACGCGGTTATCTCGTTGATCCGGAGCTCCCGAGATCCTGAAACTGCGAAAAACGGCTTAATGGAGCAGTTTGCATTGAGCGAAATTCAGGCAAAGGCAATCCTTGAAATGCGTTTGCAGCGCTTGACAGGTCTGGAAAGAGATAAGATTGTCAAGGAATATGATGAGATTATGCTTTTGATCGCCGATTTACGCGACATTCTTGCCAATGAATATCGTAAGTACGAGATCATCAAAACTGAATTGGGAGAGATCAAGGAACGGTACGGCGACGAGCGGAGAACCAAGATTGAGTTTGCAGCAGAAGAATTCAGCGATGAGGACATGATCCCTGATGATGAAATGCTGATTACGATTTCAAATGAAGGTTATATTAAAAGGACTCCTTTGTCGGAATATCGTACGCAAACCAGAGGAGGGGTAGGTTCGCGCGGAGTTAAAACCAAGGATACAGACTTTACGGAACACCTTTTCTCAGCTACCATGCTGAACTATCTGTTGATATTTACCGAATACGGTAAGTTGTTCTGGATGAAGGTTTATGAAGTTCCGGAAGGAAGTAAAACTTCGAAGGGCCGACCGATCCAGAATCTGATCAGTCTGGAAAACGGTGATTCGATTCGTTCAGTAATTAATGTGCGAACATTAACAGATGAGGATTATATCAACAATAATTACCTCATTATGTGTACTCAGCAGGGCACCATTAAGAAAACTTTGCTGGAAGCATATTCCCGCCCGCGTGCAAATGGTATCATTGCCATCTCAATTAATGAAGGAGACAGGCTGCTAAATGTAGCGCTTACAAATGGTGACAACGATATTGTAATTGCGTCTAGTGCCGGCCGTGCGGTACGTTTCAATGAAAAGGGAGTGCGTCCGATGGGTAGAACGGCGGCTGGTGTGCGTGGTATTAACCTGAATGATCCTGAAAATAAGGTAATCGGTATGGTTTGTATCAACAGGGAAGACGCGCAGCTGCTGGTTGTTTCTGAAAACGGTTTTGGAAAGCGCTCTGATATAGCTAGTTACCGCATTACAAATCGGGGTGGAAAAGGAGTTTCCACCATGAATGCGACCGATAAGGTCGGTAAGCTGGTAGCAATACGGGAAGTTACCGAGCAGGATGATCTGATGATCATTACCAGAAATGGTATTGCTATCAGGATGAGCGTTTTGGACATTCGGCTGGCCGGAAGAAACACGCAGGGTGTGAAATTGATCCGACTGAACAATTCTGACGAGATTACCTCGGTGACCCGAATCCTGAAAGACCCGGACGAAAAGGCCGAGGAGCTTGATGAAGAGGGCAACGTAATCGTAATGCCTTTGTCGGAAGCAATTGAAACCGGCGAGATTGAACTGAGCGATGAAGACGGTGATGAGGATGTGATCGAGGAGGATGAGGAAGACGAAAATGATGCTCCTGATGAACCAGAGGCATGATTTTTGTAAAATTTATTTTAATTGATTTATATTTAGCATTCGAACAACCAATCACAATCAAAGTAAATATTTTATGAAAAGACTGATTTTTGTATCTGCACTAAGCCTTTTCAGCTTCGCAGCATTTTCGCAGGACGACGCTGTCAACAAGGCTCTGGTAGACGGATTTCGAAAGGATAAAGAGAAAAGCGATAAAGATGTAAGCGATCCAAAGGCAAGTGCAAAAGCTTCATTTTGGATGGAACGCGCCAAACTTTACGAAAACATCGCTTCCCAGGCTTCTGAGGTTGACTCTAGTGCAGCAAAAACTGCTATGGAAGCTTACAAGAAGGTAGTCGAGCTTGACGTGACCAAAAAGGGAGAGCCGGGAAAATCTTCGAAAGAAGCTACCAGCGCGCTTACGGCAGGAGAGGGTACACAGCTTTTCAATGCCTTCGTAAAACAAGGTGCCGAAAAATATCAGGCTAAAAACTTGAACGGTGCATTGGAAATGTTCACAATGGCGCAGGATATCAATAAAAAAGATACACTCGCTTCTTTGTACGGTGGTATCGCAGCGCAACAGCTTGATAAGAAGGAAGAAGCTAAGAAATCCTTTGAAGCTTATGCAGCGAACGGTGGTAAAGATCCAAGCGTTTTTTACGGACTGGCTCAATTGTACCGTGCGGAAAACAATTTCGATAAAGCAATCGAAACGCTTAATACCGGTTTGAAACAGGCTCCAAACAACAAAGACCTGAAAGCGGAGATCGTTAACATCTTGTTAGCTTCGGGAAAAGAGGAGCAGGCAATTCAGGAACTTGAAGCACTGGCGCAATCTGATCCCAAGAATACGCAAAACATCGTTAATCTGGCTATTTTGTATGATAACATGCAGCGCACGGCTAACGATAAGATCAAGCAGATTTCGACCAAAATGGGAGCTGGAAGTAATTCTGTTGCTACCATGACGAAGAACCTGGAAAGCGAGAAAGGGAAAATTGAAGTTTACGACGGCGAGGTAAAGCGTATCAGCGGGCTAATTAAAAAGCAGCCAAAAAACGCCGATTTGAAACGCCAGCTAGCCGACGTGAATGCGAAGAAAAAAGAGACGCTTGAAGCTATTGCCAAAATGGAAGGCGAAGTAAGCGCTGCCCAGGCCGCTGCCAAAGGAAATGATACCGCAGCGATGGAGAAAGAACTTGCAGACCTGAAAGCCAAACAAGCTGATGCAAGCGCGAAAGCGATGGCTAACTATAAGAAAGTTCTGGAAATTGATCCGGCAAACTACGATGCACTCTTCAACCTTGGCGTATTCTACTTCAATGAGGCGGTTATACTGAAAGGTGAAGTTGACAACATGAACATGACTGATTACCAGGCAAAAGGTAAAGAAATCGAAGGTCGTGTGTGTGGCAAATTCAAAAAGGCAAAACCATATTTTGAAAAAGCAATTCAGGCGAAGGACGAAGCGGAAGCAAAAGAAACGCTTGGAATTGTTAACGGAGTGTTGGAGCAATTTGCCAGCAAAAATGTTGCTTGTGTTGAGGAGCAATAGTCAGAAATAGTTTTAATAACTTATTTAGGAGAGTGCTGATTTCAGCGCTCTCTTTTTTTGCTCAATTTTACCATTTAATAAATACTATTTTTCCTTTAAACAATTCAACAATTAGAATTTTTACCTTTAACAGCTAATGCTAAGACATTTGCGAGTTAATTAAAGCATTGCCGTGCTCACTAGTCAATTCCACCCGCCATGGTCTGTCGATTTGTAGTTATTACAATTTCCATTTTGGCCGCAGCAGGCCCGGTATTTTCTCAATCGCTTTCAAGCAATCTGCCAATTGTCGTCATTAATTCCGACTTTGAGATTGTAGATGAGCCTAAGGTAGGAGCGGGGATGAAGATAATATACAATGGTCCGGGGCAAATAAATAACTACTCCGACATTACGAATCCCGCCAGCTTAAACTATGACGGAAGAATAGCAATCGAAATACGTGGCTCAAGCTCGCAGGCATCGCCAAAAAAATCGTACGGTTTTGAAACCAGGCAAAGCGACAATGTGAATAACAGAAATGTGTCCCTGCTTGGAATGCCTAGTGAAAATGACTGGATTTTGAATGGGCTAATCTTTGACCCAAGTTTGATGCACGACTATCTGGCATATGCCATGTTTCGTAACGCAGGACATTATGCGTCACGCACGGTCTACTGCGAAGTTTTTGTGAATTCAGAGTATCGCGGCATTTATATGCTGCAGGAAAAGATCAAAGTCGACGGGAATAGGGTAGACCTAGTGGACCTGGAAATAACTGATAATGCAACTCCCAATATAACAGGTGGTTACATTATTAAAGCGGACAAGACGACCGGGGGAGACCCCGTAGCATTCGTCATGAACGGAAACAATTTGAATGGATACAACGAGACTATTGATTTTATTCACGATACGCCGGAGCCAGGTGTCATCACGGGACAACAGGGTGCTTATATTGAGTCAGTCTTTCGGGATCTGGAAAGTAAAACGGACGCAAATAATGCTTCCGTAACCGACGGTTTTCCCTCAATTGTTGATATTCCGACTTTTCTGGACTATATGCTCGTCAGTGAAATCGGCAGCAGCATTGACGCTTATAAATACAGTACATTTTTCCATAAGGACCGGAATGGCAAATTGCGAGTAGGGCCGGTCTGGGATTTCAATTATGGCTTCGGTATCGTGGGAGGGGAAATCGATGCTCGTTCCAGAGTTACTGACTGGCAATTTGAAAATGGGAGTAATGAAGGCCCCCGGTTTTTCAGACAAATGTTTTACAATCCCGAGTATCGGTGCTACCTCTCAAAAAGATGGAATACGCTTACTCAGGCAGGCATGCCGTTAAATATCAACGTTTTACATAATGAAATTGAATCAGTCAAAAGTATCATTACAGCCGCTGCTGCAAGGGACGAAGCGCGCTGGCATACAATAGGAAACTTTGACAATCGGATTATTTATCTGAAGCAATTCATTCAGGACAGAAGTACGTGGATGACGAATAATCTCGGTCCGTTCGCTGGCTGTGCTAATCCTTCCATGCCCCAGCTGGTGATCAATGAAATCATGTACAACTCTCCGGCAGGCCCCGCCGGTGTGAGTAACGATCTGGAATTTATTGAGATCAAAAATCAGGGGAGCAGCCGGGTCAATTTATCGGGTTTGTATTTCGCTGGGTTGGGTCTGAGTTACCAGTTTCCCGCCAATTCCACGGTTGACGCGGGTGGTTTTGTAGTGATCGCCAGTAATACGTCCGCTTTCGCCACCAAATATGGATTTCAGCCTTTTGGGCAATTTACCAGAAACCTGTCAAATAGATCGCAAAGACTGTTACTTTCAGACGCATTCGGAAATATAATCGACGATGTAACATACTCGGATACAGCGCCATGGCCAACGTCCGCAGATGGTGGTGGTAAATCCCTTGAATTGAAAACACCGCTCTATGATAATACCAATGCTGCAAACTGGGCCGTAAGATCTTCGGCCGGCGGTAGTCCAGGCACCGACAACTTTGGCGCCTTGCCAGTAAACTTCATCAGCTTCCATGCATTCATGGAAAACGATAGGGTTACATTGCTCTGGAAAGTAACTGAGGAAATGGATGTTGCGCATTATGCTGTTGAAGCAGCGAGGGACGGCAAACATTTTGAACAACTGGGTGAGCTCGACGCCGGGAGGAAAGCGGAATATATGTTTACACACCAAGCAGTTACAGCCGGCAGGACTTATTACCGGTTGAAATCCATAGATACCGACGGGTCATTTGCTTACAGCAAAATAATTATCGTCCGCCGGGATCTGGCAGAACAAATAAATATCTATCCAAATCCGGCGACTGACAAAATAACGTTTGACCTGAGCGGAAGCTGGCGTAACGGTGCGATGGTTGAATTGATTTCACTTAACGGACAGAAACTCAGATTTTTGAATATTGCTGAGGGACAGACCGGACAGCTGAGTGTCGCGACTCTGCCGACGGGTAAATATATCTTACAGTTTAGAAGACTGAATGATATCGTATCAAAACTGATACATGTCGTAAGATAGGGAAAGACTAGCAATCACATTGCTAGTCTAGAAATCTATTTAACATAATATAAATTATACAACAATTGTAACTATTTTAGTCCTCCTTAGATTTAAGTATTCCCGTCTATGGTTCAGATCTAATGTTTTATTCAATTCTCAGCGCCCGGAATAGCTGCTAAAACTTATTCAGAACCTTGACTATCAGTATGAATCCGTGAGTTTATGGTATTAATAAATCGTGTATAACTTTTGCAATTTGCTAGTAATCAAACTCCGAAACCACCGCGAGCTAGCTGTAAGCCCCGAGAAAAAGATACTTTTTGGCATTTTATGCCAACTTTGAGAATTTAAATGCCAAATCAGGAAACGAATATGGTTAATAACCGTCCAGTCGCAAAGATCTTTACAATTATGAGCCTATTAGGGATTTTGTCGAGCATATTCTCTTGCTCAGACAGCAAGTCCGGATTCAAGCCCGGCACTCTCACTTCCCGCGGATACTATGTGAAAAATGGAAAAGCATATTTTTATGGCGGGTTCTCTAATGCCTCTCTAAGTGAACTGATCGAAGCAGACGCGAGCAAATTTGAAGTCTTCGATCAGCGATTTCCAGGGAACGAATATGCAGCCGAATATGCTGGTGATAGAAAAGTTGTATACTTTGCCGGTCGGCTCATAAAAGGTGCAGATTCCAAAACGTTCCAGGTTCTGGAATACGGCTTAGCAAAAGATATCAACTCCGTGTATCACCTGCATTCGATTCTTTCAAATGATCCTGCGAACTTCACTAAAATCGAAGGTGGATTTTACAAAGACAGCAAGCACGTCTACCTCGGCGACCACATCGTTTCAGATGATCCTGAAAATTTGAAATATCTCGGGCAGCACGGTTACATTGAATATTTCAGAGATTCAAAAGGAATCATAGCAAATGACATTCGGATTGACTCCGCAGATGTGAGTTCTTTTGTTCCGCTCAGTCACGGATATTCAAAAGACAAATCGCAGGTATTTCTGCTCAGCGATTCCCGACTTGAAAAAGTTGAGAACGCTGATTCCCAATCCTTCCAGGTTTTGTCGGGGTATTATACAAAGGATTTTGCCAAAGTATTCTGGCGCGGTAAAGAATTGAGAAATGCCAATCCAACCACATTCAAAATTATCAGCGAAGAATTTCACTGCAGCTGTGATAACCGGCAGATTTATTTCCGGGACAAAATAATTCCCGGTGCAGATCCTGGAAAGATCGACACCGGGAAACGTTTGAAGTATTGTAACGAAAGTGAAATCGTATTTGAAGATTAACCCGCTCTCCCGCTCAACTCTTTCAGGCAATATCACATATTTCCACGCATTGCTTTAAACTTGCAAGCGGCTCTCTTTTTGGTATAAACTCCTGCGCAACGAAGCCTTTGAAACCCGTATCCGCGATCGCCTTCATGATCGCCGGATAATATAGCTCCTGTCCTTCGTCGATCTCATTTCTTCCAGGCACGCCGCCCGTGTGGTAATGTCCAATGTATTTATGATATTTATTGATCGTAGCGATCACGTCGCCTTCCATGATCGACATGTGGTAGATATCATAAAGCAACTTAAAGTGCTCAGAGCCAACCATTTCGCAAAGTCCCGCGCCCCAGGCTGTGTGGTCGCACATATAATCCTTATGATTGACTTTGCTATTGAGCAGTTCCATGATCATCGTAATGCCGTACTTCTCAGCAGAAGGCATTAACCGTCTCAATCCGATCGCACAATTCCGCATGCCATCATAGTCCGACATCCCGCGGCGGTTACCCGAAAAGCAGATCACTGTAGAGTAACCGGCTTCTTTTAATTTTGGAAAAAGGTCTTCGTAACTTTTCACAAGTTCATCATGCAAGGCCGGATCATTGAAGCCTTTTTCAATTCCCATTCCTGCGCCATTTGGCAATGCACAAGTGAGTCCGTATTTTTTCAAAGTCGGCCAGTCTTCCGGGCCGAGTAGCTCGATCGAGGTAATTCCGATCTTTTTGCATTCCTGTGCAAATGTGTCCAGCGGAATTTTGCTGTAACACCATTTACAGACCGAGTGATTGATCTTTCCTTTTAATTGCGGGCCTAATGCTTTTTCGGTTGCGGCGAAAACTTCAGATATCGAAAGCACACCGGCTGTACCGGCGGCAATATTTTTTAATGCGTTACGTCTGGTTGACATATGGTTGATATTTGGGGTAAATCAGGCGATATCACAAATGGTAACTCCTTGTTTCAACGAAGCAAGATCATCGTTTCGGCTTGGAACAAATTCCTGTCCGACAAAACCTTTGTAACCGGTTTCCACAATTGCTTTCATAATCGTGGGATAATACAGCTCCTGCGTTTCGTCAATTTCGTGCCGGCCCGGAACGCCGCCAGTGTGGTAATGCGCGATGTATTTGTGATACTTTTTGATGGTCGCGATTACATCACCTTCCTGGATTTGCATATGATAAATATCGTATAGCAATTTAAATTTTTCAGAACCGACCATATCGCAAAGGCCTGCCCCCCACTCCGTCCGGTCGCACATGTAGTCACGGTGGTTGACTTTGCTATTGAGCAATTCCATTACCAGCGTTACATTATGCTTCTCGCAAAGCGGGATCAGCTTCTTTATTCCCACTGCACAATTGCGCATTCCATCCACGTCAGACATGCCGCGGCGGTTGCCCGAAAAGCATATGATCTTATCATAACCCGCAGCCTGCACTTTGGGTATCACATCTTCAAAACCTTTGACAAGCTCGTCGTGGTTGGCAGGATCGTTAAAACCCTTTTCGATATTTCTTGTCAATCCTTCACCCCATGGCAGCGCGCAGGTTAGGCCATATTTTTTAATTACCGGCCATTCTTTCGGCCCAAGAAGTTCAATGGAGGTCAAACCAATCTTCTTACATTCTTCGGCAAATGTTTCCAGCGGGATTTTGCTGTAACACCACTTGCAGACTGAATGATTAATCTTTCCATTCAGTTTTGGGCCGAGTGCATTTTTAGAATCAGAAAATGCCTTTGATAAAGAAGTGGTAAAGGGTACAATACCTGCACCCAGGGCCAGGTTTTTCAAAGCTTTTCTTCTGCCTGAAATCTTATTCATTGCAAGATTTAAATAAATGATTTTGCTCAAAAAAAGTAGTGATGCTGCCGGTATCGTCAACTTGAAAGCTGAACGGTACAACACGCAACACCACTATCTTAAGCTTAATAAACTATATTCTACTCAAAAAAACGTTGATCTACTTGCCGCCTTTTGCAGCTCCTGATTCGGAATAAATCGGGTTGTTTTTGTTACCGCCGGACATTAAATAAGCCACCAGGTCACGCAATTCGTTCGGGTTCAATCCATTGATTAAGCCTGGTAGCATTACGGATACTGTTGACATTTTTGTCGATGCTACTTCTTTTTTGCTCAGTTTTCTCACTGTTTTAGAATCAAAAGGATTCTGCGCGATATAGTAAAAATTAGCATCCTCGTTGATCTGGCGACCTACGATCGATTCTCCGTTTTTCATCGTGTAAGCAACAGATCCGAACTGATCGGAGATCGCTTTATTCGGATCGATGATCGATTCCAGCATATCCTTAACAGAAAAACGGGTTCCCAATTGCGTCAAATCAGGGCCTACATCAGAGCCTTCGCCCTGAATAACGTGGCAACGATTACACAGTACAGCTGAGAATATCATCTTTCCGCGTTCAAAATCACGGTTAGCCAGGCTGTCCTGAACCAGCTTAACAGCTTCTTCCAGTTTCCAGCCGCGACCTGGACCTTTTGGTGAATACATTTTTACAAGATCGTTACCAGAACCTGTAAGCAGTTCGCTACCTGATAATTTATTGTACTTAGCTACCTGATCCTGAGGTACATTCTTCAATGCGAGCTGACGGGCTTTATCTATAAAACCAATGTAACTGCGACCTCCCTGATAACTGAATGCCTTGTGAAACCATTTGAAATATTCTTCTCTCAAAGCCGGTGTCCAACCTGTTTTAGCACTGCTAAGCATGATGGCGTAAAACATCTGCTGCTGTGGCGGCATTTTTTCGAGCAAACCAGCCAGGTCCAGACCGTATTGTGGGTTACGGAGGATCAGATCAGCGGAAGCAGTCACCATTTCATTATCCTTGTCATCGAATTTTTCGTTTTTCGCGATCAGGGCCAATGTCTTTTCAACTACTTTCGGAGCTTCCAGAGTTACCAGTATCTTGCTCAAAAAGCGGTTCTGCAATGCATTCGGAGACGGATATTTAGGGTTCAGATATGCGATAACGGCCTGTTTTGTAGCGGCGTCAGGCTGGCCTGTGCGATACAGGGTTACTTCAACGGCGCGTAGCAAAGCTTGTTTCTGCAGGTCATCCAATTTCGCATAATCTATTTTGGTCAATCCTTTCAGGATAGGCCCTCCAACTTTCGTCGAATCGCCTTCTCTGGCCAGTGCAATCGAAGCATAAATCAGGGTTTGCGGGTCCTTTTCTGCATAAACCTTATTTTCCCATTCAGCAACTGGCTGATGTTCAATCGCTAACCGTGCAGCAAATCGTAGAAAACGGTCCGGGCTTTTGAGGTAAGGCCAGGACGTTTCAACAGCCTTCGGATCTTTTTTAGCATGGAATTTTTCGAGCTCCGTACGCTGGTTATGCTCTGGCGTCAATACCGGTTTAACTGTATTGGAACCAGCTGGGATATTTTTATAATCACCATAATAAACGCGGTACAGGTCGGATTCAAGGCGACGACCGCCGGTCAAAAAGTACAATGCTCCGTCCGGGCCGATCGCTCCGTCAGTCAAAGGAAGCGGCGCGCCGGAAAGGAATTCTTCATGATCCGCTGAGTAAGTCGAACCGTTTGGTTTCAAATGCAGACCGTGAACAATACCAAAACTCCAGTCGAATGCCAATAGCGTATTCTTGTATTTTGCGGGAAACCTTGCGTCGCTCAGGTAGATCAGGTTCGTAGGTGATCCCTGACCTATGTTCATGATCGGGGGAAGGAAGTCCGCGAATGCGGGCGAGGTGTTTGCTGAACCGGTTCTCCATCCATAATCGCCGCCGCTTGTTGCGTGGCAGACGCGTGTCGGGCGATACCAGGGAGTACCAAAATCCCACTCCATATCAGAATCATAAATAAAAAGGTCGCCGGCTTCATTGAAGGCGATATCATATGAGTTACGGTAGCCCGCACTCACCAGCTCCCAGCTCTTTCCATCCGGATCCGTTTTGGCAATCCAGCCTCCCGGCGCGTGCCTGTCAGCAGCATGGCCGCGGGGATCCTTTATGAATGGGAACAAATTGTCATTCTTCCAGTTAGGCATCAGACGATAGCTGTCCATTTTTGGAAGATCGGTAAAATTACCTGCGACTACATAAAGAGATTTTTTATCAGGCGAAAGTACGATGCTATGAGGCCCGTGCTCGCCTTCTCCTACCAGTGGTTTAACTAGTGTAATCTTATCATACTGATCGTTATTGTTGGTATCTTGCAACCTGTAAAGTCCGCTTCCCTTCGGAAATCTTGCGTTTTCGCGGTTGTTGATCATTACATAAAGGCTGTTGAATGCATACAACAAACCATGCGCGTAGCCCATTGCCACCTTAGCTGTATCGCCTTCTACTTTCAAAGTCTCAACAGTCGGCTTTTCAGTCGAGCCGATTGGGGGAAGTACCAGACGGAAAAGACCACCGTACTGATCAGAGGTGATCATTCTGCCTTTATCGTCGAACGTCATGGAAACCCACGACCCGTTTTTCTCCTCCGACGGACTATATAAATGTTCCGCTTTGAAGCCTTCCGGCAATTTGAGTTTGTCAACTTTTGAACCTGGCGGGCGGTGTTTCGCGGTTCGGTTACTCAGCATTACTCCGCAAAAAACACCCACAGCAAGCAGTACCGCGAGTGTCATCGGAAGTTTTAACCATTGTTTTTTAGTGTACATTTTACAGCTCAGTGTTTTTGATAAAAAATAGGTTAAGAAGTGGTTATTCGCTGCGAAGCCGGTTCAGGCACCAGCACAAATCAGTAAAGTTATGCGCATATTTCAGCTACGTTAATATCTTAAATAAAACTAACTAAAACTTCAAATAATCTGATTGTCGCAATATTATAAGTTATGTTTCACGAGACCATCCTGTTGTGTCGGGGGAACGGGGTGATTGAATGATTGAATGTGCAGCTTTGGAACGGGGAATGTTAATGCGTAAGTGTTTTGACGATCGCTAAAATGCTGGTTTGATCTAAAACCAAAGAAGCGCAGCTAGCTGCGCTTCTTTGTGTCAAATGCGCCAGAATTTGAAGTAATCGAAGGCAAAGATCCACTCATTCACATCTCACTCATTGCCAGTTCCATGGCGGCTCATTCAATCATTCGCTCATTCAATCATTCAAAATTCAATTTAAAAATGCGGCGTCAAAGCTGCTTCTACGGCTGGTAATCCGTAGTAGTCGTCAAGCACAGTGAATGCGTTTGGCGGGGGAACTGCACCTTTCGGGAAGTAGTAAGCCGCGGGATTAGCCTTCACTTTTGCACCATAAGCGGCGATGATCTCTTTCACACGACCCGTGCGGGTAAGGTCAAACCAGCGTTTGTTCTCGAAAGCCAGCTCAACACGTCTTTCCTTAAAGATCGCTTCGCGCATGGTAGCTTGTGAAGTCGCCGTAGTGGCCGCTAGTCCGGCGCGGGTACGTACCTGGTTCAGGTAAGTTGCCGCCTCTGTTGTTTTGCCCTGCTCGTTCAGGGATTCAGCCAAGAACAACAGCACTTCCGAGTAACGGTATACCGGCCAGTTTTGACCTGTATTATTGTGCAATGCATGCGTTTTTGCGTACTTCTTGATATAAGGGTAAACCTTATTTTCCACCTGGCTGGAACTCAACGTCACATAACCGATAGATGCTTCCTTCCTTTTGTCACCCGCCTCATAGGCGGCGATCAGGTCCGGCGTAGGAATGTTGTTACTTTCCTGAGAAGTTCCCTGCGGATTTGCAGTTCCGGTGATCGGCGCAATTTCAGTCGCTGTGATCGGCGATGGAAGGAAACGGTAAATCTGGTTCCCATTGTAGCCCGCCGATCCTTCCATATACTGGATCTCGAAAACCGACTCCTGGTTGTTCTTGTTTGACGTGGTTGTTGAAAACGCATTCGCGTAATCAGGCATGAGTGTGTACCCGTCATTTGTAACCACAGCTTTCATCAGCGGTTCGACCTGTGCCCATTTTTTCTGGGTGAGGTACAGGTTGGCAAGAAGCGTTTTTGCAGCACCCGAAGTAGCGCGGCCGGCTTCCTGTTTTGCTTTGTCCGGAAGCAGGGTACTCGCCTCGGTCGCATCTTTTTCAATCTGTGCATACACTTCTTCGGCGGACGATAGCGGCAAAGCAGCGTCTTCGCGGCCTGTTACCGGTTCAAGATGCAAAGGCACTTTTCCGAAAAGACGGATCAGATCGAAATAGGCAAACGCGCGCAGGAACAATGCCTGTCCTTTCAGATTTTTCTTAACTGTTTCATCAAATTCCACATTGTCGATCAGTACCAATATCTGATTGGTACGTGAAATGATCTGATAGTTAAGCCTGTATTGTACCAACACGTTATCATTCGCAGTGACACCGCCGGCTGTCGGTATAGCGAAATCCGCCACGTTTTCAGTAGCATCCACTGCACCGTAGAGCACGTTTCGTGCATAGTATGTATTGTCGGAATGCATCTCTTCCAATACCCAGGCGCGTTCATTGAACATCTGGCGGAGCGGTACGTATGCTGCATTTACGGCTTGCTGGAAATCATTTTGCGACGAGAAGAAGATCCCCGAGCTCAATGAAGTTTCCGGGATCACACTCAGGAAATTATCGCCACAACTGGTCAGGGCCGTAGCCAGGAACCATGCTGCTATATATCTTATTTTCATTTCTTTTCAGATTAAAATGAGTCTGTTACTGATCTTACTTAAAAGTTGAGGTTGACGCCTAACGTCCAGGTACGTGGTACAGGGTAGTTGGAGAAATCAACGCCCTGGCTCAGGTTGCCGCCGTCCCCATTTCCTGCACCATTTGCGCTGGTTTCAGGATTCGGCCCGCCCCAGTATTTTGTAAATACATACAGTTGTTGAACGGAAGCATACAAACGTGCAGATTTGAAAAATTTATTCGCTATACCGATATTGTATCCCAGCGTAACGTTCTTGATCGTAAAGTAAGAAGCATCTGCCAGGAAGTGAGAGCTGTTCCAGTCGCGCTCGATACCGGTGAAGTTTCCTCCGTTATTGGTCGCACCATACATTCCCTTGCCTTTCGAGATCACAGTGGTAGCAACTCCCACCCCTTTCTCATCGGTAATGTTTTTCACGCGGAACCGGTCTTTTACACCCGCAACCATATTGAAAACACCGTCGAGGTTTGCTGTACTGTACAAGTGGCGTACCCAAAGCTGGTTGCCCTGAGAACCCGATCCAACAATCGACAGATCCCAGTTTTTATAGCTCAGGTTGTTAGTAATACCATAAGTGAATTTAGGAAACGGACTTCCAATGATTGTGCGGTCGTCGGTATCACCACCGTAGGTAATCTTTCCGTCGCCGTTTACGTCACGTAATCTGATCGTTCCGATCGCAGAACGGCCCGGAATGATCGGGTACTTGGCCAGATCTTCGGCACTTTCGTAGAAACCTTCTTTAACCATACCGTAAAACTGCCCAAACGGCTGTCCTACCTGGGTAATGTGGAACGTTCCATACACGCGGTCAATACCCGGAGCCAGCTCCATCACCTTGTTGCGGTTGAATGAAATGTTTGCATTGGTTGTCCATTTCAGCGCACCCTCGAGATTGCGGGAAGTGATCGAGAATTCATGTCCCCAGAATTTGATCTCACCTATATTATCATTGAAATTGGTAAATCCTGCTTCCTGAGGAACCTGCACCGCGTACAACAGATTCGTGGTGCGCTTGGTGTAAAAGTCGTAGATAAACTGGATCCGGTCGTTGAACAGGCCGAGGTCTAAGCCCATATCAAATTGCTTGGTTGTTTCCCAGCCGAGATTTGGATTTGCCAGTGAGGTTACATTGGCACCCGTTGCAACAGTGTTTCCGAAAACGGCATTTGTAGTATTGTTCACCAGCGCATATTGGGTGTAGTTACCAATATTATTGTTACCAATTACCCCGTAGCTCGCGCGTAACTTGGCAAAGGATACCTTGTTGACTGATTGCATGAAATTTTCGTCAGACAAAACCCAACCGGCTGATACCGACGGGAAAGTTCCCCATCTGTTTTCAGATCCAAAACGGGAAGAACCATCGGCCCGGACCGCAGCTGTGAACAGGTATTTACCTTTGAAGTTATAAGTCAAACGCGAGATATAGGAAAGCAGCGACCATTCATTAGCATCATTGAAAGTATTTGATCCGGTGATCCCGTTGAAACTGAAGGACCCGCCCCGGTCGATGTTCAGCGCGCCCTGGATAGTCGGCAGCCTGTCGTCCGTGTAGGTATTGGTCGTAATACGATCAGATTCCTGGCGGAACCTTTGTTGTGTAAACCCGCCCAGCAACTCAAAATTGTGTTTATCGTTAAAGCTGTGACTGTAAGTAGCGAGGTTTTCATTCAGCCATGAGAAATTCTGGTAGTTCTGGCGGATCGCAGCAGCTGTTGTTGGAATGGGGACGTTGATATTACTTGTTGCTGTTGAAGGATTGAAAAAGAAGAACTTGTTGCTTTCCATTTCAATGTTCAACGTGGATTTCAACGTCAGACCTCTGATAGGTTGGTATTGCAGGTAAGAGTTACCGAGAAGCTTGGTGATTTTGGTTTCGTTGGTAAGCTCGTCCGCAGCGCGTACCCAGTTTGGATAAGCATAGATATTTCCAGTGTTATCAGGAAAGCGGTTGAACTTCGTCAGATCGCCATTTGCGTCACGGATCGGCATCACCGGCCAGGTATGCAGTGCATTAAAGAGAATTCCCGTTCCGCGGTCGCCGTCTGTTCTTGGCGTGTTGTCATATACATATTGCGGGGCGATATTGAAACCAATCTTCACTTTGCTGGATATATCGTATTCAGTATTCATACGGAGCGAAAAGCGCTTGTAGTTGTTGTTGATCACAACTCCCTGTTGATTGAAAATACCCGCTACCAGAGAAGTGCGCATATTTTCCTTATTTGAACTCACCGTCAGGTTATAGCTCTGAATAGGCGCTGTGCGCAAAAGGGCATCATACCAGTCGTTGTTTTGATTTGCAAAATCCTCCGGTTTATCAAACGGTTTCGGCGGTGTTCTGTTCTCATCCTCAAACAGTTCTTTTTTGAACTGTGCAAATTCCTGCGCAGTCAGCATTTCGATGCGTCCTTTCTGAGGGACTTTCTGGAAACCATAAAAAGCGTTGAAACCTACGCTGGTTTTTCCCGCTTGTCCCCGTTTGGTGGTGATCAGCACTACCCCGTTCGCAGCCCGTGAACCGTAAAGTGACGTCGAGGCAGCATCTTTCAGGATCGTAATGTCCTCGATCTCGTCCGGGTTCATTTGTGCAATAGTCCCGGTAATAGGAAATCCGTCGACTACATATAATGGGTCACTTCCCGCTGTTACGGAAACCTGGCCACGGATACGGACAGACATTCCCTGACCCGGTTTACCGGTAGTCTGGTTAATCTGTACCCCAGCCAGCCGGCCCTGCAGTTTCTGTGTTACCTGCGAAACCGGGATATCTTTAAGCTCTTCGGCCTTGACCGTCTGAACTGCTCCGGTTATTTCCTTTTTCAACTGGCTGCCGTACCCGACTACCACTACTTCGGAAAGCGCTTTTGAATCGGTAACCAATTTAATGTCGACAGTATTACTGCTGCCAACCGGTACTTCCTGAGGCACGAAGCCCACCGAAGAAAAAATCAGTACAGCGCCCTGATCCGGCACGTTAATCGAATAAGCACCTTCCGCATCGGAAACGGTCCCGGTTGTAGATCCTTTCACCAGGATACTCACACCGGGGACGCCTGCGCCCGTTTCGTCTGTTACTTTGCCTTTGATATTTTTGTCAATAGCAAACTTACCGTGCTCGGTATAGGTGTTCGGAACTAAGTAGTTGTTACCGGCGTATGCGTTCAGTCCACAAGCTGCACCTATGAGCACCTGGCTCAAAGAGAGTTTTAGGAACGAATTCAATCCGGAACAATAGGGAAATTGTCGAGTTTGATTCATAAGATCTAGCTTTTAAATGTTAATCTGTCGAGGTTTTTGTCCCTGGCGGGACTTTCAATGGTAAGCAGCGTAAATTTTCAATTGGTGACTTTCGGCATAGCATATGGGTTTTGGTGAATAAATGCTGATGGGTTAGGAATAGTCATTTTGATAGATTGAAATACTTTAAAATATTCTTAGTTTAATGTAATTGGCTGGCACGTGCAGCTATGCCACGATTCGTGTGACAGTCAAAAAGCTTGGATTGAAGTGCTGATGAGAATTGGAATACGCTAATAATAAACTGTTCTTTTGACCTTAAAAGACAATTTTTAATTCCCATAGTAATATTTGCTGCAATACTAGAATGAATACCAGTATCGACTGTCCTGCTCTGTCTGGTTTTAATAAATATTTAATTCGGAAGACTTTATAGGATATAATAAATAAAAAAGCATCTGACAATACTGTCAGATGCTTTTCAAAAACGTTTTAATTATTATGAAAGCAAGTCCAAAACCGCCTTTCCTTTACCGTCGGGAGTGGTATAAAATGGTCTCTTCTCTACTTCATACTGGGTATCTTCTGCAATTCCGAGCGCGTGATAAATCGTTTGGTGCACGCCGTCGATCTTGATCGGGTTTTCAATGGTTTTGCATGGACGCTCGTCTGCCGTTTTTCCATAAACAAAACCTTTTTTAATCCCGCCGCCAAACATCAGCATGGATCCGCCATCGGTAAAATGACGATGCATGCCATAGAATTTCAGGTCGGACAGGATATCAGGCTGAGCAACCTGCTCCTTCACTTTCGCGTCAGGTTTACCTTCTACCATCATATCCCGGCTGAATTCACTGGCGAGCACTACCATCGTGCGGTCGAGCAAGCCTTTTTCATCCAGATCTTTGATCAGCTGGGCGATGGGCCCGTCGATTTGCTTTTTCATTTCCTGCAATCTGGTGTGGCCGTTTTCGTGCGTATCCCAACCTTTAAATGGCTCATATTCGGTGGTAACGCTGATAAATCTTGCACCCTGCTCAGTGAGTCTCCGCGCGAGTAAGCAGCCGAGGCCAAACCGGCCGGTGTTGTAAATGTCGTAGCTGGCTTTTGGCTCAGTACTCAGGTCGAATGCTTTCGATTCGGGTGAATTGAGCAATGCATATGCCTGTTCCATCGAACGTTTCAGCGATTCGCGCTGGTAGTCGGAGCCGAACTCTCCTACCGGACTGTTATTGATCAGTTCATTGTAAAGCTGGTTTCTTCTTTCAAAGCGTTTGGCGTCCATACCAACCGGCGGCCGGACACTCTCGAGTCCCTGGCTTGGATCAGGAATAAAGAACGGGCCGAACTCGTTGCCGAGGAAACCTGCCGTATGAAAAGCTTTCAACTCTTCTGCTTCACCTACCGTGAACCGCTGTCCGATGTCTACAAACGCGGGGATGACCGGATTTTTTGGTCCCAGCTCCTTGGCGATCCATGAACCCATATGCGGAGCCGCGACGGTTTGCGGCGGCTCGTAGCAGGTATGCCAGTGATACTGGTGACGCGAATGCAGAATGTGGCCCATATCGGCCGCTACATAAGAACGGATCAGGGTTCCTTTATCCATTACATTTCCGATAGACTGCAAGCCGTCGGAAAAATGAATGCCGTCCAGTTTGGTTGGTAACGACTTGAAAGTGCTCAGTACGCGGTTGCCTTCCATATCCTTTTCGAAAGGCGTATAAACCTTGGGATCGAATGTTTCGGTATGCGCCATTCCTCCTGCCATCCATAAAAGTATGACGGTATCTGCGGAAGAGTTGGATCCCGATTTGCCCTTGCAAGAAGAAAGCAGGCTTGAAACCGGAGCTCCTGCGGCCAGAGCTGCCATAGTAGCTGCGCTGGCATGCTGCAAAAACTCCCTCCTATTCCATTTGCTTCTCATTTTGATTTTGATTTTAAAATATTGATTTGCAATAAATTAACTAAAAGAAATCTTTAATAGATATATACTTTTGATACTTTAAGTGTGAATAACAATTATTCTAAGTATGAAAAGTCAATTACTTATATTTTTATATATTAGTATGATACTTTTTATATATATCAATATGGTTGAGCCTATTTTTGTTTTTAATATATCAACTGGAATTCCGGCACCAGTGCAATTGCCCAAACCAGATCCTGGATTCCTTCCTCATTGGGAGTCGGGCCGAGGATTTTCTTAGCTGCTGCCAGCTCTTTGGCGAGTGGCTCGCGGCCAAGTGATTTGCGGTAAAGCGCGGTGACCAGCGAGTCTGTGGTCGGGTATTTCGCCTTCCATTCTTTAGACCCCAGTTTTAATGTGTGCGTAAACTTGTTACCATTCGTCAACTCCAAAGCCTGCAACAGGTTTGCCTGAGAAGTCCTGCTCGTACTGACGGTCTCCCGGTTTGGCCGGCCCAGCGAAGTCAGGAACGGGTCGTTTTTGACGAATGCGGCGCGGGCAAATGGTAGTTTAGCTTTGATGTCTTCCGGCAGTAATTTGTACATGACCGCCGAGTCGGCATACATCGGCTTGAACGCAACACTGATGGCGTCTGAAAACTGTTCCGCCGACAGCCGCTTTCTGACCATTCCGGTGAACTTGTAGTCATTGGCCATAATATCATTCGCTTCTTTCACCGAAGTTGAAGGCAGTTGGTACGTTTTGGAAGTCACGATCGTATAGATCAGCTTTTTCATATCATAACCATTTGCGACAAAATCCGAAGCCAGCCAGTCGAGCAGATCTTCACTCCATGGAACATTATCCATCACATCAACCGGCTCGATAATGCCGCGGCCGAGCAGCTGAGCCCAGATCCTGTTTGTTACGGTCCTGTAAAGTCTGCCGTCTTTCGGCTGCACCAGGAAGTCGGCCAGCTGACGCAGGCGTGTTTCAGTATTTGCATCTACACTGATCTCGCCCAGTTCGGGAAATAGTATTTTTGTCCCTGCAATTTTACCGGTTGGCTTATCGCAGCGGTTTATTTCAAGCAGCGTATCGGCGAAGATATTGGCGAATGCATAGGCATCGGCCAGTTTCCAGTCGCTTACAAAACTGTCGTGGCAGGAGGCGCATTTCAGGTTCAGGCCGAGGAATACCTGCGATACATTTTGTGCCGCCTGCATCTCAGTCCGCTGACTGGAATTGATCGTTCCGCGCCATTTAATACCTTTAATAAAACCTTCCGAAGCTTTATTCGGACTGATAAGCTCTTTCACAAACCAGTTGTACGGCTTATTATTCTGCAAAGAAGTGTACAACCATTTTGTAATGTCGAACCGGCCGCCGGTGATATATCCCGTACCGGAGTAATCATTACGTAGCGCATCGTTCCAGAACGACATCCAGTGCTGAGCGTAATCGTCATTGCGGTTCAACAGTTCTTTGGCAAGCAATTCACGCTTGTCCGGGCGCGTATCCGCAACAAATGCATCTACTTTTTCAGGTGGAGGAAGCAGTCCGATGACATCAAGGTAAACCCGGCGAATGTAAATGCGGTCGTCGACTACCGGTTTCCAGGATATTTTATTCTTTTTAAAGTAAGCATCTACAAACAGGTCAACAGGCTTGGTAAGGTCTCCGGTTGGTGAGGGCACGGCAGGCAGGCGCGGTTCGAGCGCGGCTACGCGGTAAATGCTTTTTTCTTTTCCTTCCGGCCACAGCGCACCTTTTTCAATCCAGAATTTCAAGATACTTACTTCGCGTTCTGTAAGCCTTTTGCCTTTGGTCGGCATGGCTTCTTTATGTCCTTTCGGCAGACTGATGCGTCTTATCATTTCGCTTTTATCGGGGTGGTTTGGCACAACGACCGGGCCGCCTTCGCCGCCTTTCATAATCGCATCTTTACTATCGAGCCGAAGGTCACCTTTGGTTTTCGTTTCGCTGTGGCAGCTGTAACAGTTGTGCGCGAGGATCGACCTCACTTCTACATTCAGATCCTGTACCTGCTGCGGGTTCAGAGAGCCTGTATTGGTCAATACAAAATCGGCTTCGTCCGTTCCGGAAGGCTCCTTTGGCTGGTCTGATGAAGGTAAAGTGCTCGACAGATAGTCTTCGCCGTGGGTGAGCATTGCACCATAATGTCCGGCGAAAGAAACGCCGAATACGGTCACAAGTAACAGCGAGCGGAATGCTGTCCGGTTTTGCGAGCGCAATGCGAATGTAGCTGCGACAGCGAGCACCATCGTTGTGATACCTGCCCATTTGTGGATTTCAAAACTGGTTCCCGCCGCATCTTCGGCTTCCGCCAGCAGCAAACCAAAGACTACTGCGAGTAAAGCGCTTCCTGCTCCTATCCATGTGAGTATCCTGGTCGCATCGCGCAGCGCTACCGACTTGCGCTGCCAGTCCATGATTTCCAGTAAAAGGGCGACCAGCAAAAGTCCGATTGGAAAATGGACCATAAGCGGATGCAATCGACCTAGAAATTGCCAAAGCCAGAATGTTTCGTTTGCTTGGAGTAACACAATAAAAAAAATTAGGGGTTTAGGAATATTCAGTATGTATGATGCTGAAATATTTTACAAAATAAAATGAAAGGGGCCGCATGCTATCCTGTTCTGTCTTGCATTGATCAAGCTTCACACACAGGGCCTTTGCAGATTTTTGAAATAACAATTAGAAGACAATGAAAATTGGCAAAGATAATATTAGTGTAATAACGAACCGTTACTTAATATAGTTACATAGTTTATCAGAATGTATACAGAACAGACATTATGTTAAAACGTAAAAAGTGTTGGACCGACCAGGCTGGTTGCCCGGCCCGATCAGTCCAACTAATCCATTAATACCCCGGATTCTGGGTCAGTTTTGCATTGATCAGAATCTGAGGAGCCGGAATCGGCAGTACATACTCATTCTCAGTATATACATAATCCGTCGAGTTGAAAGGTACGTTTCCTCTGTCGATGGTCGGCTTTGCCCTTTCGCGCGCACCGTGAGCATTCATAAATGCAGCCCACTGTGCAGGGGTCATTGTTCTCTTCAGGTCAAACCAGCGATGGTTCTCAAAAGCCAGTTCAAGTCTGCGCTCATTAAGTACCGCAGTTCTGAATGCAGTTTTGTCCAGGCCAGTTACAGCAGCCAGTCCGGCACGTTTGCGGATTTGGTTCAGGTAATCGACTGCTTCGCCGGTTGGGCCGCTCTGCTCATTGATCGCTTCTGCCAGCATCAGCAATACGTCTGCGTAGCGGATTACCGGCCAGTTGGTATTTGTCCGGCCAAGAATGGTATGCGGGTAGTTGTACTTCGCAACATAAGGAACCGGATATACTTTACCGTCGAGCGTAAAGCTGGGTTTCAGGGAAATGTCTTTCCGCAGGTCACCTTTTTCGTACGCATTCATAATATCGTTTGACGGTGCGTTTCTACCACCGTTTCCACCCGCTGCATAACCAGTAACGGCTCCCTTTGAAACCCTCGGGGCAAATACATACTGGAAGCTGCTCCATTCACCGAGGTCATTATCACCCTGGTACTGGATTTCGAAGATAGACTCAGGGCCATTCTTTTTGGAAGGTGCGGGATCAAAGTTGTCGGCATAGTTTGCATTAAGCGAATAGCCAAGCGTCGTCACTTCTTTAAGAGCGGTTACGGCATCCGCATATCTTTTTAATATGAGATATGATTTGCCCAGCAAGCTCAAAGCTGCCCCTTTGGTTACCCGCCCCTTGTCGGCTGCATTGGTATATTTATCCGGCAATGCAGCAGCAGCTTCTTTCAGGTCCTTTTCGATTTGCGCCCAAACTTCGGCTTGCGGTGATCTCAGGAGATCAAATGCAGGGTCAGGCGTAGCCAGTGTTGAAGTTACGATTACAACATCACCGAAATATTGAACAAGGTTGAAGTATAAATAGCCCCTCAAAAATTTCAGCTGACCTTCGATCTCCTTCCTTGGCCCGTCTTCCATGGTCGCGTCGACCATTTTTTCCAGCGTCAGGTTGAGGTTATACAGCGTTGCGTAGTGGTTATTCCAAAGCGCAGCGATTTCTCCGTTTCCCGAGTTGACGGTACCGAATTCGAAAGCTTCCCAACCACCGGCGCCACCGCGGTCCGACGGGTTAAGGTCGATCGTGGTATTGTCGGTTTGAAATTCGCCAACGAGGTAGGCAGTATTTGTAATGCTCTGAACCTGTCCGTAAACCCCGTTCAGTGCCTGTTTTACCTGTGCTTCGTTCTTATAAAATACATCGACGCCAACCTTGGTGGGATCCGTCTGGTTGAGGAAGTCCTCACTGCAGGAAGATTGCAAGAGCCCAAGTGCTATTACCCCAATTATAATTTTGCTTTTCATTTCAAATATTTTTAGAAGTTAACTTTTAGACCGGCTGAGAAGGTTCTAGGAACAGGATAAGACTCATCGTCATTGTTGAGCTCAGTCCCGCCGCGTACGCCGGCATCAGGGTTATTTCCAGGATATTTTGTGATCAGGAACAGGTTGGCAGCATTGATGAAAATGCGTGCGTCGGACAATACACCTTTCACTTTCGGGATCGTGTAGCCGATCGTTACGTTCTTGATCCAGGTATGCGTGCCGTCATAAACATAACGCTCGCTGCTTTCGCGTGACCATTTGAAATAGTCAGTACCGCCTTGTGAATGCTTGTCAAGCGGATTTGGGCCAGGATTTTGTGGTGATCTCCAGCGGTCTTTCGCTTTGTCCAATACATTGAACACACCGTCCATATTCATAGTAGAAGCCTCAATATTCCGGTAAATGTCGAAATCATACGCGCCCATCATCAGCACGCTGAAATCGAAACCTTTCCAGTCAGCGGCCACAGTCCACGCCCAGTTGAATTTAGGGTTAGGGTTACCGATAATGGTCATATCCTTTGTGTCATAGGAAACGATTCCGTCAGGACCACCATCCGGCCCACCTGCCAAATCCGCGAAAATCATTGCTCCCGGCACTGCACCCTCCTGCAACGGGGCTTTCTTGATTTCTTCTTCGGTATTGAAAATACCCAGCTTCCGGTAACCGAAGATCATACCAATCGGCTGACCAACCTGCTGAATGTTGTAACCTCCGTACTGGCTTCCCTGCAGGATAAAGTCATTTTGACCTCTGATCGCAAGTACCTTATTCCTGTTAACGGTTACGTTGGCATTGGTGCGGACGTTCACTTTTCCCAGTTTGATACGATAGTTTGCAGCAAATTCAAATCCCTGGTTCTGTACTTTACCCAGGTTTTTCAGCGTGGAAGTAAATCCTGAGATCGCTGGAATGCTATAACCGAGCAACATGTCGTCGGTGATCTTTTTGTAGTATTCCAAAGTAAATACCAGACTGTTATTGAAAGTAGCAAGGTCGAGACCAACATTCACCTGATTCGAAGTTTCCCACGACAGCTCTGAATTGGCAAATCGTGTAACCGTTTTACCGGAAGCAAGTGAGTTACCCAGTACGTAGTTGTTAATTCCAAGGAATGCAAGGCTGGCGTAGTTTCCGTCGTCACCTGCATTCTGAGCTACACCGAAGTTGTTGTTCGCGCTCACAGCATAACTGTTGTTACCCGTCATACCCCAGCTGGCGCGCAGTTTCAAATCTGTCAGCCACGATGCTTTTGGAATGAAACGTTCCTCCGAAATCCTCCAACCCACGGATGCAGCAGGGAAATTACCAAACTGGTGACCCTCGCTGAAACGTGAGCTACCCTCGCGACGAATAGATGCGGAAAGCAAATACTTGTCTTTGAAAGAGTAGTTGGCACGAGCCATATAACCGATCATGGTCCAGGTTCTTTCCATCGAATTTGAAGAACGGATAGTCGCATTACCTAAAAATGGCGCCAGATCGTCAGGGAATGTGTTACCACTTCCGTACAAGCCTTTTACCGTTTCCTGCTGCGCAGTATAACCTAACAATGCATCGAAATGGTGGTTTTCTCCGATATTCAGATCGTAGGTCAACAACTGGTCGGCAGCGTAGTTACGCAATTCCTCAGAATCGTCACGTGCCGTAGCAATACGCGGAGGTGCTCCATTGCTACCTGTGGCAACCGGAAGCCCGATTGTCGAGGGAATGAATTCCTTGTATCTGTTATAGTTAATCTTGGTATTCAGAGAAGATCTGAATTTCAATCCTGGCAGGATATTCAACTCCACATAACCATTGGCCAGCACATCGGCGATATTACGGTCGCGATTGATGTTTTTAAGCATATACAATGGGTTTGGAAATCCGAAGACGTCGCCGACACCATTATAGTAAGGGATCAGTTCTCCTTTTTCATCGTACGCAGGGTAGCGTGGATCGGCTATCAGTGTCAGACCAACCTGTGCATTACGACCGTCGGTGCTGGCGAGGCTTGAGCGGGAATAGCTTCCGGCAACGTTTACCCCCATTGTAATGAATTTGTTGACCTTACCCATTAAGTTGGTACGGAGCGAGGCACGGTCGTAATCCGTGTGTCTTAATGCACCCGCTTCTTTGTAGTAACCTGCCGAGATAACAGATTTAATAGGGCCTGAACCTGACGAAAGTGTTACGTTAATGTCCGTATAAGGAGCATTGTTATGCAGGATCAGGTCAAACCAGTTGGTAGAATATTTCGTTTGTTCCGGATAACGAAAATCAATCGGAACTTCCTCGATTGTCGGGTTTCTTTTGTTGGCCAGCAGAAACCGGCCTTCAAATACTTCCTTCTTGAACTGTGCGAAATCCTGCCCGTTCAAAACCTTTGTCTTTCTTGATTCCGGGACATTCTGTACACCATAATCAATTGAAACGTTCAAAGAAGTCTTGCCTTCCTTGGCGGATTTTGTGGTGATCAAGACAACACCATTGGAGCCGCGAGCCCCATAGATTGCCGTTGATGCAGCATCTTTTAACACCGAAATGGTCTCAATGTCATTAGGATTCAAGTTTTGACCAACAGACGTACCTACCGGAAAACCATCAATTACATACAAAGGATCACTGCCGGCACCCAAAGAACTGATACCGCGCACCTTCACTTCAAACTGCTGTCCGGGCGTACCGCTTTTTTGTTTGATAATCACACCAGGAGCCTGTCCCTGAATCATCCTGGTTACATTGGACTTAGGTACTTCTCCAATGTCATCGATATTAATAACCGAGAGTGCCGAGGTAATATCGCGTTTGCGCTGCGTACCGTAACCAACAACCACCACTTCTTCCAGTGCTTTGGTATCGACTTCCAGCTGTACATCCACATTGGATTGGTTTCCGACGGTTATTTCTTTCGTCAGATAGCCCACAAAAGAGAATACCAGCACGCTGGTTCCCGACTCAGGAATATCCAGAGAATACCCCCCATCGGCGTTCGTTACCGTACCCGAACTCGAACCTTTTATAATAACGCTAACACCTGGAAGCCCTTGTCCCTTGTCATCGTTCACCTTCCCTTTAATGGTTCTGTCAATACTGGATTGGGTGGTTGTGGGCTGGGTTGGCTGATCGGGGCCGGCAAAAGTCGGGCCGGTAAATAGAATTCCTGCAAACACCTGAGTAAATACTACTTTTGGAAGTACTTTCAGACAGGGTTTGAAATTCACTAGTCGAGGTAAATTCATAAGTCTAGGATTGGATTTTAGTTAAACATGGTTCATGACTACAGGGCATTACTGGATTTGTCCTTTCTGGCATAAGACGGTGGGTTTTGGTGAAACAATAATGCGTCACGCACGCTAGATGTGATCCTGAACTTTTTGGCGGAAACATGATACAGAAGGGTGAGTAAACGCGTACACTAAAATAAGTACAATTAATGATTTGAATTGTACTTATTTTTCGAAAATTATTGGTATTTGTGAACCGTACTATCCTGTTCTGTCCGGTTAAAACCAAAAAGTGTATGAAAGGAACAATTAATATAATTTGCGTTCAAATAGCTTTACATCCCCTACCGGATACTACCTCGATTAACTAACTTTATAAAACATGTAACGCCTGGTGCTGGAAGCCTATGGATCTCTCTCTACTTCGAAATTTCGCTTTTCTAACGTTGTTAATAAGTTTTACACTCGAATCTTCGGGTAATCATATTGTCGGCGGAGAGTTGCAGATGAATAAGACGGGCTCTGTGAATACCTTTGAAATAAGGCTCGTCCAGTTTTGGGATGCGAACAATCTGGTAATCCCAGGCCCAACCAATGGCGGTAACAGAGATGAGGAAGCTGATATTTACTTTTATCAGAAAAGCAATAACAAGCTGATGGGGACTATGACGCTCCGGTACCGGTCTTCCGAATCGATTGCATTTCAGAATAAAGCCTGCGCAACAAGCCGGTCACTTAGTGTTTCCGCAGGCATTTACACCGGAACGATTACACTCAATTCAAGCGAATATGTTGATCCGGGGGGCTACTATATTACCTGGGAGCGCTGTTGTAGAAATGCCGATATAAATAACATCAAAACCCCGGGAGACAACGGAATGGTTTTCTATCTGGAATTTCCGCCACTATCTCTTCCCAATTCATCTCCTGCTTTTGTCATCCCAAACGGACAATACATTTGCGCGAACAGGCCTTTTACAATGAAAATGAGCGCCTCTGACGCGGATGGCGATGAGTTGCGATATTCCCTGGTCGACCCAATGCGTGGAAACACCACGCCCGGAGAGCCCTTCCTGACCAGTGCGATTGCGAGTCCTTACCCATTAGTTACCTGGGAAACCGGTATCTCGATTGCAAATGTGATTCCTGGCCCGAGTCCGTTGCGGATCAGTAATTCAGGAGAACTTACTGTCACTGCCGGCAGCATTGGCCTCTATGTATTTGCCGTTCAGGTTGAAGAATTCAGAAATGGCAAGCGCATCGGACTCATACGACGAGACTTTCAGCTGCTCGTCATCGATTGTAATGATGATCAGCCTGCACAGCCGGTGATTATGCATAATGATCTTCCGGCTGCCGAGATCACGTTTTGCCCGGAAAGCCCTGTACAACTTGTGACAGAAACATCTCAGGATTGGTCCTATCAATGGCAGCTAAATGGTCTAAACATACCAGGTGCCACCGGCTCCACGATCATGGTCAAGGACTCAGGAACATATTCTGTTATTAAGAGCTACACGAAAAAGTGCTCCCGGGATACAACATCCCAGCTGGTCCGCGCAGCCTTTGCCAAACCGATCGAAGCGATCATCTCTGCGGACCGGGACATCCTGTGTGCGGGAAAGACGATGATGATGCGGGCCAATGGTGGGTCGCTTGCAAGTGGTCAGCAACTAACCTGGGCAAGAAACAATCTGGCTATTGCAAATGAAAATGCGACAATGGAAATTGCTGAGGCAGGCACTTACACGCTGACAATAACCAACGAAAATGTAGGGTGCAAGGGGGTGGACACACTGACCATCGGCAAGGAAGAACTACGCGTATCGCTGCCCGCAAGGAAGGGCATGCTCGAAGGCTCCCGGACAACCTTATCACCTGTTTTGCTGCCGCCGGACGGAAACCATAGTTACCTATGGAGCCCGGCGTATGGACTCGTCTCGGATCCCACGCAGAAGGAAGCGATAGTGGCACCATTCACTGATACCACATACACCCTAACAGTTACTACTGAAAACGGTTGTATTTACGAGGCGGCTACCGAGGTTTATGTTATAGACAAAATGCATATACCCACCGCTTTTTCTCCTAACCACGATGGGCAGAATGACACTTTTGAAATATTCAACGGCAAAGATCAGATCGTAGAAGTGCGGATATATAACCGCTGGGGCGCACTGATTTTTATGTCGTCGGGTTATCCAACTCCCTGGAATGGCACGTACAAAGAGGAACCGGTTCCGGCAGGTAGTTACCCTTATGTGATCAAAACGGCGGAAATGGATCTGACGGGAACGGTCTTGCTTTTAAAATAGCCGGCTGATTATCAGGCTTCGCTGAATTCCTTAAAGGTACCGTCAGTATAAAAGACCACGATCTTGGCGATCTTTCTTTCCCGGGATAATTCAGCGGGAAGCGGTTCTAACTGGGCATTTTTTCTGTTTACATTGACTTTCGCAGTACTTCGGCTGAAAGTCAATGGTTTTTCCAAGGACATTTCTGGCAGCTCATTCTCTTCCATTATCCAATCCAGCCCCAGATCGGGATAGCGTTTAACAATTTTCTGTACCATTTCGAGGCTCGGCTTATTTCGTCCGGCGAGGATATGTGACATACTGGATCGTTGTATTCCAATCTCATCCGCGAAAAGTGAGGGAGAAATGGCTTTGGTTATAAGTATTTGTTTGATTTTGTCGCTCAAATTCATTTATGTAAATTGATTTACAATGATAAACTTTTAAAATGATTTACAAATATACACAGCAATGGGCGAGTTGTATATACAAATGTAAATTATACTTTTGGTCATAAAAAAATACGGCACGTGCGGTACCGTATTTTGCATTCAACTGTTTTAATCTACTTATATAGCAACCTGATTTTCTCGCAATGCTTCGTTCAGTGACGTCTTCAGATCTGTGCTTGCCTTTCTTTTGCCAATAATCAATGCACAAGGAACATGGTAAGTTCCTGCTGCAAATTCTTTGGGTAACATTCCCGGGATTACTACCGAATCTTCTGGGACAAATCCTTTATATTCAACGGGTTCACTTCCTGTTACATCAATGATCTTGGAACTTCCGGTAATAGTTACTCCCGCTCCAAGCACAGCCCGCTTGCCTACGTGAGCGCCCTCAACTACTATACATCTCGACCCTATGAAAGCCCCGTCTTCAATGATGACAGGGGAAGCTTGTACCGGTTCCAGGACTCCACCAATCCCTACTCCCCCACTTAAATGAACATTTTTGCCAATCTGTGCACAGCTTCCGACTGTAGCCCAGGTATCAACCATGGTCCCTTCATCTATATATGCACCAATATTCACGTAAGATGGCATTAGCACAACTCCCTTTGAAATGTAAGCACCATATCTGGCCACTGCTGGTGGAACTACACGCACCCCTAGTTCCTGGTATCCTGTTTTGAGCTTCATTTTATCGTGGTATTCAAAAATGCCAAGCTCGGTAGTCTGCATTTGCTGGATCGGGAAATATAGAATGATCGCTTTTTTCAGAGCCTGGTTGACTGTCCAGCTCCCATCGGGCTGCGGTTCCGCCACACGAAGTCTTCCCTTATCAACTTCCTCTATAAGATCCTTAATGTAATTCCGGGCACTCTCTTCTTTCAAAAGCTCCCTGTTATTCCAGTATTCCTCAATAGTTTGCGCTATGCTCATGTTTAAGTAATGGATTATTGTAAAGTATTTAATTTAATGATTTTCAGTATGTTATGTAGAGTTGTAGAATAATATTTCGTCTCTTTTGCAAGTATTATAGTGTCACAAATAACTACCTCAAATATTCATAAATGGGGGTTGTAGAAGCCAACAATGAATAACGCAATATACTAGGGAATGCTTTAAATAATGAAGGACTACAAGGAATTGTGCAACACAAATTTAAAATACTACATAAATTAGTAAATTTGAGAAAAGTGCTAAACTCGCCAGATTCGAATTTACTAATTTAAATGGTAAATAGCAGCACAGTATCTCCTAGCTCCCTATTTTTGCTTCATTCCGCGGCATTTAACCACCTTTTTCTTATTTTTGCACCGAATTAACCAATCAAATAAGATATGTCTACAGTTAAAGTCGCAATCAATGGTTTCGGCCGCATCGGCCGCCTCGTATATCGTCAGATTTACAACATGGAAGGTATCGAGATCGTTGCTATAAACGATCTAACCAGCCCCAAGGTGCTTGCACACCTACTAAAATACGACACTGCACAAGGCCGCTTCGACGCTGATGTAAAATCAACAGATAACTCCGTGACCGTAAACGGTGAAAATATCGTAATCTACGCGCAACGTGACCCCGCACAAATTCCCTGGGGACAGCACGATGTAGACGTTGTTCTGGAATGTACCGGCTTTTTCACAAGCCAGGAATCAGCAAGCGCACATATTAAAGCTGGCGCGAAAAAAGTTGTGATCTCTGCCCCTGCTACCGGCGATCTTAAAACAATCGTATTTAACGTGAACCATAATATTCTTGACGGTTCTGAGACAATCATCAGCGGTGCTTCCTGTACAACCAATTGCCTTGCTCCTATGGCACAGGTATTGGAAGAGAAATTTGGCATCGTGAACGGCTTAATGACCACCATTCACGCATATACGAACGATCAGAATACACAGGACGCTCCACATCCAAAGGGCGACCTGAGAAGAGCTCGTGCAGCTGCTCAGAATATTGTTCCTAACAGCACAGGTGCTGCGAAAGCAATCGGATTAGTATTACCTTCTTTGAAAGGTAAACTTGACGGATCTGCACAACGCGTTCCTACTCTGACAGGCTCATTGACTGAACTGACAGTAATTCTAGGCAAAGAGACATCTGTGGAAGAAATCAATGCTGCTATGAAAGCAGCTGCAAATGAGAGCTACGGATATACCGAAGACGAAATCGTAAGCAGCGACATTATTGGTATCAACTACGGCTCATTGTTTGACGCAACGCAGACAAGAGTTCAGAAAGTAGGCGATACACAACTTGTTAGAACTGTAAGCTGGTATGATAACGAAATGTCATACGTGTCACAGCTTGTTAGGACAGTTTACTACTTCGCTAGCCTGATCAGCAAATAATGCTGAGCTATTTCAGGTAAAAAACCAAAGCCGCCCGTCTTGAAGACGGGCGGCTTTTATATTAATGCAGCCTTGATATATTTAATGGTGTAGCCTTTTCCCGTAAAGATAGTCTCATAGTGTGTTTTGACACCATAATGATCATCCAGCAAAGGTGATTCATATAGATTATCAGTATGCTCCAGGAGCTTATATCGACTGGCATTTTGTATCGTTTCGAGTGTGTATTCGTACAAGAAACTGCTGTCCGTCTTTAAACAAAATAAGCCGCCCTGCCTTAGGAAACCGGCATATTTATCCAGGAAATGAGGATTTGTAAGCCGTTTGTTTTCATCCTTGTCCCGCACCTGGGGATCGGGATGGATCAACCAAATCTCACTTAGCTCATTCTCTTCGAAGAACTCGTGCGAATATTGAATACCACCGCGGAGAAAAGCAACATTTTGCAGCTGATATTCCGTGGCCAGCGCACTTCCTCTTGCTATTCTGTCGCCCTTAATGTCCATACCGATAAAGTTCTTTTCTGGAAATTTCCTGCCCAAACCCACAGTATATTCTCCCTTCCCGCAGGCCAGTTCCGCTACAATAGGGTTGTCATTTTTAAAGTAAAGCTGGTTCCATTTTCCTTTGATCTCACCATAAAGCGGCTTTCCTGCCTGAATCACATTTTCTGCCTCCGCACTAAAATTGTAGTGATGTAACTTTCTTCTTGTCATTGATAAATAAAAACTATAATTGGTCAAGGTCGGCAACTACAAAAGTACTGCCGCCCACATAAATAATATCGGCGTCATCTGCTTCTGCAATCGCCTGTTTGAGTGCCTCATTTACGTTTTGGAAGGTTTTCCCAACTAATCCATACCTGGCCGCCATCGTCGCCAAATCAGTCGCATTCAAAGCCCGCAAATTCGAGGGTTCACAAAAATAATATACCGCATTCACCGGTAAAAGGCCAAGAATTGAGGAGATATCCTTGTCCTTCACGAACCCCATCACAAAACGCAAACGTTCATGTGGAAGACTTGTAAACTGCGCGATGGTATCTGTCAATCCACCTATATTATGAGCGGTATCGCAATAAACGTCAGGTCGGTGGCCTAACTGCTGCCAGCGACCTTTTAGTCCGGTTAACGAGACCACATCTTTGAGCGCCTGTGAAACATCCTCACTCTCAATCTTCCAACCAAGAGATACAAGCATATCGCGTACAGTCAGAACGCCGGCCAAGTTCTTGGTCTGATACGAACCGGTAAGGTCTAAACGTAACTGTTGACCAGGTTCATCTGAATTGTCACGGCGAGCGTAAATTTGAGCCAGCCCGTGACTTATACCCTGATTTTTAACCTGATACACCTGCGAGCCGAAGGCGAGCGGCGCGTCGAGGTCCTGTGCTTTATTTATGAAAACACCTGCAACCTCCTGGCTTTGGTACTCACTTACTATAACCGGGACATTCTGTTTAATAATGCCGGCTTTTTCTGACGCAATTTCCGACAGCGTTTCGCCTAAAAACTGAGTATGATCAAGGCTCACATTGGTTATAACTGATACAATTGGCTCAACAATATTGGTTGAATCAAGCCTTCCTCCCATTCCCACTTCTATTACTGCAATATCAACCTTGTGGTCTGCAAAATACTTAAATGCCATAGCCACAGTCACTTCGAAAAATGATGGATTAAATCTTTCGATGTTAGATTTTATTTCATCGGTAAATGAAATCACAAAGTCTTCGCCTACGCATTTTCCGTTGATACGGATTCTTTCACGAAAGTCTTTTAAATGTGGAGAGGTGTACAAACCAACCTTATAGCCCGAGTTTTGAAGGATAGCCGCCAGCATGTGCGAAGTGCTGCCTTTCCCATTCGTACCGCCTACATGGATAGTAGGATAAGTATTTTGGGGATCTCCGAGAGACTCGCAAAGCGCTCTGGTAGTATGAAGGCCCGGCTTAAAAGCACGGGCCCCAACATTCTGAAATACGGGTAATCTGCTGTATAGGTAATCCAGCGTTTCCTGATAATTCATTACCTACTATCTAGAACGGATTTTAAATGTAAGGGTTCCGACTGATTCGTCAGGAACATTGGCAGACTTCGGGATGAATGTCAATTCCCGCACTGCACTTTTATATTTATTCACAACCGCGTAATCTGTGACAGTCGTACTCGCTGTAACAATATTTTTGACACGACCATTTCTATCAACTGTAATTTTGAAGGTTATATCACCGGTGGCGTCGGAATTATCGTCTACCACAGGTCTTCTCGACCAGCTCCATCCGGATAGGTTCAAACCCACCGCAGTTCCACCTCCGCCGCCTTCACCCTTGTAAGTTTTGGCAAACAGACTACCACTTTTTGAGCCTTTGTCACCTACGCCTTCCGCATCGTCTCCGTTATTATTTCCGCCTACTCCGCTCTGAGTGCCTGTCGTGCCATTACTTCCCGACTTGCTGCCGGACGACTTGGTAAACAAAGCGTCTTTGTTGACCGCCTTCTCAGGAGCAGGTTTTGACACAGGAGCCGAAGAACTCTCGTTACCCGTGGATTTTTTGACCTCAGTCTTTTCCGGAGCTTCGGCAGGACTTTCTACCTTCGAAGTGATTACGGGCTTCTCAGCAACTGTTTTTGTAGGCTTAGGCGACTCTATTTTTGGCGGTGTGGGAGGTGTTGGTTTCGGTGTCGAAACAGATTTCACTTTCTTCACCTCATCAGCATCAGCCCGCATATTTTGCGCTACTTTACTGTCGTTAGGCTTATTGAAAGTCTGAACATCGCCCTTCCCCACCTTGCTTGTGCCGTAGTTCACTTCAACAAAAAGCTCCATCGGCTCCACCTTTGGTAGCGAGCTGCTCAGCCGGATAAAAAAGAAAATCAGCAGCATTCCCGCCGTTATCCCAAAGGACCAGGCCCAGGAAACAGCAATTCTCTGACGATCCTCTGCTTGTAATGTGACCATTTTACGCTATTTATTATTTCCTCGAAAACGTAAATTTAAGAAAATTCGTATGCAACAAAAAAGGAAGCTTTCGCTTCCTTCCTTACTAGATATTGCTCTTTCTGCCCTTAAAAACCCAACCGGGCTGGCCGATGACCGATTTAAGCTTCGAAGAGGCCCTGTAAGCTTCTTTTTCGGTCTCAAATACGCTGGTCGCGACCTTGACTTTCGTGCTGTACTTATCGCCCGGAATGATCACCGCATTCTCGAACCCTTTTGCTTTGAGGTCTTCCAACAAAACTTTCGCATGCTTAGGTCCTTTAAAAGCTCCGGCAACAACATAAAACCTGGCAACCGGTTTGATTACCGGGGCCGCCGGCGTTACAGGAATATCAACACGAACTGAATCTATTACGACAGCCTTCTCTGCAACCGAATCCGTCATCACAGGAACTGGTGTCTCAGCACTAGCTTTGATTTCTTCTGCGGGCGCTTCAGTCGGCTTTTCTGGTTTAGAAAACAATTCGGTAAATGGGTTCAGGGTACTTTGGATATCTCTGTTTTCAGAATTTACCATAAAAAAGCTGAGACCGCACAGCAGACCAGTGATAACTGCGGCTGTTGCCCACCTGACCCAATTAAATGAGCGTATTTTATCGTCTCCAAATTCCAGCACCTCAACTTCTTCATCAACCGTATACTGCTCGCTGGCAACTTTGGGTTCGAATGCTTTATTAAAGTGCTTTACCTTAATTTTTTCGAATCCGTACCACTCGTCTTTAAAGTATTTCTCAGTCTTTGGTTCAAAAACAAGCTTACCCTCGACGTTCTTTCCAAATTCTCCAATGCCCGCTACACTAGCTTGTCCGGAGGATTCAAGCGTCAACTTCAAACGATCAGTATAGTTTTTAACGTAGTCAACCGCTTCCGAATGTGTCCATTTTTCCTGCCGCGAAATATAATTAGCCAGCAGGCCATCGTCCAGTTTAAGGTATTCGTTGAACGCCAGCTTCTTTGCCGGCGGTGAAAACAAACCGGAGCCTTTATCGTAAGTCGCCGGAATATGGTGTGATATAAGTGCACCAAACCCTGGAATAATTACAAATTCGTACTCGCTAATGAGTTTTCTTAATACGGTTTCAACTGCGATCATGAAGCACTTTTTGGAGTTAACTCGACGAAGTTAAAAAGAAAATGACAATCCTCCAATAAAGTTCAGGCCCTGTTGCGGGTAGTACTGGTAACGTTGATACTGTTTTCCGAACACATTGTTTAGCGAAACAAATGCAGAGAAGTTCTTGGTTAACAGATAGTCTATCTTGAAGTTCAGGTCTGCAATAACAGGCAGTTTTGTAACAACTCCGCTCTGGAAATTTTTTGCTTTTAATCCTCTCAGCATATAAAAATCAGCCGTAACAAATAGCTTTTTACTGATCGACAATGCATTGAACCAGTTGATCGTAAGATCCGGGCGGTGCCAGGCTTCTTCTACATTTGCAACTGCATAATCGAAAAAATTCGCTTTAAGTGAGGTTTTGAAGGCATCATTATAGTTGTAACCGACCTGTGCAGAGATTGTCAGGACTTTGGTTTTTCCAGTGTCATAGATAATAGAAAACCGGGAAGTGTCCGCAAGGGAGTTGTTAAAGTTGTAGAAGTTCCGGTAACTGGTATAGGCTACTTTACCCTCATAGTTGAATCCGCCCGAAATCTCTCCTTTCACGCCTCCGCTTATTTCGGAAGTCTTTTCAGAATTGACGATCAGTACATTTGGACCCAGCCATTGATTTTCACTCAACATACTTCTGAGTGTATTCCTGACAATATCACCATTCCAGCCCCCATAAATGTGAAGGCCGCTCACCGGCGTAACATCCACATTCAGAACAGGAAATGCTTTTGTTTTATTAATGTTCAATTCGCTGTCAGTTTCGTTAACAACGTTAAGTCCCGCCGATACTGTAAAACCCTCGGTAACGTACTTAAATGTTGGTTTCACCCGGAACAGATTCCGGTGATAAGTGAACTGATCTACCCGCTGTGAAAGAAATGCGTCTGCTTCCAGCAGGGCGTAAAACTCTTCCGTGATAGGAATAGAAGCATTTAACTTCGTCCCCCAATCCAATTCAGATCCGCTGTATCGGTCGCGTAATGAGTTCAGACTGGTTTTAACCGAATAATCGACCAGCACCGAGGCGTCTGTATTTTCAAACCCAAGATTTACGCCGAATTGGTTCACTGTTTGCCGGATCGTATCTCTATCGACAATTACGCCTTCGGGCTGAGGCTGATAACCATAGAAATAATAGTTTTTGCGATCGTATTCCAGATTGGCGTCTACTTTGTAAGTACTTCTGATATACTTTCCGCCCAGCTTGATATTCGTTGCGGCATTAGCTGAATTCTTGTTGTCGACAGGTCCGTTGGCAGCTGACAAATGCTTCAATTGTGCAGTAAACGCCAGATCCTCTGCGGGCCGTCCGCCTACGAATGCTTCTCCCAAAAAGCGTCCGTAATTTCCCCCTCCGAGTTTGATGTAGTTGTTAAGTACATCTTTTTCTTCGTTCTTTTTCTCATCTGTGGAGGCACCTACTGCAGGTGTAAGCTTGGGCGCAGATATATTGATCTTCGGATCTATTATCTCGTAGTTGACCTTGGTCTTCCCACTCTCACCCTTGATTGGCTGTACCTTGTCAAAAACCCGGTTCGCAGGCGCAAACTCTATGCTTTTTTCCTTGACGATTTCGTAGGTCTGGCTTTCAATCTCCCCCCTTTGAGCGAATGCACCGTTTGAAACGAATGCGGATGCTAAGGAGAGTATGACAAATCTTGATGCTTGGATTCTAATCATCAGTATTAAATATTTTCTGTTAATCGACGGGGTGAATTACTTTAACTTCTCGATCTCGCTCAACTTTTCTTTCGCAAGCTCAACTGCTTCCTTATCATCTGAATTCTCTATGATGGAATTGAGTGTTGCCTTTGCCTGCCCGATCTCATTCAGGCCTGCATATACGTCGGCAAGCAGAATAAAGGACCTGGCGCGCCAGTAATCAAACCCTTCAAAGGCTTTTCCCAGTTCGATAATAGCAGTTTCCGCTTCCTTATATTTCTTTTGTTTGTAAAGCACCATCGCATTCCAATAGCTTGCCTCCGCGCCAAACTCATCCTTGGATGACCCTGCCACTTTTTTGAACTCCTCTGCTGCCTTACTTAAATCACCTTTTTCATACGGCACTTTACCCAAGTACAATTGCGCTTTACCTACACTTCCCGGAACAACGTTGCCTACATTTATAACCTCTTTTGCATAATACAATGTAGAGTCATAGCTTTTCAGCGTGTAGTAAGTATCCATCAATCCGACCCATGCCTGGGTCTGTTCTTTTTTATTTTCGGAATTGCGGAGTAGTACCCGGAAGTTGGTGACCGCATTATTAAAGTTGCCGCGTCCGATTTCCAGCTCCGCCGAGCGTTGCGCCGACGCAGCCACAAAAGTCGACCGGTTATCCTGAACAACCTGACTATATGCTTGCAATGCTTCATTTACCTTGCCCAGCTTATCATAAGAAGAAGCAATGAAATAGTTGGCATCGTATTTATGTTTGCTGGCGGGGTAGCTCGATTGGAACGCCTGCAAAGCCTGAATTGCATTTTCATATTTCTCCGCATAATAAAGGTTGCGAACGTTGTCAAATTCAACTTCCTCCAGTTTTTCGTTACCAGGATTGTTCTTCCTGACGACGCCGAGTATCTGTGTGAACTCTTCCGGCCTACCAACGGCCGTATAACTTTCCTGAATACCTTCCAGCGCACTGCTCGCGGAAGGCGAATCTGAATATTCCGATAATATTTTTCTGAAATCGACGATTGCCTGTTCGTACACCTGCAAATTATAATATGACTGCGCCCGCCTTAACAGAGCTGCAGGGATCATAAAGCTTTTGGGTGTCTCATTAATCATTCTCGTAAACCCCTTCACAGCGGCAGAATAACTTTGCTTCTGAAAATCGATATCAGCCATTTGAAAATAGGCGTCGTCGAGATAGCGCGAAGACGGATACTGCCGGATAAGCATCTCAAACTGCTTGCGGGCTTCTTCCTCCCGGCTCATGTAAACATAAGCCCGGCCTTTTTGAAAAATCGCATAATCTTTATCCACTTTACCTTTCGCCGCCACCTGTTCATAAGTCCTGATGGCTTCGCTGTAATTCTTGGCCGCCAGGTAACAATCTGCCAGACGGGAATGTGCATCTTCAATCATCTGCGCATCCATTCCTTCTATATTGTTGGTAAATTCCTTGAAGTAAGGCAGGGCTTGCGCATATTTCTTGTCATTATAATAGATATACCCCAGGGCGTACAAACTCTTTTTTGCATAAATACCAGCCTTAGGGTTTTTCGAAATCTGCTGATACAATACAGCCGCTTCATCAGTCTTCTTCAAGCCATAAACCGACTCTGCTTTATAATAGGAAGCGGAATTAACAATTTCCGGATCGATCGGCACTTTCAGTGACTTGTCAAACATCACAACAGCCTCGGCAAACTTCTCCTGATTAAAATCCGCCACGCCCTGGTTAAATGTCAATCGTTGATAAGTCCCATTTATTTTAGCATTCCTTGTTTGCAGCCCCTCAATGTACTTTATCGCTCCTGAACTGTTGCTGGCATTTGCATAGCCTTCCGCTATCAGCTCTGTCGCTTCCTCCTTATGTTTACTTTGGGGGAATTTAGTAAGGAAGTTCGTGAACTCTTTCACTGCCTCCTGGTTATTGCCCGTTTCAAGCTGCACCTTTGCGTGGTTGTAAGAAGCCTCCTCCTGCACGACTTCATTGTACTCTAACCGGGATGCATTGTCGAATGACGTTAAAGCATTACTTAAAGCATTAGTCTTTAAGTAGCTGACACCCAACAAGTAAGATGCATACTGCGAAACAGAATCTTTGCCCGATCCAACAGGCTTCAATGTGCTGATTGTCGCTTCATAATTGTTGCTCCTGAACTGTGAATGTCCGTAATGGAGTGCTACCGCCGGAGGCATTGTACCGGGGCGCAGACGCTTATATCTATCGTAAGCTTTCACCGCCGCGGCATAGTCGCCTTTCTCATAGTAAACCTCCGCAACATAAAGCGCCACGTCGTCCAACTTAGTATTTCCCCTCTGCTGCCCGAGTATCTTTTCTCCATACTGTGTCAGCTGATCAAATTCCTTTAACTGATACATCGAAGAGATGATCCAGTTTGGCGCTTCATTTCTATAATACGCATGATCCTCCACGCGCCGAAAGTCGTCGAGGGCTGCACTGAAATTATTTTTCTGATAGTTGATCACACCTGCATAAAAGGAAGCATCACCCGCGTTGGCAAATGAAGCATCGCTTTTTACCTGATTAAAAAGAGGTAAAGCCAGGTCCGGCTGTTTTGTATTGTAGTAAGACATAGCCAGTTGGTATATGCTTTCCGCCTTTGTGCCGCCGGAAGCAGGCGTCTCAACCGCCTTTTGCAGATAAGTGATGGCTTTCTCATGGTTGCCTGCATTGTAATAATAGCGCCCCAGATCGCCGTAAACCTGCTGTGCTTTCGGATGCTCCGCATGGTTTTTGACAAAGCGATCGACCTGCACTTCCGCCTCAGGATAATTGAGGTACAGACCGGTGACAGCAACGTAATACTCGGCCGTTACCTTGTTATAATCGCTCGTACTGAGCAGTTTATCCTGCGTTTGAAGAAATTCCCCGAATTCCTGTCTGGCTGCAACATAGTTGGACTTCTCATAATACTCGAGTCCATTCCTGAAATGAGCCTCAGGCTCGGTAATACTAAGCGTATTTTGAGCTGATACGTAAGACGTACCGGCACATAAAAGCAATCCGAACGCCGAGGCGCTACATTTTAATACCATATAAGCTGAGTTGGTGGATTTTTGAATGAATTTACTGCGATGGACCATATCTTTATATAAGATTACCTGTGCACACAATTACCGCCTGAAATTGTTTGCTACTTAACGAAACGCGCCTTAAAACCGTATAAATGCTGACCTGTGGACGTATTTTCAAAGACTCAAAATAAAACATTGTTGCGTTTCAAAGAGCCAAAAAAATCACGTTGCATTCCCTCGAACTTGTCTCTCACCGAATCCATGAATACTGTGTCTATACATGTTTCCAACTCTTCAATATTTTGGACTTCGTAATCGTCTATTTTGTAGGTTTGTTCAAACAATCCGGATTCGATCTTGACAATGTACTTATTGTTCCATTGATATACCCCTATTTTAAATTCAGAGTTGGCAATATCTTTAATATATCTCATAATATCCCTTTATTGACTCCAAAGCATGATTGCTACAAACAAAAATCTTTTAGTACTATTATTTTTAGCTTTAATATTAGCCGGCTGTGGTGGTCAGGACAAGAAAGATGCAGCGGATTTCTTTTTAAAAGCCAACAAAGCCCTTACCCAAAATAACTATGCCGAAGCGCTGCGCCTATATGACGAAGCAATTGCCAAAAATGCAGATTTTTCAGACGCCTATCTTAACAAAGGGATAACTTTATTAAAAACAGGCAAGGCAGATGATGCCTTTGAGATTTTAACAGAAGCGATTCGTATCGACCCAAGTCTTTTACAAGCAAATCTCGTTCGGTCAGAAGCAGGCTTTGAGTTAGGCCGCTTCACCGAATCATTAGCGGATCTCAGCGCAATCGAAAAGGAGTACAAGGATTCGACTCGGTTTTTTTTGGTAAAAGGAAACGTACTCGGAGCGTTGGGGAATGATCAATCTGCTATTGCCCAATATGACCGGGCAATAAGCCTGAATAAAGCGAACGTAGAGGCCTATGTGAACCGGGGAGCGCTCTATTATCGAATGCGGGCCTACCCTGCCGCTAAGCTTGATTTTCAGTCTGCTTTGACTTTGGAACCTTCACATCCGCAGGCACTCAATAACCTGGGGCTACTCCTGTCAAGGGAGAAGGATTGGAAAGCCGCATTAGCTTGTTTTGATCAGGTACTTAACCGGACACCGGACGATGCTTATTCTTTAAATAACAAAGGATATGTATTACTCAACACCGGATCGGCTGAAGAGGGCAAAAAGCTGATTGAAAAGTCCCTTGAAAAAATTCCTGAGAACGGTTATGCTTACCGCAATCTTGGAATCTATTATTTCCAAAAACATAAATACGCTGAAGCGCTGGAAAACTATCTGAAAGCAATTGAAATTGCCGAGCCGGTGGAAATGCTCTACGGTTTGACCGGCCAGGCTTATCTTCAGAATCAACAACCGGTTGAGGCCTGTAATATCTGGAAACAGGGTATTATCCTGAAAGATTCACTGGCAATAGTGGCAGCCAAAAGCAATTGCCGCTAGTCTGCTATTTGTATTCCCGAACGTAATGCTTTCCATGCGCGGTCATTATCCTCCGCCTGTGTGAATACTTCCAGCAAACTGATTGTCTCTGATTTTAGAAACTCTGTTACTGCTTCTTGAAGTGCAGATATCTCACGAACTTCGAAATATGTAATATTAGAATCTTCGCACGTTCGCCTGGCCGTAAAGGCGTGACGCGTTTCAAAATAGTCATCTAACTCAGGCAGACCGGCTGGTCCATCGATCATCCTGAATATATTCCCCCCTGCATTATTGAGTACAACAATTTTCAGATTTTGGGGAAGCGATCGGATCAATAATCCATTCCGGTCATATAAAAATGTTACATCTCCTACTAGCAACAATGTCGGTACGGAGTTTACCAGGGCAGCACCAACAGCTGTGCTTACGCAACCATCAATCCCGCTTGTCCCGCGATTTGAATATATCCCAAGCTTGCTTTCTACTCCGAGCAGGTTGGCATATCGAACTGCCATGCTATTTCCAAAGTGTAACTGATATCCGCCGTTAAGTTGCTTAATAATTAAATTTAACGATGTTAAATCATTTAACGATTTTAAATTATCAATTTTGCGATGCTTGAAGATTAATGCCAATCGCTCCATGTCCTGCCATTTGGCTCCGTACGCAGAGTCAATTGAACTGTCATTGTTCTCGACAAATAGTTGATAATCAACCTTTTCGTATAACTGCTTGAAGAAATATTGGGGTTCCACCGGAACCTGTCTGGTTAAGGAATGAGTTGGATCAGCCAAAAATGCATCCTGTCCAATATGCCAGTGTTTGATAGCCGGATTTTTTCTTAAAAATAGCTTCAGATCTTTCGACACAAACGACAATCCAAAAGTTACCAGCAGATCCGGCACCAGATTCGCCTGATTTGCACCATTGAGAAACAGGTCATGGTGTCGAATGAAACTATCACTTCCCGTTAAATTCGTAGTGCAGTCTGCGACAATCGGAATGTCCCATTCCTCCCCGATCTGGGCCAGGGTTTTACTCAACGCTGCATCCGGCAAGTGCTGCCCACCCACGATTAAAATCCTTCTCGATTCATCCCATTCGTCCAGCAGCTCATGCCAGATACCGGTTGAAATAGTCTTTTCTGACTCGGTTTTAACGATAATCCTGATACCATCGGAAGCAACAAGCTTTTCTAAATTGGTCGGATAAAACGGTTCCCGAACCGGAATATTGATATGTACCGGCCCGAAAGGTGGCGTCATAGTCAAATTTATCGCTTCGTTCGAAACCCTGTTTATTGCCCAGATAGAGTCCTGGTGTGTATAGTCAACCGGAAATTCAAATGACCTCTTAACGTGCTTTCCATAAATCTCAGTTTGATAGATAGTTTGTCCGTCATATTGATGCAGCCATTCTTTTGGTCTGTCGGCTGTCAGGATCAGGAGCGGAACCTGCTGAAAAAAGGCTTCTGAGACTGCCGGGGCGAAATTGTAGGCTGCGCTGCCGGATGTACAAATTAGTACTACAGGAGCACCCTTTTGCTGGGCTATTCCCAATGCAATGAACGCCGCTGAGCGTTCGTCCATGCATACTTGCATCTGAATACCTCCGTGCCTTACAAAAGCCAGCGTAAGCGGCGCGCTCCGCGACCCTGGGGAAATGACCGCGTACCGGACGCCGTGGGCGTGGCAAATTTCGGGTAGATCAATTAATGGTTGTAAAATTGCCATATCTAAATAAAAATAGCCTCAAACGAGGCTATTTTTCTATTTTATCAAAACTTAAATGCTGATCATTTGAATTTCCCGGATTAACCAAGGTAAGTTTTCAAAGCCTTGCTCCTTGAAACGTGGCGTAATCTTCTGATGGCTTTTTCTTTGATCTGGCGAACGCGCTCACGGGTAAGATTAAACTTCTCTCCAATCTCTTCCAAAGTCATCGCATGTTCGCCATTCAGGCCAAAATACAATGCAATTACATCCGCCTCACGCTGCGTAAGTGTACAAAGCGCACGTTGCACTTCTTTACGCAAAGACTCGTTTACCAGACCAGAATCAGGCTTATCTTCCAGGTCATTTTCCAGGACGTCCAAAAGGCTGTTTTCTTCGCCTTGTACGAAAGGAGCATCCATTGAAACGTGACGACCTGAAATTTTCATTGTATCAACGACCTCTGAAGAAGAAATTTCAAGTACTTCTGCTAATTCCTCGGGAGACGGTTCACGTTCGAAGCGCTGCTCCAATTCTGAGAATGTCTTTGATATTTTATTAAGAGAGCCTACCCGGTTCAAAGGCAAACGCACGATACGCGATTGCTCTGCAAGAGCCTGCAAAATAGACTGGCGAATCCACCAAACCGCGTACGAAATGAATTTAAAACCTCTCGTCTCATCAAAACGCTGGGCGGCTTTGATCAATCCTAAATTTCCTTCATTAATTAAATCTCCCAATGACAATCCTTGATTCTGATATTGTTTTGCCACGGAAACTACAAACCTAAGATTCGCTTTGGTCAATCTTTCTAAGGCCAGCTGATCTCCATCCCTGATTTTTTGCGCTAATGTCACCTCCTCATCCGGCGTTAACAAATCTACCTTACCGATCTCCTGCAAATATTTGTCTAACGACTGACTCTCACGGTTGGTGATTTGCTTACTGATCTTTAGCTGTCTCATCTATATCTCTTATTAAGTATGTTATATAACGACGTCAATAGTGTCTAAAAGAAGCAACACTATTTTATGCATTTTTGTTCTCTGGTTTTGGCAACAATACCTTACGAGAAAGGCGATATTTGCCTGTTTTCTTGTCGATTTCGACCAGCTTAACCTGTATCTCCTCTCCTACTTCCAATACACCGTCCATTTTCTCCAGGCGTTCCCACTTGATCTCGGAAATATGCAATAACCCGTCCTTGCCAGGAAGGAATTCGACAAATGCACCAAATGGCATAATTGACTTCACCTTACCAGTGTAAAGTTCACCAATTTCTGGTACCAGAATAATGCCTTTAATACGTGAAACAGCCTTATCCATTGAAGTCTTATCTGCTGAGAATATACTTACAAAGCCAGCCCCATCTTTTTCTTCGATAGAAACTGTCGCTCCTGACTCTTTTTGAATATCCTGTACAACTTTTCCACCTGGCCCGATTACCGCACCAATCATTTCCCGATCGATTTTGATGACAACTGCACGCGGTGTATGTGGCTTCAGATCCGCACGGCTCTCAGTAATTGTCTTGTTCATTTCGCCGAGAATATGAAGTCTGCCGGCCTTCGCCTGCATCAATGCCTCTGTAAGTACTTCAAACGAAAGACCATTTACCTTCATATCCATCTGACAGGCTGTGATACCAGCCTCAGTCCCGGTTACTTTAAAATCCATATCTCCAAGGTGATCTTCATCCCCCAGAATATCAGAAAGAACAGCGTATTTACCTGTTGCTTCGTCAGAGATAAGTCCCATTGCAATACCAGAGACCGGTGCTTTGATTTTTAAGCCTGAGTCCATCAATGCGAGTGAACCGGCACAAACGGTAGCCATAGACGAAGAGCCATTCGATTCCAGAATATCTGAAACGATCCGGATGGTATATGGATTATCTTCAGCCTGGGGCAATACCTTTTTCAAAGCACGTAGCGCAAGATTTCCGTGGCCTACTTCGCGACGGCCGGGGCCGCGGTTAGGTTTCACTTCACCAGTAGAGAAGCCTGGAAAGTTATAGTGCAGCATGAATTTGCTGTAACCATATTTCAATGTTGTGTCTACAATCTGCTCGTCGTTTTTCGTACCAAGCGTCACAGTAGTCAAAGATTGGGTTTCACCTCTTGTGAAAAGGGCTGAACCGTGTGCATTTGGAAGGAAGTCGATCTCAGATGCAATCGGACGAACCTCATCCAAACGACGACCGTCAAGACGTTTTCTCTCATCCAGCACGAGGCGGCGGGAAGCTTCCCAAACCAGGTCGTTGAAATAACGCTTTGCAAGACCTTCTTTAAATTCAGGCGCTTCTTCTTCGGTAATAGTGGTTTTGAACTCCTCCCAAACAGCTTTAAATCCGTCTTTACGAACCGTTTTGTTAGTAGAGCCCAGCTGAGCAACCGAATATATTTTGTCGTAAGCAAATGAGCGTACACGCGATTCCACTTCGGAATCCGCATCATCGCCTACGTATTCTCTCTTTTCTGTTTTACCAACTGCGGCTTCGAATTCCTTCAAAGCAACACATTGGTTCTTAATTACTTCGTGTGCGATTTTTAAAGCTTCAATCACTTCTTCTTCCGAAACCTCGCTCATCTCCCCTTCCACCATCGCGATATCATTATAGGTCGCGCCTACCATCAGGTCCAACGTTGCTCTTTCCAATTCAACTGCACCCGGATTGACCACATATTCGCCGTCGATCTTCGCTACGCGCACTTCCGACACCGGGCCATTGAAAGGAATATCAGAAGCAGCTAAGGCAGCAGAAGCTGCCAACGCAGCCAGCGCATCGGGTAACGCAGCTGAATCAGCAGAAATTAACAGGATGTTTACTTGTACTTCCGCGTGGTAGTCTTCCGGAAATAATGGACGAAGTACGCGGTCAACCAAACGGCTCGTCAACACTTCATGATCTGATAATTTACCTTCACGTCTCTGGAAGCTGCCTGGAATACGGCCGGCAGACGCAAATTTTTCCTGATAATCAACCGAAAGCGGCAAAAAGTCCAGCCCCTCTCTAATATCTTTGTTAGCTACCACTGTGGCCAGCAACATGGTATTACCCAGTCTGACTACCACCGAACCGTCGGCTTGTTTCGCTAATTTTCCTGTTTCAATTGTGATTTCCCTGCCATCAGGTAAGGGTATAGTCTTGGTAACTATATTAAAAAGCATAGAATAGTGATTTTTGTAGCTGTGAAACGCCGTCCCGACGTTTCGATGATTTTCTAAATTCCGCAAAAAATCAGGGAACTTTCATGTAGTTGAAGTTCCCTGATTTTAAATTACTTACGTATGTTCAATTCGGCAATAATCGCACGGTAGCGGTTAATGTCCTTTTTGTAAAGATAGTCTAGCAATCTTCTGCGCTTTCCTACCATTTTGAGAAGACCAAGACGCGTATCATTGTCTTTCTTGTGCGTCTTTAAGTGCTCGTTCAAATAGTTGATGCGGTACGTAAATAAAGCAATTTGTGATTCAGCTGAGCCGGTGTCTCCGCTTTCTTTTTTAAAACCTTTCGATTCGAAGATCTCGCTCTTCTTTTCCGCGGTTAAATACATGATTGTAACAACAGATTAAATGATTGTATGAAATAATTTACAGCGCCTTGCCGCAAATAAGGTTGCAAAAGTACGATTTTATGACGATTTAAAAAATATAATTTTACTATGATTGGATAAGTCCGGATTTCCCGAATCTACTTGCCCATTGTTCTTTTATTCTTTTTATCAACATCAGGTAAACATCTTTATCAAATAACCTCGAATCGCTACGTGCCCGGTCGATAAAATATAAACCTGCCAGCAGCAATACCGTATTGGCCATCCAGGCTCCCAGTGGAACAGCAAGCAACCCTTCCTTCACCCATTTATCCCCCTGGTTTGTCAAAACATACAATAGGATAAAAAACAGGATCGACACCAGTACAGGTACGCCAAATCCACCCTTTTTGATGATGGCTCCCAGCGGCGCACCAATCAGGAACATGATCAGGCAGGAAATTGCACTGGTATATTTGTGATGTTTCTCAAGCTCATACCTGTTTGCATCTTTCAGTTTTGTTTGCAAATAATCGTATTGCGACTTGGTATAACTCAACATGCTGTTTGAAGCACTTTTAGCATTTTGTAAAATCTCCTTTTTCAAGCTGTCCGATACCGGCTTTACCAGCAACGAATCGATCCATGCACCCTTTTTGATCGTTTTGTCAGTACCTTCCCGGTAGTTGTAGGAATAATATTGCTGGCTACCCGATACGAGGTTTTTCTTCGTCTCGACATAAGAATTCCGCAGAGAATCAGCTGTACTGGTCAGATCCGTGATATTCTTCATAAATTCGTGGTATTTGAACTGCCCCTCGTCGGTCCGCTTCATCCCGAAAGAAGCCAGGCTTTCCGTAAGCCGGTAATGCTTGAACGAATTTCTGCTGAAATTGGGAAAACTTCGGGTAGTACCCCCGGACGTGGACATGTATACCGGTCTCGCATTTCCCGAACCCATCTCATCTGTATACCTCGTCCCATTGTAGAGCTCGATCACCAGGTAACGGTTATCATTGATCGAATACATCCGCCCTGAATCCGCAAGGATGATCTCCGTATTGCCAAATTCATAAGACCGGTTACTGTGCTTGTAGATGACCATTCCCTTCAATCGGCCATTTTCTTCCTTCTTATCAACCTTAATGCTGTAACCGGGCAGGTCATTGTAAAATATCCCGTCTTTGATTTTCAACGTCGCCTTAGTCGTTTTGATATCGTACAATAAACTGTAACCCTTCAGGTTGGCCCACGGGGATATGCGATCGTTGAAAAAGAATGAAAAAATGCTGATGCCAAACGTGACAATAAAAAGTGGTAGCATAGCTCTAACAACAGAGATACCGGCACTTTTAATAGCTGTCAGCTCGAAAAACTCACCCAGGTTGCCGAATGCCATCAGCGAAGAAAGCAGTGTCGCCAGCGGCAATGCGGTGGGTACCGTTATCAGGCTAAAAAAGAAGAATAATTGCGCATAGTCAATAACTCCCAAATCTTTGGAGACGAAATCATCAATGTAAAAGATCATGATCCGCATTAAAAAAACGAATACAACGACCGACATTGTAATGACAAAAGGGCCCCAAAACGACATTAAAACAAGCTTATCAAGCTTTTTCATCAACTACCTACTATATCTCTAAGATTGTCCATAAATCCGTCCCATAAGGAAGCGAGCTCGTCCTGATCGCGATTAGAGGAATAGTCTACCACGCGCAGGAAGGTGGTCTGCGTTAACTCACTTACCTCCAATTTCAGTTCCAGATAATTATTGTCAAGATTGTCGTCACTTGTATTTTCAAAGTCAAATCGTACTGATTTGTTAATTCTGAGACCGGTCTGCCGGGCAACGTGGCTGTCACCATCCCATTGAAAATCAAAACGGTGATCTGGCAGTACAGTTACTTTTTCAGCAAACCATTGTTCGAGTCCGGAAGGGGTCGAGATATATGGAAATAGTACTTTGGGTGAGGAACGCAATTCAAACTCGGTAATAAATTTATATTTTTCCATATGAACTACTTTTAAAAGGGTGTCATGCCAGTTCCCGGCTTACTCTCTGACTTAAAAGTTGTAATATAGCATAAATCAGTAATAAAAGCCTGTAAAGATAATTTTGCTTCCCCTCCAATTCAGATTTTCTTCATCATTTTTAAGAAAAACGTATTGTAGCATTAAATTATTTAACATACTTTTGCACCACGTTAACGGCGGGGTAGCTCAGATGGTTAGAGCGTAGGATTCATAACCCTAAGGTCGGCAGTTCGATTCTGCTCCCCGCTACCAGTCTTTCAGACATCCTTTTCGGGTGTCTTTTTTTATTTTAAGCCCATTTCGAGAATTAATATTCCTGGGTTTCAGTTTAACAATCTGGGTAAACCACCTAATCACCCGGAACTGTATGAAATTATTGTTACAATACCTCAGCCGATACAAATGGCTGATATTGCTGGCTTTGCTGATGGCGGCAATCAATCAGGTTTTTTCCCTCTTAAACCCGTACATTTTAGGTAACCTGCTCATTGATCCTTATGCGAATAAGGCGGACTATTTCCGAAAAAATGGCCTGGACGATGAGTTCTTCAAAGGCGTCCTTACAGGCTTGCTGCTGATCATCGGAACTGCAATGGTGTCCCGTATAGCCAAAGCGTTTCAGGACTATCTGGTCAATGTGGTTATCCAAAAGTTTGGGGCTAACCTATATACCGATGGCCTCCGGCATGCACTGAGGCTGCCTTTTCAGGATTTTGAAGACCAGCGTAGCGGTGAAACGTTATCTGTATTGCAAAAAGTGAGGGCAGATTGTGAAAAGTTCATTATGAACTTTGTTAATGTGCTCTTTACTACGTTGATAGGGATTGTATTCGTCGTCATCGTGGCATTCAAGCTCAGCCCTATGCTGCCGCTGATCTATCTGGTAGGCTCCATCGTTCTTGCGATTTTGACCAGTGTGCTAAGTCGCAAAATCAAATCTATTCAAAAAAATATTGTGGCTGAAACTACCGCACTGGCGGGTTCCACCACCGAATCCCTCAGGAATATTGAGCTTGTAAAAAGCCTTGGCCTTACACAGCAGGAGATCGGCAGACTTAACACTACTACTTTCAAAATCCTCAAACTGGAATTAAAAAAAGTTAAAAGCATTCGCTCGATCAGTTTTATCCAGGGTACGTTCGTGAATTTCCTGCAGCAATGCATCATGTTCGCATTGCTCTTCTTCGTTTTCCGTGACCAGATTACAGTCGGACAAATGATGATGATGCAGTTTTACTCCTTTTTCATCTTCGGGCCTTTACAAGAGCTCGGCAATGTAATTATGTCCTACCGCGAAGCCGAAGCTTCTCTGAACAATCTGCAAACGCTGCTTGCGCGGCCGATTGAACAAAAACCGGCTAATCCCGAGAAAATCGGAGAAATTGAAGTCCTGGAATTTAATCATGTCAAATTCCAGCACCAGTCGGCCAACAGGCCCGCACTGGAAAATATTTCGTTCAGGGTCGAACGCGGCGAAACGATCGCATTCGTAGGGCCGTCGGGTTCGGGAAAAACTACGCTTGTAAAATTGCTGGTTGGCCTTTATCCTCCGATAGAGGGAAGCGTATACTATAATAATCACAACGGAAGTTCGATTGATTTTGACGAAATCAGAAACAAAATCGGCTTCGTGACACAGGATACCCAGCTTTTTTCAGGTACCATCAAGGAAAACCTTCTCTTTGTAAACCCAACCGCAACCGACGAGATGATCCAGGATGTGCTCCTGAAAGCAGCATGTTACAACCTGCTGTCGAGAGCCGAAAACGGCATTGAAACTGTAATCGGTGAAGGAGGTTTGAAACTCTCGGGTGGTGAGCGCCAGCGCCTTTCTATTGCCCGTGCATTGCTGAGAAACCCTAATCTGATTATATTCGACGAAGCTACTTCTGCACTCGATTCCCTGACCGAAGAGGAGATTTCCAATACAATCCGAAACATTACAGATCAGCGGCAGCACATTACTGTTATGATCGCGCACCGGCTTTCAACCATCATGCATGCAGACCGCATTTATGTGCTTGAAAAAGGCAAAATCATCGAAACCGGCACACACTCATCGCTTTTGGACGAAAAAGGTTTGTATTACGCGATGTGGCGACAGCAGATTGGTGAGCGCAAAGACGAACAGATTATGTCTGTTTAGCCGCTCCCAAAGGAATTTCAGCAAGTTCCGGGTTTTCAAAATTAGCAGGGCAGGATACTTTTGTCAAAATCAAAAGATGACATCTAAAATCCTGCCCGTGAAAAATCCCGAACAATTTGACTGGGAAACCGTTGAAAATCACCTTCATTCAAAAGGTTTTACACAGATCAAAAACGTCCTGACTGCTGACGAATGCGCCCGGCTTGCCAGTCAATATGATAACCATGCACTGTATAGGAAAACCATCGCCATGGAACGCTACCGGTTTGGACTGGGTGAATACAAATATTTTGCCTATCCGCTTCCGCAGACCGTTCAGCATTTAAGACAAACTTTCTATCCCAGGCTCGCACCAGTGGCAAATGAGTGGATGCGACAACTTGGTCAACCGCACCGCTATCCGGCAGATTTTGAAACTTTTCAGAACTTATGCCGAGCGCAGGGCCAGGACAAGCCCACGGCTCTAATCCTTAAATATGGTCCGGGCGGACATAACACCTTACACCAGGATCTTTACGGTGAAGTGTTTTTCCCCATTCAAATGGTTATTTTCCTGAATCAGGCTGGCCAGGACTATACTGGCGGGGAATTTGTACTCGTACAGCAAACGCCCCGCGCACAATCAAAAGCCATTGTATTGAAACCAGATCAGGGTGATATTCTTCTCTTTACCACTAATTTCCGTCCTGCGGCGGGAAGCCGTGGCTATTATCGTGTCAACATGAAACACGGCGTGAGTGAAGTCCTTACAGGCGAACGGTTTACGCTCGGTGTTATCTTCCACGACGCGCTAAGTTAGGCATGCTGTCACACTCAAAATTGGGTCCGACATCATTTGCGGCCAGCAAAAAACTTTACAGGCTCATTGCAGACAAGGCAATTTGCTTTGCGGGAAACAGAAACCTTAAAATATACGGGCTGCTTTCCTGCAAATCGGGTAAAAGAATGAAACGGGAGAACCGGATGTTTTTCAATTCAGAACGGGAAGCGATCGAAAATGGCTACCGGCCTTGCGGACATTGTATGAAAACGGCATATGCGGAATGGAAAAAGTCAGGCTGAATCACGTACGGTAAGACTTCGCCACAAATAAAAGACCAGATAGCTTTCCCAGCCTGCATATTGAGAAAACAATGCATCGATTTTGCCAAGCTCCTTCCTGTCCTGGATAATATTGTGATTGGCCAACGCATTCAGCAGGCCTATATCCCCGTAAGGAATGCCCTGAGGCTCTCTCAGCGATTTCATTAATGCGTAATTCGCTGTCCAGACCCCGATTCCCTTGTGCACGGTCAATGCTTTTTTTCTAGCCTCAAAATCAGGAAGTGAAACGATCAGTTCCTTGCTGAGCGTTCCGGAAGCAAATGCCCTGGCAATGCCGATCATATAATCCGCCTTCTGGCTTGAAAACTGGATCGCTTTCAACTCTTCCTTACTTACTTCCGCCAATAGTCCGGGTTCCGGAAATACGTAATAGCTTTGCCCGCCACGGGTAATTTTATTTCCGAACTTTTCGACCAGCGCGCGTTTGACTTTGTAGGCAAATGATAAGTTGATCTGCTGCCCGATGATCGACCAGCAAATCGCTTCGAAAAGATTGGAGATACCAATCAGGCGCAAGCCTTTGTAACTCTCGGTCATATAAGCGAGCCGCCCGTCGCTTTGCAGCAGATCATAAAAGGGTTGAATAGGATTGTCCATATCAAACCATTCCCTTACATAAGCCACCAAATTCGCCTTGCCCTCTTCGTCAATATCTCCTTCGAGTAACTCGATTTCGAGAAAAGCACCATTTTCGCTGATCCTGATCAGCAACATTTGCCCATTCACTTCCAGTGCTTTATACACATCGCCTTCCCTGATCTCATGCAGACAATCGTCATAATTACGGTTCAGGAACCAGACGCATTCCTGAAAACTAAAAAGCGCAGGAATAGGTACTAAAATGCTGTTTGAATTAATCATCACCGAAGATATACCACTTTCACGACCTCCAAAAACCGTTTCTTGCTGAATACGGTCAATGCACAATTTTGAAAACCAATTCTCTTAAAAGTTCGCCTTCCGGAACAGTTACACCGTCGAGACCTTTCATTCGCCCGTCGCATTCGCGCAGATAATGGATTATATCAGCCACTTTGGGCAGCGGATAATTTCTGCATGCCGTTATGTAATCCTTTACAAAATATGGATTGACGCCAAGCTCGGCAGCTAAGCCTTTTTCCGATTTGTCGGGACTTTTATGTGCAAGAAGTAATTTGGAGTAGAAATTGAAAAGAATGATCAGAATAGGCGCAAGCGGATTGTCTTTTGAATTCGCTGAAAAATGATTCGCGATCTGGTTAGCCTTCAACACATCACGCACCATCAACGCCTTTTGAAATTCAAAAACATTGTATTCTTTACTGATTCCCACAAACCTTTCTACTGCCGCCGCGTCTATCCCCTCACCCACTTTCAGGTTTACCATCACCTTTCTGATCTCATTGGAAAGCCGCTTCAAATCGTTACCGATATTATCAACCAGCATTAAAACCGCCTTCGGGCTTATTTTGACACCTTCCTGCTGGCAAAAAGAGGTTACCCAGTCGGGAAGCTTATTGTCGTACATCTTCTTGGACGGTACCACAGCTCCATTTGTATGGATCGCCTTGACATAGGCACGCCGCTCGTCTGCGCTCGCATTGAAACACAAGACCAGCACAGTGCTTGGTGGCGGATTTTTCGCATAATCTTCCAGCCGGGCGAGCTGATCTTTTTGTTCGATCCCGCCCAGCTTGTTTGCATCTTTAACCAATACCAGCTGTCGCTCCGACATAAAAGGAAACCGGCGCGCATAGCTCAGTACGCCGGTAACATCGGTGTCTTTTCCATACAATACAAACTGATTAAAACCTTTCTCGGCTTCCGGTACAATGCGCTTTTCAAGCTCGTCGGCAATCGCGTCTATGTAATACGGCTCATCGCCGTGCAGGAGGTAGATAGGAAGGTATTTTTTATTTCTGATATCTTTCAGAATACTGTCTGGGGTATTTGCCATCTCAATTTATTCAAATACAATACTGGGCATAATGCCGCAATTATGCTGCATTATCGGCTAAAAATTGCGCTGACCCTGCCTGCAAATCCGGAAAAAACAATAAAAATTTCTCGTAGTAAAACGCTTCGTTTGCCCTAAGGTCCTGCCCTGCTGATTGAATCGGTTCCAGATAAGCCACGCGTCTCGAAAGTCGCTGAAAAGTAGTGTCAATCCCTTCAAAAGTAGCGTAACCTGTCAGCCAATCCTGCCGGATCATGGCTCTTACCATCGGGATCATCTCCTCGGGGATCAGGTACTCATTTTTTTCAATGGTCGAGTAGGTTGCATGTGCATACACGAACAGCGGGTCGCTGTGGTAGTCGGCAAAATGTTTTGCAAGAAAATAATCAAAGTAAATGTCTGTTACAATTCCTGCAAGCTTTCCCAGCGACCTGGCAGCCAGATGTTTGGCTTCGCGCACTTCTTCATGTGAATCCGTAAAGGAATCTATAAACCTGTGCAGTTTGAGACCCAGCACGTATTCAGGGTTCCAGTTAGCAGTCTTGGTTTCTGTCAAACGACCTTTCACAAAATCGCCCACATAATTTCCCATTATAACCCCCTCACGCTCTCCAGACAGCAAAATATGGGCTAAAAAATTCATATAGATTACTTTTTGAAGAAAATTGCCGTAGGTTTGCCAATGCTCCAATTATGGAACAATTATTTTACAACAACATTCATTTTAATCAAACGAGCAAATGAAAGTCGAAAAAAATAACGTCATCGCGTTAACATATAGTTTACAAATTCCCGATTCCGACGGAGAAATGGATGTTGTTGAAGTGGTCAACGAAAACGACCCCATGTACTTCATCCACGGCATCAGCGGACTGCCGGAAGGTTTCGAAAATCAGATCGAAGGCCTGGCTGCCGGAGACACCTTCGATTTTACTGTAACTGCCGAAGAAGGCTACGGAGAATATGACGAAGAGGCAGTCGTAGAGCTTCCGAAGGCAGTTTTCCAGATGGAAGATGTAAATCAGGACGAATTACTCCAGATCGGAAATATCATTCCTATGACCAACGAGGACGGCGAAAGAATGCACGGCCAGGTGGTGGAAGTAAAAGGCGATGTAGTCGTCATGAACTTCAATCATCCGCTTGCAGGCAAAGAAATGCACTTCTCAGGCCAGATTGTATCGATCAGACCTGCTACTCCAGAAGAAATCAGCCACGGCCACGTGCACGGAGCCGGTGGCGTGCATCATCATTAGAAAAGGAAGGATGGAGTAAGGAGGATGGAGGAAAGGGAAAAAGGAGAATAAAGAATAAAATTTTTTCCTTCCTCCTTCCTCCCTTTTCTCCTTCCTCCCTTTTCCCTTACTCCCTCTCCTTCCCATACTGCTCCACTTCTACGCCGAACCTTTTCAAAAACTCGACGCCTTCTTCTATTGCTATCCCCTTGTAAGCTGCGTAGGAATGCAGGAACACTACTTTCTTTATTTTCATCGTATAAATCACCCGCGCGCAGGCAATGCAGGGTGCCAGGGTGACGAATAATGTCGATCCTTCGATGTTTGAGCCGTTTTTAACTGCAAATAAAATTGCGTTTTGTTCTGCGTGAAGCGCAAGTGAACAGCTTCCCTTTGCGTCCCTCGGGCATCCTACGCCCGGAAATTCTTCGTCACAATTGTGGGTACCTGCCGGCGGACCGTTGTAGCCTATTGAAATAATTCTTGTATCTTTTGTAAGCACTGCGCCGACCTGGGCTTTGATACAATGAGAGCGTTTGGCAAGATTTTTCGCCAATTCCATATAAATGTCATCAAATTCAGGCCGCAAATTCGTTGTAGCTAATGTCATTCGGTTTACTGTAATAATTTATACAAACTTAGATAAATGACAGCTCGTTTCAATGTGGCCTGATATGATGTCCCTACGCTTTCTGCTTCTAATTACCCTGCTCATAACGGCGCTTGCGGCACAAGCACAGCAAGACCGCATTATCCTGAACCTGGCCAAAGACCCTGCCGGTTTATTTAAGTCGTATAAATTTTACATCCAGGAAGTAGAAGATAAGAGAAGTTTGCCGGGGGCCGTGCTCGGAAAAGTAATCGCATTGGGAAAAGAAGTACCAGTTGTATTGCCGGGAAATGCAGAAAAAGAGCTGTTCAGCTACTGGAGTTTCTTAGCGCCAAAGAAGCACGAAACTTACCTGCCGCTCTATGTGACCTTGAAGGATTTTGCATTAAATGAAAAAAGAGTTGCTCCCAATAAAGTGACGGGAGAAGTGAGACTAAACATCAGGTTTCGTTGGTACCGCAACATGGAATCGGTGGAACTGACTGGTTATCAAACCTCTGCAACCTACACCCGCCCGGAGAGGGACTACGATTATGAAAAGCTGGTGAAGCAGCTCGTCGACCAGTCGCTTACTCATTTTCACAAATGGATGGTCAATAATACAGGCAAAAATCCGGCGCTAGCAAGGAATCTTTTGCTGGTATTTAAAGAAATTACCGATGGGGCGACCGAGGATACCGTTTTTTACTCACCAAAAAGACCCCTGATCTGGGACGATTTCAAGGTACGCAGCGGAAAACCCGGAAGCCGGTACGCGGCCGCAGTTTTTACCAGTTTCGGCTACGAGGGACGATCCTATCCAAAAGACAATGACCTGGTTGTGGAAATCGGGTTAAAAACCTTTATGGTCAAAAGTATGTCCTGGGGTAGGCCGGAATCCAGAAATGCAGGCACTTTACGGCACGAGCAGATCCACTTTGACATTACAAGGCTCGTCGTAGAGAAATTTAAGAACCGGCTCCGAAAAGCCGACCTTACCATTGAGGATTACGACAGTGAAATCCAATACCAGTTCCTGGAAGCATTCAGGGAAATGAACCGGGACCAGGAACAATATGACGGAGAAACCGGCCACGGACTCAATGCAGCCGCTCAGGCTGCCTGGGACAAAAAAATAGCCGCACAAATCGCAGCTGTTTATGAAGTTCAGTGAGCAGATTTCACAGCAAAAATGACCTCTCCTATCTCCCGGGTCACTACGTAGTTTTTGATGTAAAAATCAAAAGCCTGCTTATCAGATCTGAATGCTGCGTCGGAAACCAGATAGAGTTTGCTTCCATATTTATAGCTTCCAACTGTGTGTTTTGGAATATTGTAAGAAATACTTTCTGTCAGCAGATAAGACTGAATGCTGATGGAAACGGAAATAGCTACGAAAAGGAAGGTTAACAGGAAACTGTACTTCAAATACTGGAATTCCCTTTGTTCGTAAGCCAGCCAGATCAGTAAAAACAGCGTGTAGAGCAGCATTGTTTCAACAATCCCGAGATTTATCTGCCCGACCAGATACCCGGGTAGATATCTAGGAATGCCCGCCGAAACATTGGTGAAATAGGCTGACCAATCCACTACCTGGGCGAAGATCCATTGCAACCAGTCGAGATTTATCAGACTCGCAAAAAGCAGTATCATCGCGGCAGGCAGCAGCACATTCGTAAATCCGATTACAAAAGGATTGACTAACCAGAAGTAGGTTGGAAATTGATGGAAATAGAAAATACTCAATGGAAAAGTGGTCAGTTGAGCTGCAAATGCCAGTGCGGAAATTTGCCAGATGAATCTTATAATTCTATTTGAAGGCTTGAATATCGCATAAATCGGATTATAGAAAAGGAAAATACCGGTCATAGCCAGATAAGACAATTGGAACCCCACATCAAAGAGCGCAGCAGGATCAAACAACAATATCAAAAGGGCCGAAATTCCGAGCGTGTTCATTGAAAGCTGCTTACGCCCCGAAACCTCCGCAAGTACAAACACGATGCACATAATTGTTGCCCGCTGAACCGAAGGAGAAAACCCTGTTGCGAGTGCATAAAACACCAAAAGCAATGCCACAACGCTGACATACAGCACTTTCCCGCCTCTCCATTTCTTCAACCACCCAAGAATAGTGGTAATCATCAAAAAAATGATCGCCACATGCATTCCAGAAACCGACAAAATATGTACCGAACCCGAGGCAATATAATCGTCTGTCTGCTCTGCGTGGAGATCATCCCGCCGACCCAGGAGCATGGCTTTAACCAAACCATAAGACCGGTCATCGGCCAGGTTCTCGCGAAAACTACTATCGGCCCAATCGGAAATGTCTGTAAGCCAAAAACGTGCAGGCGCATCCTTTTTGGCAAAATGGTATACATCGAAAACGCCCGGCCCCAGCTGATCAGTCCATAATATGCCTTTATTTCTCAGATATTTGCGGTAATCGAATTGTTCCGGATTATTGGCCGGCATAGGTCTTTCCAGCCGGCCCTTCACAATCAGCAGGTCGCCAGGCTTTGGAATTTCGTCAGCATCGGCGGGGATATTGATCAGTACTTTCGTTGACATTTTCACCCAGTTATCGCTTTCCATTACACGTACTATCTCCGCCTCAACCCGCACCGAGTTACGGCGCTTCTCTGGCAGGCTGATAACCTTCGCCTCGTAGCCCGAATAGTCAGACTCCTCAAAAGACGAAATAATACTGTCCAGCTTTTGCTCACCGGATATCCTGCAAAAGGAGCCGAGAGCGATGAATGAAAGCCATATTGAAATGATTACGCCGCGCTTTAATTCGAAATAATGGCAGAGGAAAGAGGAAATTCCAGCCAGTAAAAATACCGGCAAAGCTAGGTGCCCGCTAAAATATGGAGCCAGCAATAATACGTCACCCAGCAGGATGCCGGCGATGAAAAGCAGCACGAAGCCAACAAACGGTGCTCTTGAAAGCATATATTACCTTACGTAAAATTTCCTGGTCAGCGTCTTCGAGGCTGTCTCGACTTTATAAAAATAAAGCCCGCTGGGGAGATTTTTTACGTTGAGTGATGTTCGGTTCAGCTTGTCCTGGATGACCTTCTGACCTCTTTGATTGAATACGCTTACCGTGAATACTTCAAAATTCGGAGTAAAAATGCTTGAAAAAAGTGTCTCCTGTACCGGATTTGGGTAAATATCCACCAGGAGCTCGTCAGTAGTGATCTTGGAAAACTCAACCAGCTTCGCTCGTCTCGGGCTCAGTTCCAGCACTGCATGCATTCTCTCCATTTGATCATTTGTAAAAACGCTCATACAAGCGTCGGGAGAATAATCCATGTAGTTCTCGATCATATTACGCGTATTTACGCCGCGGCAATCAGAAAACACCGGCGTGCATTCGATATCCGTCGTTTCATTTTTGGTATATGCAGGCGGTGTGTCTTCACAATGGTCCGTTCCGCAATTCCTGTCCCCCCAAATGTGGATCAGCCCTAACCAATGCCCTACTTCGTGTGTGGTTGTCCGTCCCAGATTGTAAATGCGGCTGGTAATTGCCTCCGCGTTTCGTCCAAAATACCTGAAATCGATGATCACACCATCTGTCAAAGCATCTTGTTCTTCGTCTTCCGAAGTCGCCAGACCTTGTGTACGGTTATTAATTTCGGTCACGACAGGAAATTGAGAAGTACCTAAATACCTGTCGTTCAGCCTGCAAACCCATATATTAAGGTAACGGTTAGTGGACCAGGCGGGCGAGATTTCAGCCAGGTCATCCCCGTCAGTGATAGGGCTGAATTGCGATTTGGAATTATAAGTTCTCACGATGGTAACCAGCTTGAACCTGATCCCGGTATCGACACCAAGTGAGTCGGTATAAAATCCCTTATAGCCTGAAGTATTGCTGTAATCCTCGTTCAGGACTTCGATCTGGCTATTCACTTGCGCATCGGTGATATTGGCATTACCCGCCCCGCCCATACTTCGGCCTTCCTCTGAATGTATGACATGCACGACTACAGGAATGGTAACTATCTCGTCCGCATTTGTCCTTTTATTGACCCTGCTGCGGCTGATATATTGCTGAATAACTGCCTCCGATTGCTGTCTTAACTTAAAAAGAGCAGGATTCTTTGAAATTCTCAACGAATCCTGCTCTGTACTGGCGCAACGAATCAGCGTCGACTCGGATACCTGTGCCACGGAAAGTGACACGGTGCCCATCATCAACAGTAACGTGATCAAAAATCTATTGTTCCGCTTTTTCATAGGCCGCCAGAATATCCTTAACCAACCGGTGCCTTACAACATCAGATCCATCCAATTCGACGAAACTGATCCCTTTAATACCTTTTAAAACCGTCAGCGAATCGATAAGACCGGATTTCAGGTTTTTCGGGAGATCAATCTGAGATTTGTCACCTGTAATTATCGCTTTTGAACTTGGCCCCATCCTTGTCAGGAACATTTTCATCTGCATGGGTGTCGTGTTCTGCGCCTCGTCCAGCAATATAAATGCGTTGTTTAGAGTCCGGCCGCGCATATACGCCAGCGGGGCGATTTCAATCGTGCGGCTTTCGAGATACAGTTTCAGCTTCTCGGGAGCGATCATGTCGTCCAGCGCATCGTAGATCGGGCGCAGGTACGGATCGATCTTTTCTTTGAGATCGCCGGGCAAAAAACCCAGGTTCTCCCCTGCCTCCACCGCCGGGCGCGTGATAATAATTTTCTTTATTTCCTTATTTTTCAGCGCCCTGACTGCTATCGCCACGGCTGTGTAGGTTTTACCGGTACCCGCCGGTCCAACTGCAAATACAAGGTCATATTTGGCAGCCTGCTCTACCAGTAGCCGCTGGTTGGTTGTTTTGGCTTTGATCACCAATCCCTTGTTACCATAAAGGATCACGTCGTCATCATCGTCGCCACCGGCAACCGGCGTTTTAGAAATTCCGTTGAGATAGCCTTTTACATTGTCATTGGTGATTTTACCATACTTCTGGTAATGCGCAAGAAGTGAATCCATTACATCCGTGATTCTGATAATTTCGGGAGCAGTGCCCTGGATGCGGATCTCGTTGCCTCGTGAAATGATCTTGCTTTCGGGGAAAGCTGCGGCCACTTCCTTGATATTCGAATTATGAATACCCAAAAAGTCAACCATTGAAACGTCTTCGAGCGTGATGATTTTTTCCAGCAAATGAATCAAAGTTTAGTGTTTACCTATTTCTTCTAAAAAGTTAGTAATAATACCAACATTTATAAAACATAGATTTAAAAAATCAAATTTCAAGAACGAAAAACGCTGGTAAAAAATGGTGTTTTCCAAGCAACTCTTTCATTATCAGAGTAGCTGAAAATTTTCAGGTTTTACGAAAAAAATATTGACTGAACTTGACTGTTCTTTCCTTTTGAACGCGCGCCGCAATGCGTAACTTTGTCTTCATATGGAAAACGAAAAAGGCCCCAATAACCAGTCAAGACAAGGCTCCAAATCCGGTGCATTCGCCAAGAAACCTTACGGTGCCAGAACTCCTTCTATTGACCAGAATATCAGCAAATTACCCCCACAGGCCGTGGATATGGAAGAGGCTGTACTGGGTGCTTTGATGATTGAAAAGGATGCACTTACCGCGGTAGCCGACATTCTTCGTCCTGACAGTTTTTACAAAGAGGCGCATATCCGTATTTACAGTGCGATCATTACCCTTTTCGCTGATTCAGAACCGATTGATATGCTGACCGTCACTGCCAAATTACGCAGTACCGGAGAGCTTGAAATGATCGGAGGCGCAACCTACATCATGCAGCTGACGAGCAAGGTTAACTCGGCGGCGAATATTGAATTCCATGCAAGGATCATTTCTCAGGCCTATATCAAAAGAGAACTGATCAAGATTGCTTCTGAAATACAGCGGGATGCATTCGAAGAGACGACAGACGTATTTATGCTCCTCGATAAGATGGAGCAGAACCTGTTTCAGATCTCGGAATCAAATATCAAGAAAAACTACGCTGACATGGGCGCGCTGATGCGACAGGCATTGGCAGAACTGGATCAGAAAAAGAATAATAAGGACGGTCTGACCGGAGTACCTTCCGGTTTCAGCGCGCTGGACAGGTTAACCTCCGGCTGGCAAAAAACGGAATTGATGATCCTCGCGGCGCGGCCTGGTATGGGAAAAACGGCATTTGTCGTTTCCTCACTCCGGAATGCCGCCGTAGAGTTTAATATGCCGGTAGCGATATTCTCACTTGAAATGTCGTCGGTACAGCTTGTAAACAGGCTTATTTCCGCCGAAGCAGAAATTGATAGTGAAAAAATCAGGAAAGGTAGTCTGGCCCCACACGAGTGGGAGCAGCTGCACCACCGCATTCACCGCCTTACCAACGCCCCTATCTTCATCGACGACACCCCTGCCCTTTCTATTCTGGAATTGCGTGCCAAATGTCGCCGCCTGAAAGCCCAGCACGACATTCAGATGATCGTAATCGACTATTTGCAGCTGATGACGGGTGATACCGGCGGTAAGGGAGCAGGTAACCGGGAGCAGGAAATTGCGATGATCTCACGGTCGCTGAAAAACCTGGCAAAAGAACTGGACGTGCCGGTTATCGCATTGTCACAGTTAAGCCGGGCCGTGGAAACGCGTGGAGGTGAAAAACGGCCGCAACTATCCGATTTAAGGGAATCCGGTTCTATTGAGCAGGATGCAGATATGGTAATATTCCTGTACCGTCCTGAGTATTATGGCATTACAGAAGACGAGGCTGGAAATTCTGTGGCAGGTATCGGTGAAGTTATCCTGGCTAAAAACCGGGCGGGCTCCCTGGATACAATCCAGCTTCGTTTTATTGGTAAGTACACCAAGTTCACCGACCTCGATTCTGCCTATACCCCTGCCCCATTCTCGGTCGACCGACCAATTCAGACCACCAATCCAATCGGCTCATTTGAGAGCCAGGCAAATCCTTCATCAGCAGGCGGCACATTAAGAAGCCGCGCCAACGACCTCAGCAACTTCGACTACAAAGGCCCGGACAGCGAACCGCCGTTTTAGGCCCTAAATCCCCCGAGAAGGGGACTTTTTGCGATCTGCAAGGTTCGCTAGGAAATTTCGGGGTGACGCCTAACCAGCAACGCCACATTTTCCACATGATGCGTATTAGGGAACATATCTACCGGTTGCACTTTGGTCACTTCGTAGTCCTCAGACATCAAAGCAATGTCGCGTGCCTGGGTCGCTGTATTACAACTTACATACACAATTCGGTCTGGTGCAGCTTTCAGGATGGTTTCTACTACCGGCTGATCCATACCTGCGCGCGGGGGATCTGTGATAATAACGTCAGGCCTTCCATGCGTGTTCAGGAAATTCTCGTTCATGATTCCGCGCATATCCCCGGCAAAAAAGGACGTATTCGTAATGCCATTCAATTCAGAGTTCCTGCGCGCATCCTGCACTGCGGCTTCCACATATTCTACACCTACCACTTTTTTCGCCCTTCTGGCTACAAAATTAGCAATCGTGCCGGTTCCGGTGTATAGATCATAAACCGACTCATTTCCTGTCAGCCCGGCATATTCTCTCGCCACGCTGAAAAGCTGGTAAGCCTGGTCAGAATTCGTCTGGTAAAACGACTTCGGCCCCACCAGGAAAGTCAGGTCTTCCATTGTTTCGCGGATAAAATCCTCTCCCGCATAATGGATTACGTTTTGGTCCTGGTACGAATCGTTGCCTTTCAGGTTAATGATATAATTCAGAGAAGTGATTTCCGGATGCGTTTTGTGCATATATTCCATTACCTCCGCGATAGCTTCCTGATTGTCTGCTCCAAATTGCACGATCACCATCACATCTCCGGTATTCGCAGTGCGAACAACCAGGTTCCGCATAATGCCGACGTTGAAACGCACATCATAATAAGGAACGCTTTTCAGATCGGCGAAGTGGTGCAGCGAGTTCCGGATCGTGTTCGACGGGTCGGGTTGCAGGTGACAGTGGTCTACCGTAAATATTTTGTCAAAACGTTTGGGAACGTGAAAGCCCAGCGCATTCTTCGAGAACTGCTGCCCCGAATCCATTTGCTCTTTCGTCAGCCAGCGCCAGTTTGAAAAAGTAAATTCCAACTTATTGCGATAATATTCCGTCTTCGGTGCAGCCAGGATCTGGCTAATCTCAACATTCCTAATCTTACCAATTCTTTCAAAATGGTCAATTACCTGCTGTCTTTTAAATTTCAACTGATGCTGATAGTCGATGTGCTGCCATTTACAACCACCGCAAACCGTGTGGTGAAGACAGTAAGGATCGGTCCGTAACGAGGATAATTTGTGTGTTTTTGTAACGATCGCCTCCTTTAATTTCTTCTTTGTTTTGACTACCTGCAAATCAACGATGTCACCGGGCGCCACATTTCCTTCTACAAAAATTACACCGTCCTCCGATTTAAATATACATTTGCCTTCTGCCGCAAAATCGGTAATTTCAACGTATTCATATTTGTTATTTTTGAGCATACTCCTTTTTTAATTTACTAAAATCCAAAACCTTATAGGATCATTTTTACAGTTCATCAAACCATGAAAAAGCGGTTTATCTGGTCAATAATTCTACTTTTCTTTTTTTTTCAAGCCAAAGCCACACACATTGTGGGCGGACAGCTTTTTATCACTGAAAACAAGGACAGTTACTATAACTATAACATCGGGCTCACGATGTATTTCGATGCACTCAATGGAAACCCCGGTGCAGAAGACCCCGCGGTTGTCATCTATGTCTTTCGAAAACGCGACAATGCCGCCATCGGCTGGCTTGAAGCTCCAAAAATAGAACGAAAATCTGTGACGTACGCTAATCCGGTGTGCGGAATATCCACGTTGCAGACCTACATGATCACTTACAGCTCCACATTGCGGCTCAACCCAACCGATTTCGATGATCCGCAGGGTTACTATATGGTTTGGGACAGATGCTGCCGCAATGGTACTATCACCAATATCAAAAATCCCGGCGATGCGGGAAGCCTTTTTTACCTCGAATTTCCGCCGCTTTTTAAGAATAACGCAAACTTTAAAAATTCCTCTCCCCTATTTCCGGCCATAAAAGGCGACTATGCCTGCGTTAACTCACCGTTTTTCTTTGATTTCGGAGGTACCGATGCCGATGGCGACAGCCTGGTATATAGCCTCATCACGCCCATGCAGGGCTACTCAGACAAGACTAACCCCAGCATTCCCGCACGAGGATCATCCGCTTACCCGCGTCTGAGCTGGATCGATGGCGTGACAGTCGCCAATATTATTCCCGGTCCCGACCCGCTCAAAGTCAACCGCTCTACCGGAATGCTTACCGTTACAGCGGGGAGCATCGGATTGTATGTATTCGCAGTTCAGGTTGATGAATATCGGAACGGGGTCAAAATCGGTACGCTCACCAGGGATTTTCAATTAAAAGTCGTGGATTGCCCGAAAATGGAGCCTCCTAAGCTTTTATACAAACCAAAAGGAAAAACGACCTGGTACAATGAAAATGAGATCATTACAATCAAAAAGGACGATCCAAACTGTTTTGAAGTGATCGTAACCGACCCTACCATTCACCAGATGGTGCGCGTCAATGGACGTGCTGTCAATAACACCAAAGATTATTTCTCGATTCTCCCCGCTGAATTTCGCACGACAATTGCAAATGACACGCTGAAATTCGAGGTCTGCCTTGAAGACTGCTTTGTGACTTATGACAACCGGCCGATACGCATAGATCTCATTGCGGAAGACGAAAGCTGCCCAATACCGCTGACCGATACGCTGAGTATATTTATCAGACGCGAGAGTTCGGGTAACAACCCACCTGCCGTTACTACTTCACTGGGCGCCGACTATGTACATGTTACCGCCGGTGTTCCGATCAACTTTACTGTTTTTGGAAAGGACCCTGACAAAGACAAGCTCACCCTTTCCGGTCGCGGTCGAGATTTTAATATGAACGATATGGGAATGACTTTCGCCGCAGCGTCGGGGACAGAAAATGTCAAACAGAATTTCACCTGGACGCCTCCCTGCCAGGCCAAAAAAGGCGACACACTTGCTGTTGACTTCAAGGTAGAGGATATGCGCTGCGAAGGGAACCCAATGCCTGTTTCCAGGCCGGTATACTTTGTGGTTGACGAATCGCCCAACAATCCGCCCGCTGTGAAAACCTCACTGCCTGTTCAGGAAATCACGCATTTAATCGGCGCGTCGGAAGCGATATCCTTTGACGTCTTCGGCACAGACCCCGACACCAATTTGATCAGTCTGGTGGCGGCAGGGCGCGGCTTCGACCTGAAAGATGCTGGGATGATCTTTGAAGGCAAGTCAGGCGTAAAAACGGTCACTTCACCCTATTCGTGGAGTCCGGAATGTACTTTGCTCGCAGGAGAATCCGAGCAGACTTTCCTGGTGGATTTTATAACCCAGGACAAAAGTTGCGCCGCCGCAAGCGACACTACCACTGTCCGGATTATTGTCAAAGACAGCGAAGAACAACCTTTCCCCGAAATTCCTAATGTGATCACACCAAATGGAGATTCAAAAAATGATTGCCTGGTATTCCAGGAATTGCCAGGCGATAAATGCGATGATCGTTTCAAAGACATCACTATTTACAACCGCTGGGGCAAGCAGGTATACTACTCAAACATCCGACCAAACGACTGGTGCCCTACCGACATATCGGGCGGCTACTATTACTACTTAATCCAGTATACCAGACGATCCTACAAAGGCGGCTTAACCATTTTAAAGTAACATCCTTATAGTACTTCTCACACTTTCTAAAAACAGGAAAAGTAGCATTAAAATTGAATGAATTGATATGTACCTTTCTTTTAAACCGATTAAAAAATACGGCACATAATGAACAAATTAAACGTATAATTAGGTTTAAACATCAAATACATATAATACTGTAATTTACAGTCTTAATGTATTATATTCTAAATAAATAATATACTTACTAAAAGTATCAAATGTGTAAATAGTGAATTTTGTAAATATCTGATTATCAGCAATAAATGACACACAATTTAAATCAAAGCTACCGTACGACCCCTTTCCTCCCTTCCTCCCTTTCCCCCCGTCTCCCCAAATAAACCAAACAACGCAATATGAAAATCGCATTAATCGGAGCCACAGGATTTGTGGGTTCACACATTTTACAAGAGTTGACAGCGCGCAATCACGAAGTAGTCGCTATTGTCCGGAACATATCCAGGATTCCGACGGACAACAATCTGGTGATACCGCTGTCAGTAAATGTCCTGGAATCGTCGGAAGTAGCTGCTGCGGTGACGGGTACAGACGCTGTCATCAGCGCATATAATCCTGGCTGGACAAACCCGAACATTTACACAGAATTCCTGGATGGGTCGCGTTCTATCCAGGAGGGCGTTAAGGCCTCAGGGGTTACAAGACTGTTGGTAATCGGTGGTGCAGGCAGCCTGGAAATAAAACCCGGCGTTCAATTGATAGACACTCCCAAATTCCCCGAAGCATTTAAGCCCGGAGCCAGCGCAGCGCGCGAGTATCTTGAAATCATCAAACAGGAAACTGAGCTCGACTGGACCTATCTAAGTCCCGCCATCGAAATGAATCCAGGTACTTCGGGAACGAGGACAGGGCACTATCGGACAGATTTGAACAAGCCTGTCTTTAACGAAGCTGGTCACAGCACTATCTCTGTGGAAGACCTGGCCGTAGCGATCGTCGATGAAATCGAACAATCTAACCACATTAAGGAACGCTTTACAGTTGGATACTAATCATATTTCAAATTAATACCACCCTAAATTAAAGTACTGCGTAAACAATTCAAATAATACTTTATTATCGGTATAAACTTTTAAAAAGTTACAAACTATCTATATGAAAAATATATTAATAATGAATTGAATTTATGATACATTAAAAAAGTATATTTTGTTTAATACTTTTTATTATTATAATACTAATAAAACGCAAAAGATGTAACTGTAACTACCGCAACACGCTGACAAACAGTTATTTACTTAATATCCCCTTGCTCTTTCCAACATCCTGTTCCAGCGAAGCCGAAAACAATGCGCCAGCCGCATAGTTGCAAATGCATGTCATATCGAAAACTAAGCCAGATTAAGACAACATATTTGCTGGAAATTCAGGTTCTTTGCAGGTTCAGACACCAATAATCAGCTTGATGAAACTCCGCTATGCCGGTTTAACCGTGGCCATTTTTTTCCTGACGGCCTCTCAGGGCTTTTCTCAACGGTTCTTAATGGACCTGGTTGACACCACCAATCAAATGGGCAAAGGAATGCTCTCGATATATGAACGGTATAATCGGGTCAGGATTAGCGGTTATATTCAGCCGCAATTTCAGGTCATTTCAAGAAAAGGAGCAGAAACTTTTGCCGGTGGTAATTTCAGCGCCGCTTCGAATAACCGTTTCATGCTCCGAAGAGGCCGGCTAAGGGTTGACTATGCTCACCTGAATAAAAACAATGATCCCACGTCTTACTTTGTATTTCAATTCGACGGCACCGAGCGGGGCGTTGCAATCCGCGACTTCTGGGGCCGGTTTTATGAAAACAAATTCCGCATTTTTGCACTGACTACCGGGATGTTCGCCCGTCCGTTTGGTCATGAGGTCAATCTCTCGTCTGCGAACCGCGAAAGCCCGGAAAGGGGACGAATGTCGCAGCTGCTTATGAAAACGGAGCGGGATATCGGAGCCATGCTTACTGTAACGAGTCGTCAAAATGACCTATGGTGGCAAAAAGTCAAAGTCGACGTTGGCGTGTTCAATGGTCAGGGAATGGCCGGCCCTGTCGATTACGACAGCCATAAAGATGTGATTAGTCGCCTGAGCTTCAAGCCAAACAAAGTGCGTGCGTTGGGCGGGGCTACCGTTTCTGCTGCGATTTCACATTACCTGGGCGGCATCACGCATCAGTCAGAAGTTTTCTATTCAACTCAAAATAAAGGCAGCGAATATGTCATGCTCCGGGATTCGTCTGCACGTAACCTGGGTAAAAAATCTCCCAGAAATTACGCAGGAGCCGATTTTCAGATCAGTTTTCCAAACAGAAAAGGTGAAACGGAGTTGCGTGCCGAATATATCCGCGGCAGACAAACCGGCACTTTTGCCAGCAGCGAAACACCCGGCGCTTACCCGGCGAGCAACGGTATCAAGAGCCCGCTTTATGCACGCAATTTCGCCGGCGCATACTTCTATTTCCTGCAACATCTGGGCTGCCCCGAACATCAGGTACTCTTTAAATATGATTGGTACGACCCGAATACACGGGTGACCGGCGGGCAGATCAAAGCTTCGGAAGGTTTCAGCAATGCGGATTTGCGCTATGACACGTTCGGGATGGGCTATGTCTACATCGCGAATGAGTCGCTCAAATTTACTTTCTACTACGATATTGTCAGAAATGAAAAGTCGGTTTTGACGGGGTTTGAAAACGATGTACCCGACGATGTCTTCACTTGCCGGGTGCAGTACAACTTTTAGTCACCAAACATTTCGGTCAGTATTTTACGCCGGTAGGTAAATATTTTGGTTACTTCATTTTTTACAAACAATGTATTTACCCAGTCCCCTACAAATCCGAAGGGAACTTTGTAATTCAAAATATCTTCCATTATTACCCCATCCGCGGTTTCGGTGAAATGGTGCTGGTGGTGCCAGAAAGAATAAGGCCCAAAGCGCTGCTCGTCTACAAAGTATTGTCTATCAACTACATGCGTAATCTCAGTGCACCATTTTAACGGAATACCCAGAACCGGTTTAACAATATATCTGATGATTTGTCCGGCATACATTTTCTCGCCGTGGTACTTGGATGTGACTGTAAAACCCATGTGAGCGGGCGTAATGTCTTTCAGATTGGCGGGATTAGAGAAAAAATCCCAGGCTTCATCCAGCGAAACTGGTAATTTTTGTGTGAAGTACAACTCCTGCATATGAGATAAAGGTTTGCTGATTTATATCAATATTCAGGCCAGCGCAGCCCGTACACCTGGCATGATTTTAGCCCATTCAAGGCATGACCAAAATCTGAGCAACAATGAACAGAAAACTCATCGCAACCACGTCAATGTCCATTTACGCTAGTCCGTCAGAGGTCTGGAAGGCATTGATTGATCCCGAAATTGTCAGGAAATATATGTACGGCGCAGAAGTGTATTCAGATTGGCAGGTTGGAAGTCCTATCACTTTCACTGGTGAATGGGAAGGCAAATCTTATGTCGACAAAGGAACAATTCTGGAAATTATCCCGGAGCGGGTACTGAGCTACTCCTACTGGAGCCCGCTTTCCGGTACAGAGGATTTTGAAGACAATTATATGCATGTGACATACCACGTGTCCGAATACGACGATGAGACTACGCTGACCATCACACAAGACAACCTCGACTCCGACGAAGCTGTCATCAAAGCCGAGGAAAACTGGATGAATATTTCCAAACATATCAAGCGATTGCTCGAAGAAGAGCATAAGCATATTTTATAATAGTAACCTTTCCGGGCTTCGTACCCGGAAAGATTACATTTTCATACTTAATGCAATGCGCTTGCGTGCCAGGTCCACCTCTGTCACTTTTACCTGAACGATCTGCTGCAACTTTACCACTTCGTTCGGATCTTTGATAAAGCGATCTGCCATTTGCGAAACGTGGACCAGGCCGTCCTGCTTTACACCTACATCCACGAAGGCGCCGAATGCAGTGATATTGGTGACGATGCCCGGCAGTACCATTCCGACCTTCAGGTCTTCTGGTTTTCTGACAGAACTGTCAAATTCAAACTTTTTGATCTCTGAGCGCGGATCGCGGGCTGGCTTTTCCAATTCTGCCAGGATATCTTTTAATGTAGGTAATCCCACAGAATCTGAAATATACTTCTCCGGCCTGATCTGTTTGCGAATCTCAGCTTTTGCGATCAAATCCTGTATCGTCGCACCGGTATCCTTCGCCATTTGCTCCACCAATGTATACCTCTCGGGATGTACTGCACTGTTATCCAATGGATTAGACGAATTTTCAATACGCAGAAAGCCGGCCGCCTGCTCGAAAGCCTTCGCACCGAGACGGGGCACTTTTAATAATTGATGCCTCGATTTGAAATTTCCGTTTTTTGCCCTAAAATCTACGATATTCTGCGCCAAAGCGGGTCCGAGGCCGGAAATATACCTCAATAAATGCTTGCTTGCCGTGTTGAGATTTACGCCTACGGAATTCACGCAACTTTCTACGACTATATCCAAAGCATTTCGCAATGAATTCTGGTCCACATCGTGCTGGTATTGACCGACTCCTATGGATTTCGGGTCGATTTTTACCAGTTCTGCAAGCGGGTCCATTAATCTGCGGCCAATAGAAACGGAGCCCCGTACCGTCACATCCTTATCTGGAAATTCCTCGCGCGCGACTTCCGATGCCGAATAAATCGACGCGCCTTGTTCACTTACCATAAACAAGCCGATCTCCTCAGTGCCCGAGGTTTGCAGAAGTTTCTTGACAAAATCTTCGGTTTCGCGCCCGGCAGTACCGTTCCCAACGGCGACAGCTTGTATCTTATATTTTTTGATCAGGTCCAGCAGTTTGCCCTGCGCATCGGCAGGACGATCGAATGGGTAAATAACCTGGTCAGAAACCAGACTACCCTGATGATCCAAAACCACGACTTTGCAGCCGGTACGATAACCTGGATCGATCGCGAGAACATTCTTCTGCCCAAGCGGCGATGCCAGTAGCAACTGCCGTAAATTCTCTGTAAATACCTGTATCGCAGCTATATCCGCCTTTTCTTTTGATAGATTGCTGAATTCTGTTTCGATCGAAGGTTTGAGCAATCTTTTATAGCTGTCTGTTATCGCTGCTTCAATCTGGTCTTTGCATGCGTTGGAACCTCTCAGGAAAAGCCTGTCCAGTGATTCCAGCGCCTGCTCTTCATCCGGCGAAATATCAACATTCAGTACGCCCTCTTCTTCGCCCCGGCGTATGGCGAGCAACCGGTGCGAGGGAATCCTGGAAAGCGGCTCGCTGAAATCGAAGTAATCGCGGTACTTAGCACCTTCCTCCTCCTTTTTCTTCTTCACTTTCGACGTAATCACGGCACCACGCTGAAAAGTTTGCCGAATTTTGGCGCGGGCATCCTGGTTCTCGTTGATCCACTCGGCCATGATATCTCTCGCTCCCTGCAAAGCATCTTCTGCCTTTTCGACCTGATCATTCAAAAAGCTCAGGGCTTTGTTTTCGGGATCACTTTCTTTACCGGCGAATATGAGTTGGGCGAGTGGTTCTAGCCCTTTCTCGATGGCCGCGGTTGCCCGCGTTTTGCGCTTTTGTTTATAGGGTAAGTATATGTCTTCCAGCTCAGTAAGCGAGAAAACACCTTCTACTTTTCTCTTTAATTCAGGGGTCAGCTTACCCTGGTCGTCGATGCTCTTAATAATAGCCTCACGCCGTTTTTCCACCTCTTGCTGCTTTTGCCACGCATCCCTGATCTGTCCGATCTGAACCTCGTCGAGCCCGCCGGTGGCCTCCTTGCGGTAACGTGCAATAAACGGCAGCGTCGCGCCTTCCTCAAATAACTGGATCGTACTTTTGACTTGTTTTTCAGCAACGGAGGTTTGCTGCGCAATCAGTGTATAATTCATTGGGTTAAAAATTCATTGGATACGACAAATAAAACTGGTTTTTGTAGCTTTAAAAACTAAAATGCAGTTAACCCTGCCTATTTCGATGAATTTACGGTTTGTTCCAAAATTAGCCCCGCTGGCATTGCTGCCAGCAATGTTGTTTCTTAGCATGACGGTGTCGGGCCAGCAACATGCAGCGTTCAAAGTGATCGCGTTCTTTACCGGAAAAAATGACAAGGCGCACATCAGCTTCGTCAAAGAGGCAAATCAGTTCTTTCCGGAAATGGGTAGAAAATTTGGTTTTCACTATGATTCGACCAGCAACTGGGCTAATCTGAATGATCAGTTCCTGGCCCAATATCAGGTTGTCATTTTTTTGGATACGAGACCCGAAACGCCTGAACAGAGGGCAGCATTTCAACGTTATATGCAAAATGGCGGTGGCTGGATCGGGTTTCACTTCGCTGCATTTGCATTGACTCCGTCCGCATATCCGCAAAACTGGGACTGGTATCACGATCAATTCCTTGGATCGGGCCAATATAAGAGCAATACCTGGCGACCGACCCCGGCAGTGTTGAAAGTAGAAAACAAATCCAGTGTCTTTACCAACATGCTGCCCGATACCTTTTCAGCAGCTGCGAATGAGTGGTACTGCTGGGAAAAAGATCTTAAAGCGAATCCCAAAATTGAGATATTGCTCTCGGTCCATCCGGCGAGCTTTCCGCTCGGAACCGGCCCAAAACCACACGAGATCTGGCATAGCGGCTACTATCCCGTAGCCTGGACCAACAAAAAATACCGGATGCTGTATGTCAACATGGGTCACAACGACATTGACTACGAGAACAAAACCAATAAAGAATTGTCTTTCACGTTCGCAAATAAAACCCAAAACCAATTTATCGTCCAATCCCTTTTATGGCTTGGATCTTCAAAAATCAAACCTTAAAATTATCTTCATGGAGAATTTCGATTGGACCAGATTTACCAGAAAAATCATTATCAAAGCCCCCATAGCGACTATTTACAATGCATGGACAAAAGCCGGCGAAATTGAAAGGTGGTTTCTAAAAGAGGCTAACTTCTATGATACCAATGGCGGCGAACTCCCGAAAAATGCACCTGTCTCGGCTGGAAATAGCTATCACTGGGTCTGGTATGTGTACGAAGAAACTGAAAAAGGCGAGATTCTGGAAGCCAACGGTGAAGATTTCATCCGGTTAACCTTTTCTAATTCTCTTGTGGAGGTTAAACTGGTTCGGCATGAAGTCGGCGTAATTGTCGAGCTGACGCAAAAGGATATTCCGCAGGACGATAATTCGCGCCAATATATCCGGCTGGGCTGTCATGCCGGCTGGACTTTCTATTTGATTAATCTGAAATCTATTTACGAAGGCGGTATTGACCTACGAAATACCGATGAAGATCTGCCAGGTATGCTGAATGTGTGAAAATCACTGGCTGCGAAATCATTTTCAGCCAGCCAGCGCATCATATCACGGATTCTGAGATTCGATTTCGCCGACTTCATTTTCATCAGTATCCTCGGCTGGCTCGTCCTTGTCTATCCGGGTACCTGTACTCACTTCCGGTGCATCTGTCCCGGGGACATCCGGCGTGGGGTTCATAGGAGCGGTTTGGCCGGGTTCCGGATAGCTTGGCGACGGCGGCTGCTCATCGGGTAATTCACTGGTGACTTCCTTAAAAGAATAGTTTGAGATGAATTCCATGATTTTTAGTGTTTAATGAAATTCACATCACATTAAAACCATGCCTCCCTATTTCCGCTCCAAAAGTGCCATATAAAAGCCATCGAAACCATCTTTTGCAGGTGAAGTGCGCTGTTGGGAGATCAATTGCCAGTTCTTCTTATTTTCTTTCAGGAAACGTTTTACCTGGTCTTCCGATTCTGACGGCAATATGCTGCAAGTTGCATACACCATCTTTCCACCAGGCTTGACCATCTGCGAATAAGAACTGAGAATATGCCACTGGACTCCCCTGATCTGGTCCAGAAACGCTGGTTTCAGCTTCCATTTAGAGTCAGGATGCCTTCTTAATACCCCCAATCCGGAGCAGGGCACATCGAGCAGCAGCCGATCTGCGGTTTGCGATAGTTTGGCTATATCGGAATCGAACTGGATCGTCATTGTTTCCAGGTTCGTGACACCGTTGCGGGAAGCCCGCTTTTTTAATTCGGCCAGCTTAAGTCCCGCAATGTCCATTGCAAGCACAGAGCCGGTATTTTGTAATAAGGCGGCCAGGTGAAGGCTTTTTCCACCAGCCCCGGCACAGGCGTCGATCACAGAAAGGTTTGGCTGAATATCCAGATACGGAGCAATTAATTGAGAACCAGCATCCTGCACTTCTACAAATCCACTTTTAAAAGCCTCGCTACCGATTATATTCTGTCTTTTTCGCAGCAGCACTGCGTCCGGGATATTTGGGACCAACTCGGTATTCTCCTCGCCAAGAAGCTGCCTCACAGCTGTAACACTACTTTTCAGCGTATTAACCCGCAAGATTAATGGTGCAGGGGAATTCAACGCACTAAGTTCCGCAGACCAGCTTTTTCCTAGTTCTCTCTCTCCAAGTTCATCAATCCAATCGGGAACAGATTGCGCTATCTTCCTGATCTGCAATGCCTCAGAATACCTTTGAGCAACATTTTCAGCATCAATGCCTGCAAACTCCGGCCAATCGGGGAGCGGAGCATATTCACCGAAGCCGAGATGCTGCGGCTTGATTAACTGCCAGGAGCCTGCCAGCTTCAAAAAGTCAGCCTCCTCCTTCACTTTCTCGATTTGAGAAACATATTTCACGAGCCGCCACCAGCGCACGATCTCATATATATTCTCAGCTATAAAAGACCGGTCACGCGCGCCCCATTTCTTATTGGACTTCAAAAGCTGCTCAACAACCTGGTCGGCTTGCCTGTTTCGTACGAAAATATGTTGCAGGCCTTCAACAACAGCGAATATTAAACCACGATGAATTTTCAAATCAGGATAGTTAATGAGATTAAACTTAAAATTTGCATGCAGCAAATTGCAGGCACGGAAACTGTTCCGCAAATTACCTGTACGGCATGGTTTTTACCAATATAATGGAGGTACAAAGCAAATCAAATGGAAACTAAACCTATAATTGTCTGTCCGCCAGACTTGTCCTCCCGTCCACTGGGAATTAAAATAGAAAAGCTGATTGGCCTGCCAATAGTTAAGCTCTACAAGACATGGACCTCGCAGTTAGATCTCTGGTTTGCCTCTCCCGGCTCATTCTTAGGTAAAATAGAGCCTAATGCGCCGTTTTATTTTGAAACCTTGCATCAGGGAATAAGACATCCGCATTACGGACGCTATCTGCAAATACAGGAGCCAGAACTGGTCCAACTCACCTGGACAACCGGCGAAGGCGGGACAGAAGGCGCGGAAACTGTGTTGACCATCGCATTAACCCCTCACGGAGAAGGTACATTTCTTAGATTGACGCATGCCGGTTTTCTAACCGAAGCATCGCGAGACAGACATCAGGAAGCATGGCCAGCAGTACTGGAACTGCTGGAAGAGCGCATGTCAAGGCCGGTTGATTGATTTTGCCGGCTGGAAACCATGTCAATAGATTTTTTGAGGTAGCTCGACGACAAAGGCCGCGCCCTTTCCGGGCTCCGAGACAATGCTGATTTGTCCGTTCAGACTTGAAATGAGGTGTTTAACGAGCGCAAGCCCGAATCCGTATCCCTCTTCTCCGTCGGTGCCCTCGGTTGAAGCAGCTTTTCCTAACAAAATCGCACTAACGCCATTCGAATCCATTCCAACACCCTCATCTTTCACCCTAATTCTCAATGTAGGCTTATCGACATGCAGCAACAAGCCCAAATCCACGGTTACGCTTTTTAAGGGCGGTGTGAATTTAATAGCATTTGAAATGAGGTTACCAGTGATTTGGAGCAGCTTATTCTTTGAGAATGAAATGTTTGCAGTAAGCGGCGTGATATTGACCGAAAAAACGACCTGTTTGTGGCGGGCCTGCGGCCCATAGAGCTTTTCCAGCTTGTCTTTGAAAACAGTCAGGTCAAAACGACTGCTATCTGCCCCGTTTGGGCTGACTACTGCGCGCTTGTCCCTGTTGGAATCCAGGATTTCCTCTGCCAGATCCAGGATTGAATTACCGCTCTTGTGTATCAGGTTGATGAATTCCAGCACCTCATCCATCTGATTACTTTCTCCCTGATCTTTGATGATCTGAGCAAGTCCGACAATTCCGCCGAGAGGCCCGCGGATATCGTGAGCGACCTTTCGCTGGCTTTGTTTTGCCTCTAACAACTTGGTTTTCAAAGCCTCCATTATCTTGATGGTTTTCAGACGGCTTACGATTTCATCTGCTATGATCTTTAACAGCTCAACTTTTTCCGGGTCAAGAAAGACGCGCTCCTGGTCGAGCACGCAAAGTGCACCAATTGGCAACCCGCTTCCGGTTTTTAGCGGGACTCCGTAATAATAGCGCACATTAGGGTCTCCAGTCACATAATCCTTGTCCTTGAAGCGGTCATCGGCCGACAAATCCGTTACTTCGAACGAATCAGCATTCATGATTGTGTACTGGCACACAGAATCAGTCCGAAGTATCTGGTCAGTATCAAGTCCGTGATTTGAGATTGTCCATTGCGTAAACGAATCAATCAGATTGACCAGCGAAATACGCGTTCCTGCAACCTTAGCAGCAAGCCTGGCAAGATCATTGAAAGTGTTTTTGTGGTCACTGTAATCGATATCGAATTCGGAAAGGCCCATCAAGCGTTCAAACTCGTTGGCCGGAACGGGGGCACTGGAAGCAGTCACTGGTGCAGGATTAAGATGATTTTAGACAGGGTAGTACGAACTACAAAAATAGAATTAATTCGTAGCGGGGCAATGTACAACATAAACTTTATTGCGGTGAGGGAAAGATAAACAAAGTATCGTCTTAGAATAGTGCTGTATTGGATCAGAACGAAACTGTTGTATATTAGATCGCCAAATGACTTTCATTTAGTACTAATTGGTGAATTTAAAATATAAGACTTACCACTTTACAGTGTTAAATATAAAATTGAGTCTTGTTAAAAAAATTAACATTGATAGATACATCCCATATAGTTTCATTTGTAGCATTTTTGGCTTTTTGTAACTGAAACTATCATCGGAGTTAATTAAATCAGCTTTTGAATATTTTCAAGTCTCTTCATCAACATCAAGTTCAAGTTTTACGCTTTCGATAAATGCACAGAATCATTTTTACAATATTTATTATGTCCCTGTCGATCATCGCAAACGCGCAGACAGGTAACGCCGACAGGATACTTGGCGAGTGGCTGAGTGAGGAAAAAGACAGGCGAATTGAAATATATAAAACAGGATCCGAATATTTCGGCAGGCTCCTTTGGTCGAGTGAGCTGTTTGAAACGGATGGAAAAACTTCACGCAAGGACGTACAAAATAAAGACGAAAGCCTGCGTGACCGTAACCTCCTCCATGTAAACCTGCTGCTGAATTTCGTTTACGACGCTGGCACCTGGGACGATGGAAAGATGTATGATCCGCAAAGCGGCAAAACTTACAGCTGCATAATAAGACTGCGTGATGAGCTGCTCGAAATTCGCAGCTACATCGGTTTTCCGCTGCTGGGAAAATCAACTTACTGGAAGCGGGCGGCCCCTCTTTGATCTCCCCTACTTTCCAAAAGGAAAGCCCTGATTTGCCTTTTCAATGAATATAAATACGCTGACGCTTGTTGTCTGAATAAACAACTATGTGTCATGAGTAATATTAAACTAGGAATACTTGACCAGTCTGTGGTTCGTGCCGGAACTACGGTACAGCAGGCAATTCAGGAGACGATCGACACCGCAAAAGTGGCCGAAGAGTTGGGATACAGCCGTTTTTGGGTTTCAGAACACCATAATTCAACTTTTATAGCCGGCTCAACCCCCGAGGTTCTAATGGTCAAGCTGGCCGATGCAACCAAACAAATACGCATTGGCTCAGGCGGCATCATGCTGCCTAATCACAGTGCATTGAAAGTGGCAGAGAACTTCCGGATGCTCGAAACGCTCTTTCCCGGCCGGATCGACCTGGGAATGGGCCGCGCACCCGGGACCGACCGGTTAACTTCTTCTTTATTAAACCCTTCCAACGATTTCAGTGAAAGCAGCTATTTGCGGCAACTGGAACACTTGCAGCATTTTTTCAGGGATACTGCGGGCACCGACAGAGGGTTCATTTACGCCACGCCGCAATCGGAAACCATTCCAATGCAATGGATATTGAGTTCAAGCGGCGGAAGCAGCAATATCGCCGCCCGTTTCGGCCTCGGGCTGGCAGTTGCCAAGTTTATTAACGGGTTCGTAAGACCGGATGTAGTGGAAACGTATCGCCGCAACTTTCGCCCGTCTGATCAATATCCCGAGCCGCATGCAATCCTTTCGGTTTTTGTCCTGTGCGGAGAAACCGAAGAAAAAGCAGCAGAAATGCGAAAAATGATGGATTATGTGCTGATAGAATTTGAGAAGGGGAAGTTTGGACCGTTTCCTGACCCCGAGACCGTCAGGAACTATCGCTTCACGCCAGGTGAGCTGGAACGCCTGAGATACAATAGCGGCAGGGTAATTTCCGGTACAAAAGAAGCTGTAAAGGAGCAACTTACAGCACTTGCAAATGATTTCGAAGTGGATGAGATAATCATTTCGACCATGGCAGATACGGTTGAAACCAGATTAAGATCTTTCGAACTGATTTCGGAGGCTTTTCATTTGAGAGAAGCCGTAGTTTAAGCATATTTGCGTCAACCATTTCTCAAACGACGCGAATGAACCGCTTTGACCGTATTACCGCTATTCTGATCCAGCTCCAATCCCGCAAAATTGTAAAGGCCCAGGATCTTGCCGAGCGGTTCGAAATCAGTCTGAGGACGGTTTACAGGGATATTAGTTCGCTGGCAGAGGCCGGGGTTCCTATTATAGGCGAGGCAGGCGTAGGCTATTCGATCATGGATGGCTATCGCCTGCCTCCTGTTATGTTCACCAAAGAAGAAGCGCGAACATTCATTACCGCCGAAAAACTGATGGAGAAATTCACCGATTTCTCGACCCAATCCCAGTATCAGTCGGCCATGTTCAAGGTAAAGGCGGTGCTGAGAAGCAGCGAAAAATCGGTTGTGGAGAGTCTTGAAGATCATATCGCAGTCCGCAGGGTTAACCATGCATTTCACAAGCCTACCAGCAACACACTCGATATCCTGCTCAAAAGTATATCGGAAAAGAAAATTGCAAAGATCCTCTACATCGCTATCAACAGCGACAACCAGCTGGAAAGGATCATTGAACCAGTGGGCCTCTACCATGAAAACAATTACTGGTATACGATCGCATTCTGTCACCTCAGGAACGACTACCGCAACTTCCGCTCGGATCGCATCCTGCATTCTGAAATAACCGACCGGCCTTTTGAACACCGGCACGCCCCTCTTAAAGACTTTCTTGAAATGGGCCACGAGGGACAGAATTTGAGACTGGTACGGATAAAAATGGATAAGCGGATAGCGCGCTACGTGGGCGAGCAACGCATTTACTATGGTTTCGTCTCAGAGATCATTCACGAGGATTGCATAGAAATGAGCTTCCTCACCAGCAGCCTGGATGGTTTCGCGCGTTGGTACCTGATGATCGCTCCTAATGCAACTATTCTGGAACCGGCTTCCCTCAAAACGATCGTCAAAGACTTGTTAGGCCAGATTTCAGAAAATTTGAAATAACTAAAAACCTACTGACATACTGTTGTCATCGGTACAGGTTTATTTTGTATCGAACCAAAACCACAACCAATATGTCACAGATCGTTGCAACTCCGACTACCGAATCAAGCATTGCTTATCTGATGAAGAACTATGTGGATTACAACCACTGGGCGAACTGCACGCTGGTCAACTGGCTTAGGACAAAACCAACAGAACTACTTGAAAAAGAAGTAGTTTCAAGTTTTTCAACGATCCGCGTTACGTTGATCCATATCCTTGAAACGCAGCGTTACTGGCTGTCTGTGATAAATCCGGAGAGTAATTACAGTGGCCAGGATTTTGATGGAGACCTGCAAGAAACTTTTTCCCGCCTTATGGCGCAATCTCAGGAGCTTGCCGAATACGTAGAGACCCTATCCGCGAGGGCGTTGGAAAACGATACGCTGGTGGTGAATCCCTGGTTCGAATGCAACTTTCCTAATTTTGAATATATCCTGCATTGTATGAACCACAGCACTTATCACCGGGGACAAATCGTTACGATGGGACGAAATCTTGGCTTCACAGATGCGCCGATGACCGACTACAATTTTTACAATGTGGTAGCCAAATAACAAGCCGAAATTGGTTCGCTCCGGGAGACCGCTTAAATTGAACCATGAAAAGAATTAATCTCCTGGGTATATCCGGCAGCCTTCGCACGGAATCAACAAACACAATCATCCTTCGGGCGGTCGAATCTTTGCTGCCCGAAAATACCTCCTTCCAAATCTTCCAAGGCCTGGACGAAATCCCGCATTTCATTCCGGGTGTGGAAGATCCACACGGTGTAGTGAAATTCAAGACGGCGCTGCGGCAAGCGGACGGGATAATGATCTGCACACCTGAATATGCCTTTGGAGTTCCAGGCACATTGAAAAATGCATTGGACTGGACCGTAGCGACGGGTGAGTTTAATGAGAAACCGGTTTCGGCGATTAGTGCGTCGCCGCTGCATACAGGAGGCGACAAGGCGCTCGCCTCCCTCCTGCTTACACTGACAGCCCTTGGCACAGTCCGTAATGAAAACTCTGCTCTATCCATTCCGGATAGTAAGCATAAGGTTGAAATAGGCTCGCTTACGGACAAATTGACAATATCACTGCTTCAAAAACAGCTTGATAACCTGCTCGATCTTGTAGGCAGACACTAACATTGTCTTCCCGGGAATTGTGCAAGTTATTATTCGGCAAACAAAAGACTACTAATTTGATATACTAATCTATCGTTATTTTAATACATTTGGGCTTTGTCCACATTAACCTTTCAAAATAATGAAGTTCGAAACCTTGCAGCTCCATGCCGGCCAGCAGCCCGATCCGGTTACCAATTCCCGTGCAGTGCCTCTTTATCAGACTACGTCCTACGTTTTCAACAATGCAGAACATGCTGCCAACCTGTTCGCATTAAAAGAATTTGGCAACATTTATTCCCGGATCATGAATCCGACCAACGATGTTTTCGAGAAGCGCATAGCTGCTTTGGAAGGTGGCGTGGCGGCACTGGCTACTGCTTCCGGACATTCGGCCCAGTTTCTGGCCATTAATAATATCACGACTGTCGGCGACAATTTTGTGACGACCTCTTTCCTTTACGGCGGATCTTTTAATCAGTTTAAAAATTCTTTTAAGAATATTGGCGTGGAAGCACGTTTTGCTGATGGAGACGATGTCGCCAGCTTTGAGAAACTGATTGATGAAAAAACAAAATTCATTTATCTGGAAACGATCGGTAATCCGAGTTACAGCGTGCCGGATTTTGAGGCTTTTGCGGCGCTGGCCAATAAGCATGACCTTCCGCTCATCGTGGATAATACATTTGGGGCAGCGGGTGCAATATGCCAGCCTATCAAGTATGGTGCGCATGTTGTGGTACAATCGGCGACAAAATGGATCGGTGGCCACGGCACGTCGATAGGCGGGGTGATTGTTGATGCAGGAACTTACAACTGGGGCAACGGCAAATTTCCGCAGTTTACCGAACCGTCGCCAAGCTACCACGGGCTCGTTATGAACGATGTATTCGGCATCGGAGGACCTTTTGGCAATATTCAGTTCATCATCCGCGCCCGCGTGGAAGGTCTGCGTGACTGGGGCCCTTCCCTATCCCCTTTCAACTCTTTCCTATTCCTCCAAGGCCTGGAAACACTCACATTACGCGTAGAGCGTATCGCTGAAAACGCGCTTAAACTGGCGCAGTGGCTTGAAAAACATCCTGCTGTGGAAGGGGTAAATTACATTGGACTGGAAGGTAATAAATACCATGGATTGGCTAAAAAATACCTGACAAGAGGATTTGGAGGAGTTTTGTCATTTTCTCTAAAAGGCGAAAAGCAAACTGCTGAGAAATTTGTAGACAATCTCAAACTGATCAGTAACCTGGCAAATGTCGGCGACGCGAAAACGCTCATCATCCACCCGGCTTCGACCACACATTCGCAACTTTCTGAGTCAGAACAGGTTTCTGCTGGAGTTTTACCAACACAGCTTCGTATTTCGGTAGGTATCGAGCATATCGATGATATTATTGGAGATGTGGAGCAGGCAATCGGCAATCTTTAATTTTGAATGACCGAATGATTGAATGATTGAATATTAATGCTGGTATTCAATCATTCAGTCATTCAGTCATTCGGTCATTCAATCATTCAATCATTTTTCATTCACTCATTGATCCCTTCCAGCGCGAACATAAATGCATATTCCACGGCGATCTCTTTCAGATAGTCGAATCGTCCCGATGCCCCGCCGTGACCGGCTTCCATGTTCGTTTTAAGAATAAGAACATTTTTATCCGTTTTATGCGTACGCAACCGCGCGACCCACTTGGCTGGCTCAAAGTATTGCACCTGGCTGTCGTGCAGGCCGGTCATAACCAGCATATTGGGATATGCTTTTTTCCCGACGTTATCATACGGTGAATACGACTTCATGTATTCATAAGATTCTTTGTTCTTCGGATTTCCCCATTCATCAAACTCATTGGTAGTCAACGGGATACTTTCATCCAGCATAGTGGTCACCACATCTACAAACGGTACCACTGCCACTATTCCGTTCCAAAGATCAGGGCGCAGGTTGGCGACAGCCCCCATGAGCAAACCGCCCGCGCTTCCTCCCATTGCATACAAATGCGCCGTGGAAGTGTAGTTTTCTTTGATCAAATGCTCCGCACAATCTATGAAATCGTTGAAAGTATTTTTCTTTTTAAACATTTTCCCATCCTCGTACCACTGACGCCCCATCTCCTGCCCGCCACGGATATGCGCGATTGCATACACAAAGCCGCGATCCAGCAAACTGAGCCTTGTACTGCTGAAACTAGGATCGGTACTGTAACCATATGATCCGTACGCATAAAGCAAAAGCGGTGATTGCGGACTTTTCCCCGTTGTTTTTTTATAGACAAGCGAAATCGGGACCTGTACGCCATCCCTTGCAGTGGCATATAACCGCTCCGTCACATACTCCTCCGGATTGTAACCTCCCAGCACTTCCTGGCGCTTTTTAAGTTCCTTTTTCTTCGATTCCATGTCGTAATCGTACACGGAATTGGGCGTCGTCAGTGACGTGTAACTGTAACGAAGATTCTTTGTATCGTATTCGGGATTTGCGGAAGGATGCGCGGTGTAAGCCGCCTCGCCAAAGTCCACATAATGCTCGGCATTGGTTTTAATGTTACGGATGCGGATCTGCAACAAACCGTTTTTCCGCTCGCTGACTACTAAAAAGTCTTTAAAAACCTCAATTCCTTCGAGTAGAACGTCTTTTCTGGTTGCGATTACTTCCTTCCAATTTTCGACGCCCGTCTGCCCTACCGGTGTTTCCATCAGTCTGAAGTTCAGCGCGTCTTTGTTGGTCACAATCAGGAATTTGTCGTCATGGTGGTCAATATCGTAGATCACGTCCTTCATTCTCGGTTGAAAAACCTGAAATTCTCCCTCCGGTTTGTCTGCGTCGAGGATTCTGTACTCGGACGACATCGTCGCGGAAGACGCGATGACAATGTATTTTTCAGATTTGCTTTTGCCCACACCGATATAGTTGCTATTATCTTTCTCGGTGTATACGGCCACATCCTTTTTAGCGTCAGTCCCGACAGTATGCCGCTTGATTTTTTCGCTTAGAAGCGTTTTCGCATTCTTGGCTGTATAGAACAGCGTTTTATTATCATTTCCCCACTCATAACCCGGTTCAGTGCGCTTAACCGCATCACTCAAATCCTCACCGCTTTCGACGTTCCTGATTTTCATGATATACTCCCGGCGTGAAACCGTATCCACTCCGTAAGCCAGCAACTTATTGTCAGGGCTGATACTGAATCCCGCAGCTGAATAATAGGGATGCCCCTCGGCCATCTGGTCTACATCAAGCAAAATTTCCTCTTTCGCTTCCAGCATTCCTTTTTTCCTGCAATACTTGAAATATTGTTTTCCTTCCTCGCTTCTGGTGTAATACCAATATCCATTATTGAAGACCGGGACCGATTCGTCCTTCTCTTTGATGCGGCCTTTCATTTCCGAGAACAGCTCTTTTTGCAACTGCTCGGTTCCGGCGAGCAACTTGTCTGTATACGCATTCTCGGCTTTCAGATAATCTACTACTTTATTGCTGTCGGCCCCTTTGCTGAAATAGTCGGCCATCCAATAGTACTCATCATTTCGTTTGTCGCCATGCATTCCGGTTTCATGGTCTTTTTTCTCTGCTACGGGAGGCGTTGCTTCCGGCCATTGGTATGCTTCTCTTTCCAACTTTTTATTCTGATTACATGAAAAAACGATAACAGCTAAAAACGGTAAAATAATTCTCATTGGTGTGATAATATTAAAAGTTATCAATGTATAGTAAGTATTAAAGGTATAATTATTTTAAAACTTATTATAAGTTTAATTTTTATTGATAGTATAAAACATAATTAAAGGTTAAATATTAAAACAAGTACTTTTCTTTTAATTAGCTTGGTAAATTTATTCCGCCCAAATAATACAATTCTTTTAATACTTTTAAAATGAATAAAATTATTCAAAAGTAATATTAGATTTATATTTAAAATAATAACTACAAATACTATACGTAGTTAACTTTTAGAAAGAATAATATCGCTAGAAGCTTCTTAATCAGCAATCTACAAAAAATCACCAGTAATCCGTCTCAGTCTTTTTACATACACTATATTTGAATTCCATAACCATTCTTACCTCATGGATAAACCCGTTCATAAGCTTTTCCTGCTCGACGCGATGGCGTTGATATACCGTGCACACTTCGCTTTTATCAAAGCACCGAGGATAACTTCGAAAGGATTAAATACCAGCGCCGTATTCGGTTTTACAAATACACTGCTGGAAGTTTTGCAAAAAGAAAAGCCTACACACATCGGAGTAGCGTTCGATACCGCAGCTCCCACCTTCCGCCATGTGCAGTTTGAGGCATACAAAGCCCAGCGCCAGGAGCAGCCGGAAGATATCACCGTTGCGATTCCGCTCGTAAAAAGGTTGCTCAAAGCGATGTGCATTCCCATACTTGAACTCGACGGTTATGAGGCCGACGATATCATTGGTACCATCGCCAAGGAAGCATCCAATGCCGGCTTCGAAGTCTTTATGATGACGCCCGACAAGGATTACGGCCAGTTGGTGGAACAGCATGTGTATATATATAAGCCTGCATTCCTGGGAAAAGGCGCCGAAGTACTTGGCGTGGACCAGATCCTCGAACGCTGGCAGATCAAACGCATTGACCAGGTTATTGATATTCTGGGCCTGATGGGCGACGCGGTCGACAATATTCCCGGCGTTCCTGGTGTAGGCGAGAAAACGGCCCAGAAACTGATAGAGGAATATGACACGATTGAAAACCTGATCACCCACGCCGACGAGATCAAAGGTAAACTGGGTGAAAAAATCAGGGATAATTTCGATAAAGCGATCCTTAGTAAACAACTCGCGACGATCGATATTAAAGTGCCGGTACCATTCGACGCCGAAGATCTGACCATTTGTCCCGCGAATGCCGACCAGATTGTAGCGCTTTTCGATGAGCTGGAATTCAAAACATTAAAACAACGCGTACTTGGAGTCGGTCAGCCGATCCAAACCACTCAGGTTTCCCGCACGGCCTCGAAGCCCCAGAAAGCACAGCTCGACTTGTTTGGCAACCCGACGGAAGAAGTCGGCAAACAGCCTGCCATTCTTAGCGAAGGCATAGCCGACGACGACGCACCCGAGCAAGCGTACGAAGACCTGAGGATACCGACTACCCGAAGGACAATCGACAATACTTTTCACCGCTACCATACGGTCGATACGCCGGAGCTAATGAAAAGTCTGGCATATTACCTCAGTTTGCAGGAGTCATTTTGTTTTGACACCGAAACAACTTCCCTGGATACGATCGATGCCGAACTTGTCGGACTTTCCTTTTCCTACCTGGCTGGCGAGGCATTTTACATCCCCGTACCGGCAGATCGCGACAAAGCCCAGGAAATTGTGGAAAACTTCAGGGAAGTTTTTGAAAATGAGTCTATTGAAAAGATCGGCCAGAATATTAAGTACGATCTGCTTATCCTGAAAAATTACGGTATTGAGGTAAAAGGAAAAATGAGCGACACCATGCTTGCCCATTATATCCTGGAACCGGATAAGCGGCACGGAATGGATATTCTGGCCGCGTCCTATCTCAACTATGACCCCGTTTCAATTACCTCGCTCATCGGTAAAAAAGGCGTAAAACAAGGAACGATGCGGGATGTTTCAATTCCCGAGATCACGCAATATGCCGGAGAGGACGCAGATATTACTTTGCAGCTCAATACCATTTTTACCCGTGAAATTCCGAAGGTGGGTGCTTCAAAACTCTACTATGACGTTGAAATGCCGCTGCTCAAAGTGCTAGCTTCGATGGAAAGTACGGGGGTAAGGCTGGATATTAATGCCTTGAAGGAAATGTCGGCTGTACTGGAATCCGACTTACGTATAACGGAGTCCGAAATCTACGAGGCGGCTGGCCAATCGTTTAATATCAGCTCGCCGAAGCAGCTGGGAGAAGTTTTATTTGAAAAAATGAAGCTGATCGAAAAGCCCAAAAAGACTAAAACCGGGCAGTATGCGACAGGCGAGGATATTCTGTCCGATCTTGAAAATAACCACATGATCGCGCGGAAAATCCTCGATTACCGCGAACTGCAAAAGCTGAAATCGACCTATGTGGACGCGCTACCGCTGCTGGTAAGTAGAAAAAGCGGTCGGATACATACGTCTTATAATCAGGCTGTTGCAGCTACGGGCCGCCTTAGTTCTACCAACCCCAACTTGCAGAACATCCCGATCCGTACGCCGCGTGGCCGGGAGATCAGAAAAGCATTTGTACCGGATAACGACGATTTTCAAATCCTCTCTGCCGATTATTCGCAAATAGAGCTGCGTATTATGGCGGCATTCAGTCAGGACGCGAGTATGACCGAGGCATTCAACCAGGGACGTGATATCCATGCAACCACGGCCAGCAAAGTTTTCGGCGTGCCCCTCGAAGAAGTAACATCCGACATGCGCCGGAAATCTAAAATGGTCAATTTTGGAATTATTTATGGCATTTCAGCATTTGGACTGGCGCAGCGGCTTGGTATACCACGTGGTGAAGCCAGCGAAATTATCAGGGCATATTTCGAAGAGTTTCCGGCTGTCAAAGGTTACATGGACCGGATTGTCAACGACGCGCGTGAGAAAAAATATGTTGAAACGATCCTGGGAAGAAGACGGTACCTGCCCGATATCATATCAGGCAACCAGACGAACCGTGGCTATGCAGAACGAAATGCCATTAACGCTCCCATCCAGGGCTCGGCAGCAGATATGATCAAAGTTGCGATGATCAATATCCACGATTTCATGCAAAAAGAAAAGCTGAAATCGCGCATGATCCTGCAAGTACATGACGAATTGGTATTCGATGTGCACCGCGACGAAATTGATTTCCTGAAAGAAAAAGTAGACGATTTGATGCGTAATGCGATTCCGATGATCGTGAAAATGGAGACGGGGATTGGTGTCGGCGCTAACTGGCTGGAAGCGCATTGATTACTGCCTTCGTTGGTGTTGTCTTGCCTTCGTTGGTATTGTCTTGCGTTCGTTGGTATTTGCCTTCGTTGGTGTTGTCACCAACGACCTGACCAGCGCTGGTACAAATGTTGGTGACAACACCAACAGGGGCGTCAAACAAAAGAAGGAGCGGCAATGTCGCTCCTTCTTTTGTTATTCATCGGCCTTTCCGCCTTCGTTGATATTGTCTTGTGTTCGTTGGTATTTGCCTTCGTTGGTGTTGTCTTGCCTTCGTTGGTGTTGTCACCAACGACTGACCAGCGCTGGTACAAATGTTGGTGACAATTGCTGGTGACAACACCAACATAGGCGTCAAACAAAAGAAGGAGCGGCAATGTCGCTCCTTCTTTTGTTATTCATCGGCCTCTCCGCCTTCGTTGGTATGTTGATGCCTTCGTTAATGTTGTCTTGCCTTCGTTGGTGTTGTCACCAACGACCTAACCAGCGCTGGTACAAATGTTGGTGACAACACCAACAGAGGCAAGACAACACCAACAGGGGCAAGACAAAACCAACAGGGGCAAGAGAACACCAACAGAGACATCAAACAACATCAATAGAGACCCCGACAACGGCATTGTCAACATGCATCGGCATTACTTTGAAAGCCAGATCAGGTCATTAATATCATCTTTTCCCGAAAATTGACTCTGAATAGCAGCTTTGTAGTTAGCTTCGTTCGTTGTCCGCTCGGTCAGAGGATATTGCCAGCGCACCGCTATCCTGCCCGAATTTCCAGTTCCAACGCCAGTCATAAACTTTGGAAAACCAGTCCTGCGGTAGTTAAAATACGCTTCCATTCCAGAGTTCATAAAGAATGCCAGATACTTCTGCGTGACGATCTGTTCCAGACCCGCAACCGTGTTACCCGCATATTTCACAAGGGGCTGTGCGTAGTATTCGTCAAAATTGAAATTGATCGTATAATTGACAAAGTCGGTCGACGCGCGCCCGCCTGTTTTGGAATAGGTCATTGTCAATGCGCCGGTTTTTACTCCATAAAATTCCTGCGAAGCCTTGATACCTTTTTTGTACCAGTCCTCTGCACTTCCGGTTGCCCAGCCCCGGTTAATCCCCTCAGCAATGTTGAAGCACAATTCAGGATACCCGATGATGAACGTATTTTCTCCCGTGTAATTGGAATAGTACCTCGACCTGCTCTGAAATGAATATTCACCCGGAGCAAAACCAGCACCATTGTCTTTCCCCGCTTTGTTAGACATATCCGAAAGGTCTTCCCCGGAGCTGGCTGCTATAAAGGCCGAAAAATCAGAAGGCAGTTTACCTGCTTTCAGCTGTGCTCCTGCCGGCTCTGTTGTCACCATCACGCGCGGGTCTTTCCGGGCGGTGAGCAAGCCTACATAAGTTTGGGCCATATTTTGCCTGGTAGCATCAAAACCAAAATTGTCGGGATTGGACGGGTACTTGTTAAAAATATTGAACTCAAATTCCAGGTTATCGTCCATTCCCGCCATGATCGGATATTTGGCTGGGTTGGAAATAATCTCTGCAAACTGGCTCTTCACATTCATACCCGCTTCATTTTCCTTTTTGCTCAGACGGATCAGCATCCTTAAACGAAAACCATTCACCACCTTCTGCCATTTTTTGAGGTCTTCGCCCAGGTAGAAATCGCCGGTAACCTTGGTATCCCCCGCTGCGATCAGCGACGTCATTTCCGCATTTGACTGGTCAAGCCACGTCAATATCTGCATATAGACATCCTTTTGCGAATCATATTTCGGATTCAGATTTTCTAAACCCAGCAACGCTTCGCTCATCGGAAGATCTCCGGCACGAACGGACATTTGATCAATGAAAAAAGCCCTGAAAAACTTGCCGAGCGCAGAATAAACATTGACCTCGGCCGCACCGGCCCGCCTCGCTTCTTCTTCCATTTTAACGACATTTTTCAGCGTCGGATAATGGTCGTCAAAGGTTGACCACTGGTATTCGTTATTACCGTAATAGTTGTAATTAATCGCATAAAACTGGTTCCAGCGCATTTCGTCGCTGAAAGGTGTGCCGGTATTGGCGTACATATCCATTTCAATACCCTTTAAAACGAGCGACGCGGGTGCCGTTACAGGGCGGTTTGGATCTCTTTCCAGATCCTCGAAGCTCCGCTCGCAGCCCGACAGCATCAGGGCGAAAACAGTGCTCAATCCTATGATTTTATAGTTGAATTTCATCGTTACCAATATTTTCAAATGACAGATTAAAACCAGAGACTAGAATGTGAGGCTTACATTAACCCCGTAGCGACGCACAGAAGGCGTTTGCAGATCAGAGCTGCCGCCCGATACGAACTGGTTCAGGTCCAGATCTTTCTTCTCCGCGAAATACAACAGGTTTCTTCCTACCAAAGACACCGATGCATTGTGGATAAATTTGCTTTTTGTCAGCCAGCTTTGTGGAAGCGTATAGCCCAAAACCACCTCGCGCAGCATTCCGAAAGACCGGCTCATCAAATTACCCTCGTCGCTGTTATAATAGCGGCTTACCCAATCCTGCACGTTTTGCGCAGTTGCATTAGGCTTGAAGTTTAGTTCCGCGAGATTGGTGATCTTCCCGTCTGCATCAAAATTAAGCGCAGCTCCATTCGCCACCTGCACACCTTCCCCCACATACGTTTTGTTTTCGGTATTGTTCTTGAATGCCTGGTAATCCGTTTCTCTGGAAGCTCCTAACTGCCCCTGGATCAGCTCAATATGGCGACCACCACGGAAAGTTTGCTTCTGAATATAGTTAGAGATCACCCCACCGAAACGACCATCGAACTGGAAGCTGAAATTGATATTCTTATAATTGAATTTGTTGTTGATACCCAATACGAATTTTGGATTAACATACCCCAGGAACTGGTTCACAGGCGAATAAATTGGCCTCCCCGAATCGTCGTTAATGATCTGCCCGTCAGTTGTTTTTGCAAATGCGCGACCATAATATTTGTCCATCCTGTCGCCCACACGGAAGAAGGTGTTCAATGCGTCCTGGCCAGGATAAATTTCGGTCAATACCTCTTTGAAAGTGGAGTAGTTGGCTACTATATCCCAATTGAACCCATTTTCGCTACGGATTGGCGAACCGCTAAGAGAGGCCTCCCACCCCGTTTTTTTGGTTTTGATACCGTTCACAAGTGCCGAGCTGTAACCCGTTGTAGTCGACACCGGCAGCGCGAAGATCCTCGGGCCGTCGTTTGAAACGAAATAAGTTACGTCAAGTCCGAGCCTGTTTTCCATCACACGTACATCCAGACCAGCTTCCGTTTGTGAGGATGTATTTGGTACTAAACCAGGATTATCAAGCTGATTGGTGAAATAAGCTGCAGGCGTATTGTTGTATGCAAACGGTGTTGAATATACCGCTGCATTCTGGTAAGAAGGGCCATCATATGGAGACCTGTACTGATCACCATATTCCAGCGGGTTTGTATTACTTGACGTCGTACCGATCGTTGACGCAGTCAAACCGTCTTTCACATTGGCATAAGATCCGCGAATTTTTAGGAATGAAATTAGCTCAGGCAGCTGAACATAGTCAGAAATAACAGTAGATAAAGCAATTGACGGATAAAAGAAAGAATTGCTTCCCGAAGGCAAGGTTGACAATTTGTCCACCCTTCCCGTCGCTGAGAGTGTAAAATAGTCTTTAAATGTAAAATCGGCAGAATAATAGGCTGACGCAACACGCATCGCAGAATTGAAGTTCTGAATTTTCACCGGATTAGCTGAGTTGCTGAAATTATACAGGCCCGGTACGTTAAGATAATTCGTTGAGCCGTAAGAAGAATTATATTCGAAACTACGGATATTTCCTCCAAGCCATATCTTCGCATTCAAACCAGGAACAATATCCTTATCAAACTTCACTAGAATATCCGTATTGTTTTCAAACAAATTTCGGCGGTCTTCACGATAATCTCCCCTGCGCTCGTCTCGGCCATATGAACCAGCTGAATAAGGCATTTTTTCATTTCTGAACAAACTCCAAGTCGTGATCTGTGACCGTAATGTGGCTTCCAGGAAGTCGGTAAACTGGTAAGTCATCGCCGCCTGACCGATAATATCAGACTTCTGGTGACCTCTGAGCCACTCGTAGCTCATGAAATAGGGATTATTATAACGCTGGTACTCGGCATAGATCTGTTGCAAACCTTCCTTACCCGGCTGCCAGTAATTGCGCATTTCATCCACATCCCAGTCAGCTCCGGCCCATAATACAATATTGTAAATGATCGAGTTAGGCCCGTAGTTGATATCAGGGATATTCGGCGTATACTGACGGTTGTATTGCAGGGATGAATTGAATTTCAGCTTTTTCGAGAAATTATAATCCGCCACCATATTAAAATTTGTGATATTCAACTTGGTATTCGGAACAATTCCTTTTTGATGCGTGTGGGAAGTCGAAAACCGGATGTTGTATTTCTCTCCCGACGCCGACACAGATACATTATTGGTTGAAAGCAAACCCGGTCGCAAAAATCTCGACAGGTTATCCTTGCCTCGCGCTACCCACGGAGTTCCCTGCCGCTTGCCCGTCACGGGATCCACGGGGCTGTCGTACTGGGGAATAAGCTGGCCTTCAAACTTCGGTCCCCAGCCCCCATCATAGTCGCCGTCATTCAAACCCCCTCCTTTTCCGTCTCCAAATGCATAGCGTCCGTGATCACCCGGGCCGTACAGATCCTGCACTTTCGGGATTGCGTAAAAACTGTTGTCGACCATTGTAGACGAATTGAAATCGACCGAAAACCCTCTTTTATCCTTTGAACCACGTTTGGTGGTGATCAGGATCGCACCATTTTTCCCGCGAAAACCATACAGTGCGGAAGCAGATGCTCCTTTTAATACGGAATAAGTGTCGATATCGTCCGGGCTGACATTCCAGGTATCGGAATTGACAGGTACACCGTCCACAACAAACAGAATATCTGAATTACCTCTGAGCTGGATGTTCGGTTTGCGTAGCAATTCGGGCTGTATCCCAACTGTAAGGCCAGCTACTTTACCGGCCAGTGCATTGATTGCATTAGGCTCCCGCGCCTTGACGATCGATGCGCCTTCGACAGTCTGAATCGCTACACCGATCCTTCTGATGTCCTTTTTAATACCAAGGGCAGTAACCACAACCTCGTTTAGCTGGCGCAGGTCGGTAGACATCACAACATCCACACTGCTGCGCCCATTTACACTAACTTCCTGAGAAGCAAACCCCAGGAATGAGAAAGTCAACACCGGAGCATTGCCCCGCACGTCTATTTTGTAATTTCCCTCAGCATCGGTAATGGTACCTATCGTTGTTCCTTTCAGCACAATGCTGACGCCCGGAATCGGGACGTTGTCCTCCTTCGAAGTCACCTTTCCGGTCACATCCGTCTGTGCAACAACTGCCTGCGAAAACAGGAGAAAAGCGGTGAGGAGAATGGCTTGCCTGCTTCGTCCCAAGAAACCAGGCCGCAAGAGAAAGTAGAAATGTTCAATCATGTGCAGAAACGTTTTAATTGTTATTATTAAGAAAAGACCTTGGCACTGAGACCGTTATTTCAAAATACAAACATGCGGGATTGGAAACCGATATGTGTTAAGTATTTATTAACTTACTATGAACAAATCAACCATCGCCAATGTGGCTCAGAGATATTGAAAGACTGAGATAGAAAAAATCTGTATTGAACAATAAACAGTTAGGAGAGTAACCGCTCTTCGACTTTCGGCACATTATCATTGTTGCCTGATGAAGGGGGGATTGCATTAAATTTAAGAATTTTTTTTAAAAGAAAATGCGCCTACCTCAGCTCACATGTTCTTCTAATCAAGCACCTTACAAGAAGTTGCATTCAGATTGCTATTTTCTGTATAAAGAACTAAAATAATTGGAGCCGAAGTTGTCTCAATGAAGAATCGGGAGCGGGCCGCGCATATTACTTTTCTGCTAGGTACGCTAATACACTATCCCAAGCTGCCGGTCAGCCGGGGTTGCACACTTCCTCGATATAAATTTAAATCTCATTAAACATTTGTAAGATTTTCCAGGCAGGAATTAGGTTCCGCTTATTTTGTTGGCACAAGCCTCCCAAATGATCTGATTTTCAACAGAATAATTCATACTAGCCGGTTAAAAAACACCCCCCCCCTAAATGAATTTATTTTCACTAGTATTCGTCGGGCAAATTCATCAACATTATGTTTACAAAGAGAGAGCTCGAAGTTTTAAACCTGATCGCCGAAGGATACGGCACAGAAGCGATCGCGCAGCAGCTGTGCAGAACAACTGAGACGATTAAAAGTCATCGGAAAAACATTCGTGTCAAAGCACAGAGAAGTGGTGATACCCTCACGTCACTATCAGTTTTTGCGATTATGTACATCAAGAAGTTAGCCGAATCAAATGAAAAATCCCCCTAAAGGAGGGATTTACAAGCTGTTAACATTGATATAGCTTTGCAAAGAACTTTAAACAAACAGAAGTCATGAAAAAAACTTTTCTTTTTGTCACACTGTGTTTTATTGCGGCGGTAGTGTGCTTCTTTTCCTGCGAAAAGTCCGACGGTAACGTATCCAAACAAGTCTTCTTACAAGATGCGCCAAATTTGGCAACTCAAAATCAAGGTTTTTATAGCAAGGTTGGCAAAGTGGATGTTATTAACGCGCCTGGCGGCGATCAAAAGCAGCTTATCATCAAGCTTCACGATTCAAGTATCAATCCGTATGAAATCAGGCTCTATTTCGCCGGCGGCACGGATGCTCCCGTTCTGAAATCAGGAAAATATGAGGTTTTGTTTTTACGCTCTGCGCTCATTATAAACGATCCCGTTTCTGGCAAAAAGACCGAATTTGTGGTGAGGAATGACATCTTTAATGAAATGAAGGCTAAGCTACCCGAAAACTATCTATCCTCAAATGCAGTAGAATCGGTTGGAATTGCAGTGTACGGTAACCACGACAATAAAAAAGGTGGTGCTGATCTGGTTCCAACATGTGCGACCTCGGGTGGGCCTGGTGCAGTTTCATGCTCAAACACTTGCTGCAGCGTATCCTGCACAACCGGTTACTATGCATCCTGTAAATCCGACTGCATTTGCATCAAATCGTCATCAAATTGAACAGATCCAGTTTCACACCAAAAGCCACTATATGTGGCTTTTTTTATCTCTAAGGAATATGCTATTTAATTGAAAATTAATTACAATTAATGAGAGCTTTTAGAAGAAAAATTTGCGAACTTCGCTTTTTAATTGTAAACAATACACTTAATAAAGCCGATGCATTATTTTTTCCGGAAAGTCTCCCTTTTTTTGCTCGCTTGCCCGGCGGTAGTCTGGGGGCAATCGGGTAAAGGAAATTACTCACCCCTGCCCCTTAAAGATCTTACCTCATTTGAAACCAGTTCGCCAAACTGGACCATCCAGGGAAATATCACAATCCATCCATCGGGAACCGGTAAAGTCAAAACCCAGTCAGGCGAAGGCATACTGATCGGCAACCCCGGCGCGGTCATTACAACCAAGCTAAAAGCCAGCGACCTGCGCTTTTATGCAGAGTTCATTCTTTCTCCTGGCGCAGAAGGGTTTCTTGTATTGCCAGGTGGTCAGAAAGTGCGAATTTCCGACAGCAGCAAACTTAAAGGTGAGAGTGCTCTTACTTCCGGCTATGCGGGCCAATTCCCTACTCAAAATGCGGCCAAGGCACCGGGCTTGTGGCAAACGATCGAACTGGCCTATGATGCATCTGTCGACAATCTACCAAACTCCGCCCGCCTGAATACTTTGTCGCTCAACGGCGTTCGAGTTCTGGAAACCATCTACCTGCCTGGCTCCAAACCGGTTGCCGAAGGCCATCCGCTTGCGCTGGAAGTGGCAAAAGGGACTATTGCATTCAGAAATATCGGGTACCAGCTCCTCGCCAGTCGTAAACCATTGACATTAGCAGGGCTTAATTACAAAGTATATTCCGACCAGTGGGACAGTAAGGAATATAGCAAACTCGATCACGAAGGCTCCTCCGCGGCATTGACCCAGGAAGTAACCAACGGGATGCGGCAATTTCATCTGGTTTACGAAGGGGAAATGGAAGTGAGCGAAGCCGGCGACTACATTTTTACAACGATTTACTCGGGCCCGCTACTTACATTGGATATTGATGGGAAAAGCGTACTTGCCACAGGCGAAAGCACTTCACAGGAAACGCACCAGGGTTTGGCCAACTTAACCCAGGGGAAACATAAGTTCAAAATCCACTACTCCCGTTTTCCGTGGAGACAGCCTGCACTGGGCCTGAGAGTCGAAAAAGCAGGCATTCGTCCGTACGATCTGCATACCCTTTCATCGCTTCCGGAGCCTGAGCCCAAGCCTTACATTAGTGTAAATCCTAACATGCGTCCGGAAATGGTGCGTTCTTTTATTTTACTAGATGGTGAAAAATCAAAACGGACCCACTGTATTTCGGTTGGAAGCCCGGATGGCTGGAATTACACAGTGGATCTCAACCGAGGTGCATTACTCCAGGCATGGAAAGGCAAGTTTGCCGACGTTACCGAAATGTGGTATGAACGCGGCGAGCCGCAATTATTGTTTCCCGCAGGCCTGAAAGTACACGTCTCAGGCAGAAGCAGCCTGGCGGCGTTAGAAAACAGCAATACTGCCTGGCCCGACTCAGCCAATATCAACTTTCTCGGGTATAATATCAATCCGCAAGGTTACCCGGTTTTCCGCTATGCGCTGGGGACAGCTACTGTAACCGACGAGCTGGTATCTAATGGAAATACATTGTCACGTACTTTCCAGGTTCAGGGAAATTCCGAAAAACCTCTGTATGCATTACTGGCAAGCGGCAAAAAGGTCGTGGAAATTGAGAAAGGGCTTTACCAGATCGATGATCAGTTTTATGTACAGACAGACAAGAAGGTAAAGCCTCTGATCCGGCCAGCCGGCGGGGTTCAGGAACTGGTTCTCCCGATCTCAGGCACCACCGGCTACTCCATGTTTTGGTAAAATCACTCCACTCGCATTCTTTTTTAAATGAAAAATATACTCTTAACAACGCTTATTTCCTTCGGCTGCCTGAATGCCTATTCGCAATCCAAGCCAAACAAGGAAGACGATTTTTACCGCATTATTACCATACCGATTCCTGAGGATATTAAAATGGAAATAGGCGGAATGCAGGTCCTGCCCGACGGCCGGCTCGCTACTTCAACGCGTCGGGGGGAAGTGTGGATGATCGGAAATCCTTATCTGAAAGGCGACGGGAAACCTTCATTTCAGAAATTTGCGTCGGGGCTGCATGAGCCGCTTGGACTTTTGTACCGGGGCAAAGATTTTCTGATATCCCAGCGCGGAGAAGTGACGCGCCTGGCCGATACAAATAATGACGGCGTGGCCGACGTGTACGATTCATTCGCAAAATGGCCATTGTCCGGAAATTACCACCAATATTCTTACGGACCTGTGGCGATGCCGAATGGTGAACTGCTTGTAACCCTGAACCTTGACTGGGTGGGCCGCGGCGCGAGTGGATCCAAATGGAGAGGCTGGATGCTGAAATTGGGCGAAGACGGAAAACTTACGCCCTATGCGACCGGCTTGCGCTCCCCATCCGGATTCGGTTCTTATAAAGGCGATATTTTTTATACTGAAAACCAGGGCGACTGGGTAGCCTCAGGCAGAATGACACACCTTGAGAAAGGCGACTTCGCAGGTAATCCAGCAGGCTTGAAATGGAGCAAAGAAGAAGGCTCACCGGTGAAGATCACAGCAAGCGAAGTACCTAACACCGGAGAACCGCTTTATGATGTGGCCAAAAAAGTCCCGGGCATCAAGCCACCCGCGGTATGGTTCCCGCATACGCTGGTAGGTATTTCTACTTCCGATTTTAAGGAAGACATAACCAATGGCGCATTTGGTCCCTTCGCCGGTCAAATGTTTGTAGGCGATCAAGGCCACAGCATCATTACACGCGTTGATCTTGAAAAGGTAAACGGCGTGTGGCAGGGAACCGTTTTTCCTTTCCGCGAAGGATTTATGTCGGGAATTTTACGACTGGAATGGGGCCTCGACGGATCGATGTTCGTTGGTCAGACGAGCCGGGGCTGGTCGGCTACCGGCAAGTCGGAATTTGGAATTCAACGACTGGTATGGACAGGTAAAATGCCTTTTGAAATGAAAACCGTCCGTTCCATGCCCGATGGATTTGAGATCACATTCACCACTCCGATTGACAAGGCTGCCGCCGCCGCCCAGGATGCTTACAAACTGAATAGTTTTACTTACAAATACCACTCTACATATGGCAGCCCGATCATTAATACGGAGGAGGTACCACTAAAAGGGATCGTCGTTTCAGAGGACGGCATGCGCGTGAGGCTGGTTGTTGATCCGGCTTCACTTCGAAAAGGATATATTCATGAGATTAAGGCCGATGGCGTAAAAGGAACAGACGGCAATGCATTGTTACATGCAACTGCTTACTACACGCTCAATGAAATCGCAGCCGGCAATCCGGTCAGCAGCGCGCAGTTTACAACAACCGTAAAAGCTGCCGAAATTGATCATAGCGCCCACACCATGCCTGCTGAAACCAGCGCTTCGAATACGGCGGCTTCCGCAAAAAGAGTGACCGAGATGCCTGCCAGCTGGACGAAAGGCCCCGATCAGACGATCACAATCGGCACTGTCCCGGGCCTTAAATTCGATATTTCAGAAATTCAGGTGAAAGCTGGTTCACGTGTAAGGATCGTCTTCAACAACAATGACGATATGCTTCATAAT